>SKYA01000184.1 GCA_007128135.1 Paracoccaceae bacterium | reverse complement strand
GACCAGCTCCGGGCGCACCTCGCAGACTTCATCGCCGCCTGTAATTCCGCGCGTCGGCTCAAGACACTGAGCGGCCTCACACCCTACGAATACATCTGAAAGGTCTGGACTTCAGAGCCGAACAAATCCATCGTCAACCCGATCCACCAGATGCCGGGACTGAACACCTGGCGCCAGGAAATTCGGAAAATGGACTGCTCTGAAATGGGCGCGCTACTGCAGCACTTCTTCTGATCTGCCGGGGCGTCGTTCCCCACCAATAGATCTTTCCTGTAGAGCGCGGATTCGCGCCAGTCCCATCCTGCCTTCAATCCAGCGCATCGAAGCCGATCGCCCGGCAGTCCGACAGGTCTGATCCGCCGTCACCCGCAACGCCTTTTGCGAGATCGCGCAGAGCTGTGCGCAGCCCCTCTTCGAGGACGGGGTGATAGAACGGCATCGCCAGCATGTCTGCGACCGTCATCCTGCGTTCCACGGCGAGAGCCAGAAGATGCGCGAGATGTTCACCGGATGGCACACACATCTCGGCGGCCAGAAGTCGGCCGCTGTCGCGTTCGGCATGGATGCGCAGCAAGCCAGCTGCGGTCAGCGCCATGCGCGCCCGACCTTGGTTCGCGAACTCCATCGTCCCTGAGACGACATCGATGTCCCCCAGTTGTGACAGCGGCGGCCCGACCCGCGCGACCTGCGGCGACGAGAACACGATGGAAAGCGGCGTGCGTCTGCATAGCCCGTCACCAGAGGCGTCCGGCGCAGCCATTCGCCCGGCGATGTGCCCCTCGTCTGCGGCCTCGTGCAGCATGGCGCGGAAACCGTTGGCGTCGCCTGCCAGAAACACGGACAAGGTACCGATGCGCAGGGTCGCCGGATCGATCTCGGGCATGCCCTTGTTGTCGAGCGGAACGCCAAGCGTCTCCAATCCGAGGTTGTCGATGTTGGGGCGCCGCCCGACCGCCGCGAGCACTGCATCGACGGTGACGCTGCCACCCGCACCGGTCACGCGGATGGCGTCGCCTGCCTGCTCCAACTCTGCCGGCGCACCGAGATGCAGGTCCATCTCGGCCGCGATCAGTGGACGAAAGGCTGCCAGCACCTGCGCATCGTCGATCCCGGCCAGCCCGTCTACCGTGTCGAAACCGCCGACCGCCAGCCCCATCCGCGCCAGCGCCTGAGCAATCTCGACCCCGATTGCCCCCATGCCGATAACAGCGATGCGGCGCGGTAGGTCGGTCTGCTCGAACAGGCTGTCCGTGGTGAGGATCCTGTCGCCGAAATCGGCCCACGAACCCGGCACGACAGGGCGGCTGCCGGGGGCGAGAATGATGGCGCGTGCCTCGATCTGCAGGCCATTGACTATAAGGCGACCGGGTCCCTCGAGCCGCGCGCGCCCAGATATGGCCCGTTCGCCCAGTTCGACGGGCACGGATTCCGGCCCTTTCACGAAACCGTCGCGCATCTTTCGCACCCGCGCCAAAGCGGCGGGGATATCGGCACGCAAACTGTCAGCACCGCGGATGCCAAATGCGTCGAACGCATGGCGCCGGTGAAAGGCATTGGCAGCCTCGATCAGCGCCTTGGACGGCATGCAGCCGACAGCAGCACAGGTCGTTCCCCAGTGGCCGTCATTGATCAGCAGGAAATCGTCGGTGTAGCGACGCACCTCGCGCAGGGCGGACAGGCCCGCGCTACCCGCCCCGACGATGACGGTGTCAACCTTCCTGAACTCAGTCATCCGCGTCGGCCTCGGCCTTGGTGACATGTTCGGCGCCAGGTAGATGCTCGGGCCGGCTGGTCAACAGCGCGCGCGAGTTCGACGAGAGGTAGTGAAAGATTTTGTGTCTCAGGCATGTATAGCGTTCCTCTGCTGAAAGCTGCATCAAAGTCTTGCACGCTGCCATCCGTCCTTGCGCTAGATCAGCCTCAGCATCTTATTGATATCAAAGGGTGCAACCCGCCCCGTTCTTTACGCAAAGTCCGCCCCATCACGGTCGAGCCCCCCAACGTGAACGGCGCGGTCCACGAGGTAGGTTATGTGCTGGGCCGCCCGGATCGTGAGGGCATTCTGCAGGGCGAACAAACCGTTTCGTTGCACTGACAGTATCAGTGGAACATTCTTTTCGCGGCAACGTTCCTTTGTGTAACGTGGATTTTGATATTGTAGCGCGTCCCGTCCTGAGAAGCCACTCGGCATGCTTGAGGAAGGTCTTTTCCCGATCATCGATCTTCTGGGGCGGGATCTTCCACGCAAGCTGGCTTGCAGAGCGGTGACACCGATTGACCCAAGCAAGCGCGGATCCGCGAGTCGGCTCCGTCGCAGCCACCAGGAAACTGCGTAAGGAGACCGACATGCCTGATAGCGCCTCCCGCCGCGCCGAGCTTCACCGGATGGAGACGGACGAGCACATCTGCCCCTATGGCCTGAAGACCCGCGATCTCCTTCGTCGCGAGGGCTTTGAGGTCGATGATCATACCCTCACCTCGCGAGACGAGATCGAAGCGTTCAAGGCGCGCCACAATATCAAGACGACGCCGCAGGTGTTCGTCGACGGCCAGCGCATCGGCGGCTACGAAGACCTCCTGCGCTTCCTGGGCAAGGAGGTGAAGGACGAGGATGCGGTCACCTACACGCCGGTCATCGCCCTCTTCGCCATGGCCGCAGCGATGGCGCTGGCGACCAGTTGGGCCTTCTACGGCAGTCTCGTGACGGTGGCGGCGGCGGAATGGTTCATCGCCATCTCGATGTGCCTGCTCGCGCTCCAGAAGCTGAAGGACATCGAAAGCTTCGCGACGATGTTCCTCAACTACGACCTCCTGGCGCAGCGCTGGGTTCGATACGGTTATGTCTACCCCTTCGCCGAGGGGCTGGCGGGTGTTCTGATGGTCGCGGGCGCGCTGATGTGGCTATCGATCCCGGTTGCGCTCACGATCGGCACTATCGGCGCGGTGTCGGTCTACAAGGCGGTATATATAGACCGACGCGAGTTGAAATGCGCCTGCGTCGGCGGCGACAGCAACGTGCCACTGGGGTTTGTCTCGCTCACCGAGAACCTGATGATGATCGGCATGGCACTGTGGATGCTGCTCAAGCCAATGGGCGTTGGCATCGGGCACTGACTGCCAGCATGCAGGCCGATAATTACCGGGGCCTCCTACTCTCGTCAGGTTCCCAAACACCGACCGAAGCATTCGGGTCTTGGTCGGCAGGGCGCCCCAAATTATTGACGCCATTGCTTCCAATCGTCGAGGGCGTAGATCGTGACCCCGATCCCACCGAGCGCCACAGCGATGAACAGCCAGCGCAGGGTGTCCAGATATGGCACCAGCGGCAGGACGGCGCCCTGCGCCTCTGCCAGCACCTCTCGCGCCACCTCGACCCCGGCGGCACCGACGGTCGCCACCCCGGCCGCACCGGTCCCGCACAGCGTGCGGCTGTCGGCCAGTGCCTCGCGCACGGGCGGCGCCTTGGCGGCAAATGGAACTGCGCGCACCGGGAAGCGCTCGCCCCGCTGACGCGCGGGGCCGAGGTCGATATGCATGAAGCCCGAGCGCGGATAGGTGCCGAAGCCCAGAAACCCCACTGCGCGGGCGGCCTCGGCGAAGGCTGCGGGGTCGTGGTTCGACATGGCGATATCGAAGGCCGTCCCGTCCATGTGTTTGGAACGCGGCGCACCTTTGACGGCCCGGTTGTGCGCGGGCGAGCGATAGGCCGAGCGCACGATCAGCGGCTTGCCCAGACGATCGCGCAGCGCCTGTAGCCTGTCCAGCGCCTCGGGGTGCAGCTTCAGCTGGCCGGTGCCGCGGCAGGCAATCTCGGCGGGCGAGAAGTTCTTCCAGCGCGATTCCGCCTCGGGGACGTCGCGGAAATGGCCATAGCTTCGGACGGAGTCAGGCATGTGGGCCTCCGGTATGTGTCAGTGAAGGAACAGTTGCTGACCCGCCGCCATGGCGGGACGGCGGGGAATGGGGATGACGGGGCAGATCATCAGGGCTCGGG
>SKYA01000197.1 GCA_007128135.1 Paracoccaceae bacterium | reverse complement strand
ACGGCCGATCTTCTCGTTGCGCCGCAACACGGCCTCGCCCCGGCCCACATCGACGATGATGTTGCCATATTCCTCGCGCTTGACGACACCGTTTATGATCGTGCCCGCGCGGTCCTTGAATTCCTCGTACTGGCGGTCGCGCTCGGCCTCGCGGACCTTCTGCAGGATCACCTGCTTGGCCGATTGCGCGGCGATCCGGCCCAGTTCCACCGGCGGCACGCGCTCCACGATCTCGTCGCCGACCTTCGGGTCGTCCAGATAGGGCTTCGCCTGCGCCACCGTCATCTGCGCATGGTGGTTTTCCAGCTCCTCATCGGCAACGACCGTGCGCACGCGGGAAAAGCTGGCCACGCCCGTTTTGCGGTCGATCTTGACGCGGATATCCATTTCCGCCCCGTAGCGCGACTTGGCAGCGCGCGCGAGGCTGTCCTCCATCGCCTCGATGACCAGTTCGGGTTCGATCATCTTTTCGCGGGCCACGGCCTCGGCGGTTTGCAGCAGTTCAAGCTGGTTGGCAGAGGTGATTGCCATCTCTCACTCCTCGGAATGGGGCGCGTCCTGCGCGTCCGCTTCGGTTTCAATCTCGTCAAACTGGGTCTCGTCAAACGCCCCGCTGGCCTTGCGGGCGCGCAGCATCTCGTCGATCAGCGCATCGGTCAGGACCAGCTTCGCATCCGACAGCCAGTCGAATTGCAGCCCGATGGTGACAGCCTCGCCGCCTTCCTCGATCTCGATCAGCACCTCGTCGCCCTCGACCCCGGCCAGCGCGCCCTTGAAGCGTCGCCGGCCATCAATAAGCTCGGTCGTCTCGATGCGTGCCTCATGGCCTTGCCATGCGGCAAAATCCTTCAGCCGGGTGAGCGGCCGGTCGATACCGGGGCTGGAGACCTCGAGTGTATAAGCATCCTCAAGCGGGTCCTCGACATCGAGCACGGCGGACACGGCAGTCGAGATGGCCGCGCAGTCATCGACCTCGATCCCGCCTTCCGCGCGGTCGGCCATGATCTGGAGCGTGCGCGTCCTGCCAGCCATCAGGCGCAGGCGCACCAGTTCAAACCCCAGCCCCTCGATGACCGGGGTCACGATGGCGGCGAGCCGCTGGTCCATGCTGGTCTTGGCGATCAGGTCAGACATGTGCCCTCCCGGGGGCAAAACAAAAAAACGGGCCGCGCGGCCCGTTGTGATTTCCGGTGGAACCCTGCAGTGCAGGGCGCCGCTGTTGTCTGCGATATAGGCAGCTTGCCTTCCGAACGCAAGGACTGATTTGCGCGCGCCGCTACAGCCCCAGCCGATGCGCGTCATGACGCAGATGGTTCATCACCCGCAGCAACTCGGCGCTGATTCCCGGCTCGGAGAGCGCGTGTCCCGCGACCGGCACCATTTCCAGCCGCGACCGCCCCCATGCCGCGTGCAATTCCCAGGCCGTATGCGGAGGGCAGATCATGTCATAGCGCCCCTGCACGATGGTGCCGGGAATGTCCTGCATCCGCTCGAGCCCGCGCATCAGTGCGCCATCCTCGCCCAGAAAGCAGCCATTGTTGAAATAATGGTTCTCCAGCCGGGCAAAGGCACGGGCATAATCGCTGGGAGCATCCCCCATGCCAAGGCCCCGCGTCTCGATCGAGGCGAGCGCATTCTCCCAGCGGGTCCAGGCGCGCGCATATCGGTTTTCCTCATGCGGGTTGCCGCTGAAAAGCCGCTTCGCATAGGCCGCGATCAGGTCGTGGCGCTCGTCCTCGGGGATGGCGCGGGTGAACTGGGTCCAGAGTTCCGGAAAGAACCGCGCCGCGCCGCCACCATAGAACCATGCCAACTCTGCCCGTGTGCCCAGAAACACCCCGCGCAGGACCAGGCAGGCCGCCCGCTCGGGATGCGCCTGCGCATAGGCCAGCGCCAGCGTTGCCCCCCAGGAGCCGCCAAAGACCATCCAGCGGCTGATGCCCAAGGTCTCGCGGATCAGCTCGATATCGGCGATCAGGTGGTGCGTCGTGTTCGCCTCGACCGAGGCCGAGGGCTTCGATCGTCCGCATCCGCGCTGGTCGAAAAGGACCACACGATAGCTCGACGGGTCGAAGAATCGCCGCATCGTCGGGCTGCACCCGCCCCCGGGGCCGCCATGCAGCACCACAACCGGCAGGCCGGCCGGATGGCCGCATTGCTCGACATAGACACGATGCCCGTCGCCCGCATCGACCAGCCTCTGGTCGAAGGGCTCGGAAATCGGGTAGAGACCCGATGCTGCGGTGTCATGTCCTGACGACTTGTCCATGGACCGGACTATATAGCGCAAGTGGATGCCCCGCCATGGGGCGCAATGCAAAAAAGGCAGAGGACCCATGACAGTTTCAACCATCGACCCCGGCGAGATTGCGAAGTTCGAGGCCATGGCCGCCGAATGGTGGGACCCGGAAGGCAAGTTCAAGCCGCTGCACATGCTCAACCCCTGTCGGCTGGACTACATAACGCAACAGATTGCCGCCGAATTCGACCGCGACCTGACCGGGCCGCAGCCCTTTGCGGGGCTGCGGCTTCTGGATATCGGCTGCGGAGGCGGGCTGCTGTCCGAGCCCATGGCGCGGCTGGGCGCCGATGTGGTCGGCGCGGATGCCGCCGCGCGCAACATCCCGGTGGCGCAGATCCATGCCGAACAGGAGGGGCTGAAGATCGACTACCGCCACACGACAGCCGAGGATCTGGCGGCAGCCGGCGAACAGTTCGACGTTGTCCTCAACATGGAAGTGGTCGAGCATGTGTCCGACCCTCTCGGCTATCTGACGGCCTGCCGGCAACTGCTCAGGCCCGGCGGGCTGATGATCTGCTCCACCATCAACCGCAATCCCAAGAGCTATCTGATGGCGATCATCGGGGCGGAATATGTCATGCGCTGGCTGCCGAAGGGAACGCATGAATGGTCGAAATTCATCACCCCCGACGAGCTGTGCGACCTGATCCGCAAGGCCGGGCTGGAGCCTGTTGACCGCAAGGGCTTCGTCTTCGACAAGCTGCGCTGGTCCTGGTCGCTCTCGGAGCGCGACCTGTCGGTGAATTACGTCACGGCCTCCGTCCGGCGCTGAGCCGGGCCGCAAGCGCGGAGTTGAGTATTTCCGGCAAGATGAAGCCGCTCAGCCATAGGCGATGAACAGCAGCACCACGCCAAGCGCAATGCGATAGATCACATAGGGCGTGAAGCTGACCGTGCGCAAAAGCTTCATCATGAAGACCAGCGCCGCCCAGGCCGCGAAGAATGAGATGAAAGCGGCAATCGCCCCGTCGCGCAGCGCCTGCCAATCGGCGATGCGCACCACATCGAACCCCATCAGCGCGCCAGAGGCGATGATCGTGGGGATCGACATCAGCATCGAGAGTTTCGCCGCATCGTGGCGGGAATAGCCCAGCGCGCGCGCCCCCGAGATCACGATGCCCGAGCGCGAGGTGCCGGGGATGAGCGCCACGGCCTGCCAGAGCCCCAGCACGAAGGCGTGTCTGAGCGTCCAGCCCTCGGCGCGGCGCGTCTCGGCACCAAGGCGGTCGGTGGCGTAGAGCACGAGGCCGAAGATGATCATGGCCCAGCCGATGACGGCGATCGAGCGCATCATCTCGATCACGCCCAGCAACTTCAAGACCAGCCCCAGGATGACGACCGGGATGGTGGCGACCGCGAGGCAGAAGGCCAGGAACCCCGCGCGCGTCTCGACGCGCAAGCGCAGCAGTTCGGGGATGCCGCGCACCGCAAGCGCGACATCGCTGCGGAAATACCAGCAGACTGCGAACAGGGTTCCGACATGCACCGCCACATCGATCACCAGCCCCTGATCTTCAAGCGGGGTGAGCGCGGGCAGCAGGATCAGGTGCCCCGAGGACGAGACCGGCAGGAATTCGGTCACGCCCTGGATGATCGCGAGCAGGAAGAGATGGAACAGTGTCATGGCGCCTCGGATGTGATTGGGCGAAGCCTAGCGAAAGGCCACAAAAAGGGAAAACAGCTTTATACGTCACCAACATTGACATAAATTTGAGCGCATCGAAGTTCGCCGGCAGCAGGAATGGAAAATAAATTCAATTTAGGTCAGTATTTATGACTTTTATTTCTTTCTGACTGGCTGTAAACGCAAATTCTCAACTGGAGGACCCGGCCATGGCCAAGCAGCAGATGCTTCGTTTCGTCAAGATCGGCAAGGAAATGCCCGAGAAGCGCCCGCCTGACCTGCGCGCAGAGGATTTCGACGAGATCTATGGTGAATATACCGACGCTAAGGCCGCCGAGCAGGCCGGTCGCTGCAGCCAGTGTGGCGTGCCCTATTGCCAGAGCCATTGCCCGCTGCACAACAATATCCCCGACTGGCTGATGCTGACCGCTCAGGGCCGCCTGCAGGAAGCCTATGAGTTGAGCCAGGCCACCAATACCTTCCCCGAGATCTGCGGCCGTATCTGCCCGCAGGACCGCCTGTGCGAGGGCAATTGCGTGATCGAGCAGGCGGGCCACGGCACCGTCACCATCGGCTCGGTCGAGAAATACATCACCGATACCGCCTGGGAGGAAGGCTGGGTGAAGCCCATCGCGCCGAGTGCCGAGCGCGCCGAATCCGTGGGCATCATTGGCGCGGGCCCCGGCGGACTGGCGGCGGCGGATGTGCTGCGGCGCGCGGGCGTGCAGGTCACCGTCTATGACCGCTATGACCGCGCGGGCGGGCTGATGACCTACGGCATCCCCGGCTTCAAGCTGGAAAAGCCCGTCGTCATGCGCCGGATCGAGCAACTGGAACAGGGCGGGGTCGAATTCGTGCTGAACTGCGCTGTCGGCGAGGACATCGCCTTTGACGCCATTCGCGGCAAGCATGACGCCGTGCTGATTGCCACCGGCGTCTACAAGTCGCGCGACATCGAAGCGCCCAACTCCGGCGCGCCGGGCGTGGTCAAGGCACTGGATTTCCTGACCGCCTCGAACCGCAAGAGCTTTGGCGACGAAGTTCCGGAGTTCGACTCGGGCGATCTTGATGCGCGTGGCAAGCGGGTGGTGGTGATCGGCGGCGGCGACACGGCGATGGATTGCGTGCGCACGGCGGTGCGACAGGGGGCGAAATCGGTGCGTTGTCTCTATCGGCGCGACCGCGACAACATGCCCGGCAGCCGCCGCGAGACCCAGAATGCCGAAGAGGAAGGCGTCGAATTCATCTGGCTGTCGGCTCCGTCGGGCTTCCTGACCGACGACAGCGGCGCGCTGGCGGGCGTTCGGGTGCAGAAGATGCGCCTCGGCCAGCCCGACGCCACCGGACGGCGCGCGCCCGAAGTGATCGAGGGGGCGGATTATACCGAAGAGGCCGAGATCGCGATCATGGCGCTGGGCTTCGAGCCCGAGGATCTTCCTGCGCTGTGGAACGTGCCGGAACTGGCCGTGACCCGCTGGGGCACCATCAAGGCGCGCTTCAACACGCATGAGACCGACCTGCCCGGTGTCTGGGCCGTGGGCGATATCGTGCGCGGGGCCTCGCTGGTCGTCTGGGCCATCCGCGACGGGCGCGAGGCGGCGGAGTCGATCCTGAAATACCTGTCAGCGCCGTCGCGTGTGGCGGCCGAATAGGATGGACCTGCCCGCGCAGATCATCGACGAACGGGCGGGGGGGTGCCTGTGTGGGGCGGTGCGCTTTCGTGCACGCCTCACCCATCACATCTTCGGCGCATGTCATTGCGAGATGTGCCGCCGCTGGACGGGCTCTGCACTGCTCGCGATCAGCGTGCCCACGGGCAACGTGACATGGCAGGGCGAGGGCAGTATCGCGCGCTACCAGAGTTCGGACTGGGCCGAGCGCGCGCATTGCCGGCGCTGTGGCTCGGCGCTTTTCTACCGGGTCACCTCGGACGGTCCGGGCGCTGGCGACATTGAACTGCCCGTCGGTGCTTTCGACAACGCGGATGGGCTGGTTTTTGACAGCGAAATCTACATCGACCTGAAGCCCGACAGCTATGCTTTTGCGGGGGACCGCGCGCGGATGACACGGGCACAGACATACGAACACTTCGGTATCTCGGTTGAAGGAGACCTGACATGACCATCTTTGACGAAGCCTGGGTTGCCACCGAAGAAGCCAGGCGCGCCCATGTCGCCGAGCACGGTCTCTACAAGCCAGAGGACGAGCATTCTTCCTGTGGCGTCGGGCTTGTCGTGGCGCTGGATGGCCAGCCTTCGCGGCAGGTGGTCCAGAACGGGATCGATGCGCTGAAAGCCATCTGGCACCGGGGTGCCGTCGATGCCGACGGCAAGACCGGCGATGGCGCGGGCATCCATGTGCAGATCCCGGTGCAGTTCTTCTACGACAAGATCCGCCGCACCGGCCACGAACCGCAGATGGATCAACTCATGGCCGTGGGGCAGGTCTTTCTGCCGCGCACCGATTTCGCAGCACAGGAACGCTCGCGCACCATCGTCGAGACCGAAGTGCTGCGGATGGGCCATGCCATCTATGGCTGGCGGCATGTGCCGGTGAATATCGATGTGCTGGGCGAGAAGGCCAATGCCACCCGCCCCGAGATCGAGCAGATCCTGATCCGCAACGCCAGGGGCACCGATCAGGAAACCTTCGAGCGCGAACTTTACGTCATCCGCCGCCGGATCGAGAAGGCGGTCATCGCAGCCGGGATTGCAGGCTTCTATATCTGCTCGCTTTCCTGCCGGTCGATCATCTACAAGGGCATGATGCTGGCCGAACAGGTGGCCGAGTTCTACCCGGATCTGAAGGACGAGCGGTTTGAATCCGCCTTTGCCATCTATCACCAGCGCTACTCGACCAACACCTTCCCGCAATGGTGGCTGGCCCAGCCGTTCCGCATGCTGGCCCATAACGGCGAGATCAACACGCTGAAGGGCAACCTGAACTGGCTCAAGAGTCACGAGATCCGCATGGCCTCGGGTGCCTTTGGCGAGATGGCAGAGGATATCAAGCCCATCGTCGCCTCTGGCGCGTCCGACTCGGCGGCGCTCGATGCGGTGTTCGAGGTGCTGGTGCGCGCGGGCCGCAATGCACCCATGGCCAAGACGATGCTGGTGCCCGAAGCCTGGTCGAAACAGGCGGTCGAGATGCCGAAGGCCTGGCGCGACATGTATTCCTACTGCAACTCGGTGATGGAACCCTGGGACGGGCCTGCCGCGCTGGCCATGACCGACGGGCGCTGGGTCTGCGCAGGGCTGGACCGCAACGGGCTGCGCCCGATGCGCTATGTCGTCACCGGCAACGGGTTGCTGATTGCAGGGTCCGAGGCGGGCATGGTCGTGGTCGATGAACTCGCCGTGCGCGAAAAGGGCGCGCTGGGGCCGGGTCAGATGATTGCCGTCGATATGGCCGAGGGCAGACTCTACCACGACACCGAGATCAAGGACAAACTTGCCGCCTCGCAGCCCTTTGGCGACTGGAACGACAAGATCGTGGATCTGAACGAGAAGCTGCGCGACATTCCCGAGACGCGCGAGATGACAGCGGCCGAACTGCGCCGCCGCCAGGTCGCGGCTGGTTACACGATCGAGGAAATCGAGCAGGTCCTGGCCCCGATGGCCGAGGATGGCAAGGAGATGATCGCCTCGATGGGCGATGACACACCCGCTGCGGTGCTCTCGCAGATCTACCGCCCGCTGTCGCATTTCTTCCGCCAGAACTTCAGCCAGGTGACGAACCCGGCCATCGACTCGTTGCGCGAATACCGCGTGATGAGCCTCAACACCCGTTTCGGCAACCTCAAGAACGTGCTCGACGAGGATTCGTCGCAGACCGAGATCCTGGTGCTGGAAAGCCCCTTTGTCGCGAATGGCGAATTCGACGCCATGGTGCGCGAGTTTGGCGAGCAGGTCGCCTTCATCGACTGCACCTTCCCGGCAGGCGCCGGCGAGGACGCGCTGCGCGACGGGCTGGAACGCATCCGCGCCGAGGCCGAGGATGCCGTGCGATCGGGCGCTGGCCATCTGGTGCTGACCGACGAGCATCAGGGGCCGGGCAAGGTCGCCATGCCGATGATCCTTGCCACCTCTGCCGTGCATGGCTGGCTGACACGCAAGGGTTTGCGCACCTTCTGCTCGCTCAATGTCCGCTCTGCCGAATGCATCGACCCACATTACTTTGCCGTGCTGATCGGCTGCGGCGCGACCACCGTCAACGCCTATCTGGCGCAGGAAACCATCGCCGACCGGATCGACCGCGGCCTGATCGAGGGCAGCCTGATCGACGCCATGCGCCGTTACCGCGACGCGATCAATCTGGGCCTTCTCAAGATCATGTCCAAGATGGGGATCTCGGTGCTGTCCTCCTATCGTGGCGGTCTGAATTTCGAGGCCGTGGGTCTGAGCCGCGCGCTGGTGGCCGAATATTTCCCCGGCATGCAGAGTCGCATCTCGGGGATCGGGCTGCACGGAATCCAGATGAAGCTGGAAGAAGTGCATGAAAAGGGCTGGCGGCAGGGGCAGGATGTGCTGCCCATAGGCGGCTTCTACAAGGCGCGGCGCTCGGGCGAGAAACACGCCTGGGAGGCCACCACCATGCATATGCTGCAACAGGCCTGCAACCAGTCCAGCTATGCCATGTGGAAGCAGTATTCCACCGCGATGCAGGCGAACCCGCCGATCCATCTGCGCGACCTTCTCGATATCAAGCCACTCGGCAAGCCCATCCCCATCGAGGAAGTGGAATCGATCACCGCCATCCGCAAGCGCTTCGTGACCCCCGGCATGAGCCTCGGCGCGCTCTCGCCCGAGGCGCATATGACGCTGAACATAGCGATGAACCGCATTGGCGCGAAATCCGATTCTGGCGAGGGCGGCGAAGACCCGGCCCACGCCCACCCGCTGCCCAATGGTGACAACCCCTGCGCCAAGATCAAGCAGGTGGCCTCTGGCCGTTTCGGTGTGACGGCCGAGTATCTGAACGCCTGCGAGGAACTGGAAATCAAGGTCGCACAGGGCGCCAAGCCCGGCGAGGGCGGGCAGTTGCCGGGCATGAAGGTGACGAAGCTCATCGCAAGGCTGCGTCACTCCACCCCCGGCGTGACACTGATCTCGCCGCCGCCGCACCATGACATCTATTCCATCGAGGACCTGGCGCAGCTGATCTATGACCTGAAACAGATCAACCCGCGCGTGAAGGTCTGCGTCAAGCTGGTGGCACAATCGGGCGTGGGCACGATTGCTGCGGGCGTGGCCAAGGCCAAGGCCGACGTGATCCTGATCTCGGGCCATAATGGCGGCACCGGGGCCAGCCCCGCGACCTCGATCAAATACGCTGGCCTGCCGTGGGAGATGGGCCTGTCCGAGGCGCATCAGGTGCTGGCCATGAACAAGCTGCGCGAACGGATCACGCTGCGCACCGACGGGGGCCTGCGCACCGGGCGCGACATCGTCATGGCCGCGATGCTGGGCGCCGAGGAATACGGCATCGGCACGGCGGCGCTGATCGCGATGGGCTGCATCATGGTGCGGCAATGCCAGTCGAACACCTGCCCCGTGGGTGTGTGCACGCAGGACGAGAGCCTGCGCGCCAAGTTCACCGGCAATGCCGACAAGGTCGTG
Source organism: Paracoccaceae bacterium (assembly GCA_007128135.1). GTDB lineage: Bacteria > Pseudomonadota > Alphaproteobacteria > Rhodobacterales > Rhodobacteraceae > Roseinatronobacter. The sequence continues at coordinate 4,613 of SKYA01000197.1, read as the reverse complement.
AACCTGATCACCTTCTACGCACAGGAAGTGCGCGAAATCCTTGCCTCGATCGGTGCGCGGTCGCTGGATGAGGTGATCGGCCGCGCGGATCTTCTGGCGCAGGTCAGCCGGGGTGCCGCGCATCTGGATGACCTGGACCTCAACCCGCTCCTGCTGACGGTCGATGGCGCAGCCTCGATCCGCTATGACCGCGACAAGCCGCGCAATGCCGTGCCTGACACGCTGGATGCGGAAATCATCCGCGACGCCGCCCGCTTCTTCGAGGAAGGCGAGAAGATGCAGCTTTCATACGCGGTCGAGAACACGCACCGCACGGTCGGAACCCGCGCCTCCAGCCATATCGTCAAGCGCTTCGGCATGCGCAACGAGTTGCAGCCCGATCATCTGACGGTGAAACTCGCCGGCAGCGCGGGCCAGTCACTGGGGGCCTTTGCGGCACCGGGGCTGAAGATCGAGGTCTATGGCGACGCCAATGACTATGTCGGCAAGGGGCTGTCGGGGGGGATGATCGTGGTGCGCCCGCGCATGTCCTCGCCACTGATCGCGCATGAGAACACGATCATCGGCAACACGGTGCTCTATGGCGCGACCGATGGCCATCTGTTCGCCGCAGGCCGTGCGGGCGAACGCTTTGCCGTGCGCAACTCGGGCGCGAAAGTGGTGATCGAGGGCTGCGGCTCGAATGGCTGCGAATACATGACCGGCGGTGTCGCGGTCATCCTCGGCAGCATCGGGGCCAATTTCGGGGCAGGCATGACCGGCGGCATGGCCTATCTCTATGACCCCGAAGGCGAGGCCGCCCCGCTCATCAACATGGAATCGCTCGTGACCTGCCCGGTTACCGTGGATCACTGGGAGGCCGAACTCAGGGGCCTGATCGAGATGCACGCACGCGAGACCGAGTCCCAGCGCGCCCGCGAGATCCTGCGCAACTGGGACCGTGAAAAGGCGCATTTCCTGCAGATCTGCCCCCGGGAAATGCTGGTGCATCTGCCAGTGCCGATCAGCTTCGGTCCCGAGGCGATGCCTGCCGAGTAAGGCGCGTGGACGCAAGATGACAAGGGCGCGGGGGCCTTGCCCCCGCGCCCTGCTCATTGCCGTACACGCGTCAGATGGCGATCAGGTTCATCAGATAGAACAGCCCCGCCGACAGCAGCGCCGCCGAAGGCACCGTCACCACCCAGGCCGCCAGAATCGTCAGGAAATGCGCGCGGCGCACCACTTTCTTGCGCTTGCGAACCTCGATGGGGCTGGATGTATCGACACGGTTCTCGTTCAGGACACGTTCATGATACCATTCGCGAAAGAACCCAACCCCGAAGATGGCGCCAATGGCAATATGCGTCGAACTGACCGGCAGGCCCAGCCATGATGCGAAGATCACCGTGATCGCGGCGGCCAGCGCCACGCAATAGGCGCGCATCGCGTTCAGCCGGGTGATTTCGCTGCCGACAATGTTGATCAGCTTCGGCCCGAACAGCAGCAGCCCCACGGAAAGCCCGATACCGCCGATCAGCATCACCCAAAGCGGGATGCCCACACGGTCGGACGCACCGCCATCCTGCACCGCATGGACAATCGCGGCAACCGGCCCGATGGCATTGGCCACATCATTGGCCCCATGTGCGAAAGACAGCAATGCAGCCGAGAAGATCAGCGGAATGTTGAACAGCAGCTTGAGCGATTTCTTGCGGTTCTCCATGCCTTCGCTTTGCCGGCGAATGACAGGGCGCATGATGAAGGTCAGCACCACGCCAACCACCAGCCCCAGCAGAACTGCATTGCCGAAACTGACCTTGTAGACCTTGTCCAGCCCCTTGAGCGCCAGATAGGTCGTGAAACACCCGCCCATCACACCGATCAGGATCGGCACCCAGTAGCGCGCGGCCTGGATCATGTCGGGGCGGTAGATGATGCGCGACTTGATGATCGCAAGGAAGAAGGCCGCGAACAGCCCGCCGAGCACCGGCGAGACCACCCAGCTTGCCGCGATCCGGCCCATCATCGGCCAGTTCACGGCAGCAAAGCCCGCTGCGGCGATGCCTGCCCCCATCACCCCGCCGACGATGGAATGGGTCGTGGACACCGGCGCACCGATCCAGGTGGCAAGGTTCACCCACAGCGCGCCCGCCAGCAAGGCCGCCATCATGGCCCAGATGAAGACCTGCGTCTCGGCCACTGTTTCCGGCGCGATGATCCCGCGCGAGACCGTGCCCACCACGTCACCCCCCGCAATCAGCGCCCCCGCCGTCTCGCAGATGGCCGCTATGATCAGCGCCGTGCCGATGGTCAGCGCCCGCGCCCCGACCGCAGGCCCCATGTTGTTGGCCACGTCGTTCGCGCCGATATTGATGGCCATGTAGGCCCCGATGATCGCAGCCGCGACCACGATCAGCCCGAGCGGATCGAACCCGATCAGGACCGCCGTGATCAGGCCTGTCAGCGCTATGAAGGCCAGCGCAATCCCCGGTGCAACCAGCGGGCGCGACGTATAGCTGACCGCCTGCTCGAGCGTCGAGATGCGCTCGAGATCCTTGTTCAGTGTTTTCCAGGATTTTTCGATGTGCTCTGCCATGGCCGCCGCTGATGTAACAGTTTTGCGACAAGAGCCGTAGCAGCCCGCAGACGAAACCTCAATCCGGCTTGCGCAACGGAAACGGGAATGACCGGTGCGGGCTCAAAGGCCGCGCAGCAGCGCCTTCAGGCCCGGATTGTGGACAGCCTCGATGGCCTCTGGCAACGAAAACCACCGGCGCAACCGCTTCCGGGCCTCGGGGTAGTCATCCTCCAGCGCCTCGACATCAATCCGGTAGACCTGCGGGCGGCATTGAACCGGCAGGCCGCATTTCTTCAGCTTGGTATAGGTGAAGGCCCCGACCGGCTCGGGGTGCAGCCGCCCGCGCACCCCGGCTTCCTCCCAGGCTTCCTCGACCGCCGCCTCGGCGAGGGTCTTGTCCTTCATCGGCCAGCCCTTGGGGGTGATCCAGTGCCGGCGACGACCGGTCTGCACCAGCAGCACCTCGGGCCCTGCTGCGCTCTCGCGCATGCACAGGGCGGCTGCCTGAACAAAGGCAGGGCGCATGAATTCAAGCGCGCGGGTCAGCATGTCGTCTGGCATGGATGTGACATGGGGCTGCTCTATTCCTTGTCAGAGTCTCGCTGACATGGTTTTGTGACATCTGTATGACAGGTTTTCAATCCTGCCCACCGGGCGCGGACCTGAGCGCCTTCACGCCGGCCCTGTGCGCCTTTGCGTCCAGCCGCCGCCGCTTGCTGGCCAGGGTCGGGCGCGTCGGAATCCGCGGCTTGGGCCGCTCGCAGGCCTTGATGATCAGTTCCGCCAGACGGGCGCGCGCAATCTCGCGATTGCGGGCTTGGCTGCGTGTGTCTTCCACCCGCAACACCAGCGTGCCCTCCTGCGTCCAGCGCCGCCCCGCCAGCCGTTTCAGCCGCGCCTTGACCGGCGCGGGCAGGCTGGGGCTGCGCTCGGCCTCAAACCGCAGTTCCACCGCAGTCGAGACCTTGTTGACATTCTGCCCCCCTGGCCCCGAGGCGCGCGCGAAACTCTCGGTCAGTTCCCATTCCTGCAGGCTGATCTGGTCGTTGATACGCATCGGCTCTGAACATCAGGTGATCGGGCATCAGGTGAATCGAAAGGGCCGCCTTGAAGATGGCGGCCCCAAGCGAGCTTTGGGAGATGGTACCAAGTTAGAGCCCTGGCCCAATCAGAAGAGTGTCCCCATCGGGGTTGCCGTCAGGTTTTCGCTCCTCTGACTGTCTTTGCACCTCTCTCCAACATCACTCTAGACACTGGACCACCTCCTTTCATTGGGTTTCTGATAAGGACATGGTGGCACAGATTTAGTGTTTGTCAAAAGAAATCATGCGACAGGTTGGGTCATTTTCACGACGATGACGCGAAATGGCACCAAGGCCAGCAGCGCCAGCGTCAGCTTTACCCCCCAGTCAGCCACCGCCAGACTCACCCATAGCGGCATTTCAGGCCCGAAACCCAGCATTGGCAGGATTTCCCCGGCCCAGGAGACATCATTTCCCGGCTCCAGAAATACCAGTGTGGCCGAAAAGGCGATGCTGAAAAAAAGGGCAGTGTCGAGCGTGGAGCCCACCAGCGTCGAGGCCAGCGGCGCGCGCCACCATGGCCCGCCATGCCTGTCCTCGCGCAGACGGTCGAAGATCGCGACATCGACAAGCTGGGCGGTCAGAAAGGCAATCCCCGACCCCATTGCAATGCGCAGCGTGACCAGAGGGCCATATTCGCCGATGATCTGCGTGCCAACCAGCGAACAGACCACGCCCACGGCGAAGCCCACCCAGACCACGCGACGCGCGGCGGCAGGGCCATAGACGCGATTCATCACGTCATTGACCAGAAAGGCCAGCGGATAGGTGAAGGCCCCCCAGGTCAGCCAGTTGCCGAACAGGAACTGGACAAGGATATTGGAGGCCACGACAATGGCCGCCATGGCAAGGATGCCGGGCAGATAGGTGCGGGTCATGGATCGGTTCCGTTTTGACAAGGTTGCGGAGACTTGCGTCACGAGGACCCGCTGCACTTAGGCGGGTTTGCGGCCCGTTGCAAGCCCTGCCCGGGT
>SKYA01000150.1 GCA_007128135.1 Paracoccaceae bacterium | reverse complement strand
TTCCACTACAATCCTGCGCATATGATCGCGGTGAGCTTCTTCTTCACCACGACGCTGGCGCTGGCATTGCATGGCGCGCTGGTTCTGTCGGCGGCCAATCCTGCGAAGAAGGGCGACACTATGAAGACGCCCGACCATGAGGACACGTTCTTTCGCGACCTGATCGGCTATTCGGTCGGCACGCTGGGCATTCACCGGCTTGGTCTGCTGCTGGCGCTGAACGCGGGTTTCTGGTCGGCGGTCTGTATCGTCATTTCCGGCACGATCTGGTTCGACCAGTGGGTGTTCTGGTGGGATTGGTGGCTCGATCTGCCCTGGTGGCGCGATATCGCAGGAGGCGTCAATGGCTGAGTATCAGAATATATTTACCCAGGTGCAGGTGCGCGCCGCCCCGGAAATGGGCATGGTTGAAGGCGTCGAGCTGGAAAACCGCACCAAGTCGGCCAGCTTCTCCAACCTTCTGGGCTGGTTCGGAAACGCGCAGCTTGGTCCGGTCTATCTGGGCACGATGGGCGTCATCTCGCTGGCCACTGGCACGATCTGGTTCGTGATGGTGGGAATGTGGTTCTGGGATCAGGCGGGCTACAACCCGGCCGTGTTCCTGCGCGATCTGTTCTGGCTGTCGCTGGATCCGCCCAGCCCCGAATACGGGCTGAGCATCCCGCCGATGCGGGAGGGGGGGTATTTCCTGATTGCCTCGTTCTTCCTGCTGATCTCGGTCATGACATGGTGGGTGCGCACCTGGCTGAGAGCCGAGGCGCTGGGGATGGGCAAGCATGTGGCCTGGGCCTTTGCCTCTGCCATCTGGCTGTTCCTCGTGCTGGGCCTCTTCCGCCCGATCCTGATGGGGTCGTGGTCCGAGGCGGTGCCTTACGGGATATTCACTCATCTTGACTGGACGAACCTCTTCTCGCTGCAATACGGGAACCTCTTCTACAACCCGTTCCATGCGCTCTCGATCGCGTTCCTTTATGGCTCGGCGCTGCTGTTTGCCATGCACGGGGCGACGATCCTGGCCGTCTCGCGCTTCGGCGGCGACCGCGAGCTCGAGCAGATCGTGGACCGGGGCACGGCCTCGGAACGCGCGGCGCTGTTCTGGCGCTGGACGATGGGGTTCAACGCCACGATGGAAGGGATTCACCGCTGGGCCTGGTGGTTCGCCGTGCTCACCACGCTCACCGGCGGCATCGGGATCCTGCTTACCGGCACTGTGGTCGATAACTGGGCCGTCTGGGCCGAGGAACGCGGCTTCCGTCCGACCTATGACTAAGGAGCACTGACATGGTTGAACATGACTATATTCAGGAAACCCGGACGCAACGCCTGCGCAACTGGGTCATGGCAGAGATGCTCCGCGGTGCGGGTTATGCCCTGGCCTTCCTGTTCTTCATAGGGGTGACGTTCCTCATCATCTGGGGCATCGGGCAGTTCCTGCCCGAGGACAGCAAGAACGCGCCCCCTCCCATGCCTTACAGCGCGCTTGAAGCGCCGCTGGTCACGATCAGGGCATGATCTGATCGGGGCGGGGCGCGCGGGGATCCGCGCGGCCCGCCCCCACCAAGGTTCGGGCCAATTAGCCGGTCCGGACGCGGGCTTGTGACGCCCGGTTCCCTTTCCTGTTGGCAACAGGAAACTGGTGCCGTGCGGGGCAGCCCCACGGCACCTCTTTTCGTTCTGAAATGGTTTTTCGGCTGATGAAAAAAGGCGCTGCTCACGACGCGAAGCTTTTTTCAACAGATGAAAAAGGCTTTCAGAAAAAAATGAAAGGGAATCCGATGGCACAGTCACATACGCCCACGCTCGACCGCGTCGCAGGCCCTGCCGATCTGCGCGACCTGAGCGACATCGAACTCGACGATCTGGCGCGGGAATTGCGCGCCGAGACGATCGATATCGTCAGTCGAACCGGCGGGCATCTGGGTTCGTCTCTGGGGGTGGTGGAACTGACCGTCGCGCTGCACGCGGTCTTCCGCACGCCGTTCGACAAGCTGATCTGGGATGTCTCTCACCAGTGCTACCCGCACAAGATACTTACCGGCCGCCGCCACCGGATGCACACCCTGCGCCAGGAAGGGGGCCTTTCGGGTTTCACCAAGCGCAGCGAGAGCGTGTTCGACCCGTTCGGCGCCGCGCATAGCTCGACCTCGATTTCCGCCGCGCTGGGCTTTACCATCGGGCGCGACATGGGCCAGCCGACGGGAGACGCCATCGCCGTGATCGGGGATGGTTCGATCACCGCCGGCATGGCCTATGAGGCGCTCAATAATGCGGGCAGCGAGGGGCGCCGGCTTTTCGTGATCCTCAATGACAATGACATGTCGATAGCACCGCCCGTCGGTGCCATGAACACCTATCTGAACCGGCTGAACGCGCCCCATGCCTCGTTGTCCGAAGTCGCGCAGGGCTTCATCGCAGCCTTGCCCCAGTCGCTGCGCGAACAGGCGCTGGCCGCGCGGACCCGCGCCTGTGGCGGGCCGCCCGATGCGACAATGTTCGAGCACCTGGGCTTTACCTATATCGGCCCCATCGACGGCCATTCCATGCCCGACCTGCTGGCCACGCTGCGCATGGCGCGCGACCGGGCCGAGGGGCCGGTCCTGATCCATGTGCGCACGGTCAAGGGCAAGGGCTATGCGCCGGCCGAAGCGGCGGAATGCTGCTATCACGGGGTGTCCAAGTTCGATGTGGCCTCGGGTGCGCAGTCGAAGGGGCGCGCCAACGCACCGAGCTATACCAGTGTCTTCGGCAAGGCACTGACCGAGGAGGCTGCGCGCGATCCGCTGATCGTGGCCGTCAGCGCTGCCATGCCCAACGGCACCGGCGTCGATATCATGGGCAGGCGCTTTCCGCGCCGGGTCTTCGATGTGGGCATTGCCGAGCAGCATGCAGTCACCTTTGCGGCAGGCATGGCCGCAAGCGGTCTCAAGCCCTTCTGCGCGATCTACTCGACCTTCCTGCAGCGCGGCTATGACCAGATCGTGCATGATGTGGCGCTGCAGGGCCTGCCGGTGCGCTTTGCCATTGACCGTGCCGGTCTGGTCGGAGCCGATGGCGCGACCCATGCAGGCAGTTTCGATGTGGCCTATATGGCGAACCTGCCCGGAATGGTTGTCATGGCCGCCGCCGACGAGGCCGAACTGGTGCACATGGTCGCCACCGCAGTCGCGCATGACGCAGGCCCCATCGCTTTTCGCTATCCGCGCGGCGAGGGTGTGGGGGTCGAGTTGCCCGAACGCGGTCAGGTGCTGGAAATCGGCAGGGGCCGGGTGCTGGCCGAGGGCGACACGGTTGCGTTCCTCTCGTTCGGCACGCATCTGGGCGAAGTGCAGCTTGCCGCCGAGGCACTGGCGGCGCGGGGGGTTTCCAGCACCATTGCCGATGCGCGCTTTGCCAAGCCGCTTGATCTGGGCCTGATCGACCAGTTGGCGCGCCATCATGCGGCGCTGATCACGGTCGAACAAGGCGCGCAGGGCGGGTTTGGGGCGCATGTGCTGCACCATCTGGCCAATTCCGGCGGGCTGGACCGGGGGCTTGCGGTGCGCACGATCACGCTGCCGGACCGTTTCATCGAACAGGCCAGCCCCGAGGCGATGTATCGTGATGCCGTAATGACAGCAGATGATATTGCGCGCATTGCCCTGCAATCGCTGGGTATCGAACCCTTGACCCGACGCAGCGGTGTTGCGACTGTTGCATGACGGCAAGTCCCGAGCCATCATCATCTGCGTAAGCGGCCAGAGGAGAATGACCATGCCTGACTCGGAAATGAAGAATGCCCCCCCGCTTTATGGCTGGGCCATCGCGGCCGCTGCGGGCGCAGTGGCCTTCGGAGTATCGCTGCTTCTGGTCGGGATCGGGGCAATAGGATCGGTCTTTATCGGTATTGTTGTCGCGCTGGTGGTCGGGGTGATCTTCACCATTGCCGAACAAGGGGCCGCCCCGGCAAAGCCTGCCGGAACGGCGCCGACCGCGTCTTCAGGTGGTGCCGGAGGTTCCGCGACACCGGCGGCTGGCGGGACGACGGCCGCGGCCAGTGCGCCTGCGGCCAGTG
>SKYA01000035.1 GCA_007128135.1 Paracoccaceae bacterium | reverse complement strand
GCATGGAGGATAAGATGACCGATACCCAGAACATTCGCCGTCGCCCCGATGGCTCCATCGACCACGAGCACTACGATCGTGTCGCTTGCGGCTTGCGCGCCCATGATCAGCGCGCCGCGCTGGCACGGCTGGCACCCCCCATTGTTCAGCTTCTGAGGACTTTTGGTTCGCGACCGTCGGCGCGGATCCGCGCGTTTTTTGGGGCATGGGAGCGAAGGGCGAGGCAAAGCAAGCCGCTGGCAGGCGCGACAAGCATCTGCACGTCAGAAACGCTGCGGTAAACATGGGCGGCGGGTTTGAATAAGCTGCGCCGCAGCAGCCCGCGGATGCTGAAAGGCAGTTCAGGTTCGACCACGTTGCTGCACCCGCAAACAGATTTGCTTCGCTGCAAGATGCATCAATGTCGCAGATGGGCTGATTCTGTTGAAAACTCTATTTCCGCCCAGAGTTGACCGATTTCGCGGAACACCTTCCCGCTGAGACGACGATTAAGGAGAATGTTTTCCAAGGCGCGCTTTTCGTGAACCATGTTCCAGCTTTTAAGCGCGGTTTTCTGGTGGCGGAGTTTTTCAACAGAATCAGCTCGAAGCCGTCATTGGGTATCTTGTGTCAGGTGGCGAGTTCTAGGTGCCGCAGAAGGTCACGATTTCGGGCGCATCCTCGGGCGCGGGGGCTGCGTAGCGCTCCATTCCCGCAACGCTTGTGAACGGGGCCTGAACGCGCGCCAGCAGCGTCTCGAACAGCGACAGGTCGCCTTCGAAGCTCGCGGCGTGCAACGCCTCCTCGACCAGATGGTTGCGGGGAATGTAGAGCGGATTGACCGTTTCCATCTGCGCTGTGGCGCGTGCCGGATCGGGGATCTGCGCGCGCCAGCGTGCCAGCCATCCGGCCACGCCTGCGGGGTCGGAAAACAGCGCCAGCACGCCGGCCTCATCGCCGCGCAGCGCTGCGGGCAGGGCGCGGAAGAAGCCGGTGAAATCGACCCCGCGGCCCTGCCACAGATCGTGCAGCGCCTCGATCAGCGCGGCATCGGGCGCGGGCAGGCCGAGCTTGCGGGTAAAGACCTCGAGCCAGGCGCTGCGACAGGCCCCGGCCATGGCCTCGACCACCTCTGTCGCCCGCTCGATGGCGCGCGTTTCGGAGCGGTCGATCAGCGGCAGCAGCGCCTCGGCCAGCCGCGCGAGGTTCCACTGGATGATGGCGGGCTGGTTGCCATAGGCATAGCGGCCCGTCCGGTCGATGGAAGAAAACACCGTTGCCGGGTCATAGCGGTCCATGAAGGCACAGGGGCCATAATCGATCGTCTCGCCCGAGAGGGTGGTGTTGTCGGTGTTCATGACCCCGTGAATGAACCCCAGCCCCATCCATTGCGCGACCAGATGCGCCTGCCGCCGTGCGACGCGGTCGAGAAAGGCCAGCGCCGCGTCCGGGGTGCCGACCAGATCGGGGTCATGCCGGGCGAGCGCGTAATCCAGAAGCAGGCGCAGCCTGTCCACCTCGCCCCGCGCGGCAAAGAACTGGAACGTGCCCACGCGAAGATGGCTCGAGGCGATACGGGCAAGCACCGCGCCGGGTTCTAGCCCGTTCTGGCGCAACACCCGGTCGCCTGTGGTGCAGGCCGCAAGCGCGCGGGTGGTCGGCACCCCGAGTGCCGCCATGGCCTCGGAGATCAGGTATTCGCGCAGCACCGGCCCCAGCACGGCCCGCCCGTCACCGCCGCGCGCGAAAGGGGTGCGGCCCGAACCCTTGAGGTGCAGATCCCAGCGCCGGCCGTCGGGGTCGAGCATCTCGCCCACAAGGATCGCGCGCCCGTCGCCCAGTTGCGGCGAGAAACCGCCGAACTGATGCCCGGCATAGGCCTGCGCCAGCGGGCGGGCCGAGTCCGGCAGCGCATGGCCCGACAGCAATGCGATTCCCGCCGTGCCGGACAACATTGCGGGGTCGAGCCCGAGCGTGCGCGCCAGCGGTGCGTTGAGTATCACAAGCTGCGGGTCCGGCCAGTGCTGGCCCTGCCAGGGCACATAGAACCCCTGCAGTTCCTGCGCGTAGCTGTTGTCGAAATCGACCCCTGGCGGCATCATATCCCTCATGGCATTGTGCGGGCGCGTGCCGGTCAGATAATCCCGATGCGGGACTGGACCAGCCTCAGCCCTCGATCTGATCGAGCCAGGCGCCGTATCCCTCGGCCTCCATGTCCTCGCGCGCGATGAAGCGCAGCGCGTTGGAGTTGATGCAGTACCGCAGCCCGCCCCTGTCGCGCGGACCATCGGTAAAGACATGGCCAAGGTGGCTGTCGCCATGGCGCGAGCGGACCTCGACGCGGGCCATGCCGTGGCTTTGGTCGGATTTCTCGACAACATGATCCGGGATCAGCGGTCTGGTGAAGCTGGGCCAGCCGCAGCCGGACTCATACTTGTCGCACGAGGCAAAGAGCGGCTCGCCCGAGACGATGTCGACATAGATCCCAGGCCGCTTGTTGCTGTTGTATGCGCCTGTCCAGGGGCGCTCGGTGCCGTTTTCCTGAGTGACATGGTACTGTTCTGGGGTCAGGGCGGCGATGGCTTCGGGGCGGCGTTCATAGCGGGGCATGCGCAGATCCTGTGGCTTGGGCTTGGGCTGGATATAGGACAGGACCGGCAGGGTTTCCACCGCTCCGGTAGGGTGGGTCGTTCCGCGCGGGAACCGCGCGGGTTGACCCACCTTGTCGGCGCATGGTGCTTCGGGCTGGATTTCCGCACCGCACTGCGGCATAAGCGGCCCAGACGTCCCTGTTGCGAGGCCGCGCCGATGAAATTCCTGTTGCGTCTGCTGACCTGGTGGAACAGCTCCACCCTGAACACTGCCTTCTACACCTGGCGCTACGGGGTCCGGGTGGGCGAGGACTCGCAGGGCAATGTCTTCTACAACTCGCGCGACGGCAAACGGCGCTGGGTCATCTATAATGGCGAATCCGAGGCCAGCCGAATCGCACCCGAATGGCATGGCTGGCTGCACCATACCTGGAACGAGCCACCGACCGACAAGCCCCTTGCGCGCAAGACCTGGGAAAAGCCGCATCAGGAGAACCTGACCGGCACGCCGCTCGCCTATGCCCCCAGTGGCTCGATCCGCCGTGCCAACCCCGAACCGCGCAAGGATTACGAAGCCTGGAGCCCGGAATGAACCTTCATGCCGCCCTGCGGCTGCTCATGCGTCTGATCCGCATGGTGCAGCGCGACCAGCGGCGCAGGCCGCAGAGATAGCTCATGCGCCTTGCCGCCTTTCTGCTGGCCAGCCTGACCGGGCTGGCCCCTGCCGTGCAGGCCGATGAAATCCAGGTGCCGACCGCCTCGGACCGGATCGGAACGGGCGTGGGCGCGGTGCTGCGCGGGCTCGACAGGGTGGCGGGCACGACCGAGGATCTGGTGCTTGCGCTGGGCGAGTCCGCGCGGGTGGGACATCTGGTGGTGATGCTGGAGCATTGTCGCTACCCGGTCGAGAACCCCGCCGGCGAGGCCTATGCCTGGATCGACATCTTCGACACGCGCGCCGATGACATGATCTTTTCGGGCTGGATGATCGCCTCGAGCCCGGCGCTCAATGCGCTCGATCACGCGCGCTATGACCTGTGGGTGTTGCGCTGCAACACTTCCTGAGCGTCCGGCAGCGCATGGCGGTGGATATCGGCATCGGCCTCAAGCGCCTGCGCCAGACGCGCGCGATACCGCGCGCGCGTGATCTCGACCCCGCCCAGGCTGGCCAGGTGGTCGGTCAGATACTGCGTGTCGAACAGTTGAAAGCCGCAGCGCGCAAGATGGGTCACCAGATAGGCCAGCGCCAGCTTTGACGCATCCCGGCGGCGCGAGAACATGCTCTCTCCCGCGAACAGCCCCCCCAGCGCCAGCCCGTAGACGCCGCCCACAAGGGTCCCGCCCTCGCGGATTTCCAGCGAATGGGCATGGCCCTGCCCGTGAAGTGCCGTGAACAGCCGGGTGATCCCGGCATTGATCCAGGTTGTCTCGCGGTCGGCGCAGCCCGCGATGACCCCGGCGAAATCGGTATTCAGCGTGACCGAATGGGACCCCTGCCGCAGGCGGCGGCGCAGCGAATGCGACAGATGGAACCCGTCGAGCGGCAGGATACCGCGCCGCACCGGGTCGAACCAGTAGAGCCGCTGCCCCTCGCGGCTTTCGGCCATCGGGAACACGCCCGTTCGATAGGCCTGCAGCAGCATCTCGGGGGTCAGTTCCAGCCGCATCGCGCAGGCGGGCTCAGAATTCGTCAGGCCGGGCCTCGCGGGCCATGTGGTCGAGAACGGCATTGACGAAATTGCCTTCGCGCCCCTCGGGGAAGAAGCCGCCCGCGATCTCGACGAATTGCGAGATGATGACGCGGGCCGGGGTCGGGGTCCCGACCATCTCGGCCCCGGCGGCACGAAACAGCGCCCGCAGGGTCGGGTCGATCCGGTCGATGGGCCATTTCGCGACCAGGGCGCGGTCGGTCATCTGGTCGATCCTGGCCTGACGGTCCACGGCGGTCTCGATCAGGCGCCGGAAATGCCCCAGATCGGCCTCGACCCATGTCTCGGTCTCGGTTTCGGCGCCGATGCGATGCGCCTCGAACTCGGCCATGATCGTCCCGATCGGGACGTCCGAGGCTTCCATCTGGAACAGGGCCTGGACCGCGTAGAACCGCGCCGCACCGCGCAGTTGCCGTTTCGCCTCGGGCGAGGGTTTGCGCCTTGTGTCGCTCATGCAACCGGCCCCTTGTCGGTCCCGGCGATGCGGAACGCCTCGGACTCGGGCTTGTTGAAGCCGACAGGGCGGCGGCTGTTGCCCCAGCGGCGCGCCAGCGCGATCAGATGCAGCGCGGCCGCCGCCGCACCGCCGCCCTTGTTCTGTCCGCCGGGCTCGGCGCGCGCCTCGGCCTGGGCGCGGTTCTCGACTGTCAGGATGCCATTGCCGATGCAGGCCCCCTGCAGCCCCAGCAGCGTGATGGCGCGCGAACTGTCATTGCAGACCGTGTCGTAATGCGTGGTCTCGCCCCGGATGACGCAGCCCAGCGCCACGAAACCGTCGAAATTCGCCATGCGGAAGGCCTGCCCGATGGCTGTCGGGACTTCCAGCGCGCCGGGCACCTCGACAGTGTCGTGGCTGCCGCCAGCGGCCTCGATCTCGGCGCGGGCCCCGGCCATGAGCGCATCGGCGATGTCGCGGTAATAGGGTGCGACGACGATCAGCAGCCGGGGCGGCTGATCGAAACCCGGGCGCGGCAGCGTGTAATGGGTTTCGGTTCCGGCCATGTCAGGTGCCTCGGGTCGGGGGAATCTTGCGGGTGCCGGTGATCGACAGCCCGTAGCCTTCCAGCCCCACCACCCTGGGCGTGGCGGAATTGGTCAGCAGGATCAGCTCGTGCAGCCCCAGCGACGACAGGATCTGCGCGCCCAGCCCGTACTGGCGCAGGGTCTGGGGCGCGGCCTCGGAGGTGGCAAGCTTCATATGCGTGTCGCGCAACAGCACCACGACGCCGCGTCCCTCGGCCCCGATCAGCCGCATCGCATCGCCGAACTCGTCGGCCCGGATGCCCCCGGCAACGCCGACCATGTCCAGCAGCGGGTCGAAGGCATGCATCCGCACCATCACCGGGCCAGGCGTGGTGATGTCGCCCTTGATGAGCACGACATGCTCTGCCCCCTGCGTCGTGTCGGAATAGACGCGCATCGTCCAGTCACCGCCGAATTCCGAGGCGATCGGCTGCTCGCTCATCACGCGCACCAGATTGTCATGGCGCCGCCGATAGGCAATCAGATCCGAGATCGTGCCGATCTTCAGCCCGTGGCGCTGCGCAAAGGCCACCAGATCCGGCAGCCGCGCCATCGAGCCGTCGTCCTTCATGATCTCGCAGATTACGCCCGACGCATTGAGCCCGGCAAGACGCGCAATATCGACGGCGGCCTCGGTATGGCCCGCGCGCACCAGAACGCCGCCGTCGCGGGCGCGCAGCGGAAAGACATGGCCGGGCGTGGCAATATCGGCCGCGCCCTTGGCCGGGTCGATGGCCACGGCCACGGTGCGCGCGCGATCATAGGCCGAGATGCCGGTCGAAACCCCCTCGCGCGCCTCGATCGAGACGGTAAAGGCCGTCTCATGGCGCGAGGAGTTGGACGAGGCCATCAGCGGCAGGCCAAGCTGGTCGATCCGCTCGCCGGGCAGCGCGAGGCAGATCAGCCCCTTGCCATGCGTGGCCATGAAGTTGATGACCTCGGGCGTGGCCATCTGGGCCGGAATGACCAGATCGCCCTCGTTCTCGCGATCCTCATGGTCAACAAGGATGAACATGCGGCCCTGGCGGGCCTCATCGAGAATTTCCTCGGTGGTCGAGATGGCGTCGTGCCAGTCCTGCTCGACCGAACCAGCGTTCTCATACTGCATTGTGGCTGCCGTTCCTGTGTGTCTGGACCTCGCAGATAGACCAAAGGAAGCGGCGGGGAAAGGGGGGGGCGTGCAACAGGTGGGTGAACCTGCCGCTGACGCGGCAGAACCACCCACCCTACATCTGCGCGCGCTCAGCCGCGATGCCGGTCTTTCGTGGCGCGACCGCATCACGCCCGAGGCGCCCGGCCGAACCGGTCCTGTCGCACGCCTGCGCAACAGGACCGCACAGCCGAACGGGCGGTCAGTTGCGGTCCTTGTCCACCATCCGGGACGCCCCGATCCAGGGCATCATCGCACGCAGCTTGGCGCCCACCTGCTCGATCTGGTGCTCGTCATTGATCCGGCGCGTGGCCTTGAAGAAGGGCTGGCCGACCGCATTCTCCTGCATGAAGTCGCGCACGAACTTGCCGGTCTGGATGTCGCGCAGCACCTCTTTCATCCGCGCTTTTGTCTCGTCATATGGCAGGATGCGCGGACCGCTGACATATTCACCATACTCGGCCGTGTTCGAGATCGAGTAATTCATGTTCGCGATCCCGCCTTCATAAATCAGGTCCACGATCAGCTTGACCTCGTGCAGGCACTCGAAATAGGCCATCTCGGGTTCATAGCCGGCCTCGACCAGCGTCTCGAACCCCATGCGGATCAGTTCCACCAGGCCGCCGCAGAGCACGGCCTGCTCGCCAAACAGGTCCGTCTCGCATTCCTGCCGGAAATTCGTCTCGATGACCCCCGAACGCCCGCCACCGATGGCCGAGCAATAGGACAGCCCGATCTCCATCGCGCGGCCGGTCGCATCCTGATGCACGGCCACCAGACAGGGCACGCCGCCGCCCTTGGTGTATTCGCTGCGCACGGTGTGGCCCGGGCCCTTGGGCGCCATCATGATGACATCGACGCCCGGCTTGGGCTCGATCAGGCCGAAATGCACGTTCAGCCCATGGGCAAAGGCAATCGCGGCACCATCGCGCAGATTGTCATGGACATGTTTGCGATAGGTCTCGGCCTGCAGTTCATCGGGCATGGTGAACATGATCAGGTCGCACCATGCGGCGGCCTCGGCGATGCCCATCACCTGCAGCCCCTCGGCCTCGGCCTTCTTCGCAGATGCCGAGCCCGCGCGCAGCGCCACGGCCAGGTTCTTCGCGCCCGAATCACGCAGGTTCAGGGCATGGGCATGGCCCTGGCTGCCATAGCCCAGAATGGCGATCTTCTTGTCCTTGATCAGGTTCACATCGCAATCGCGATCATAATAGACGCGCATGGCGTTTTCCTCCTCGGGGTTTCCAACTGAGATACAGCATAGGCATTGGGGCAGAAAAGTCGTTTCATATCTCGCAATTATTCTCCGATTTTGTCATAATGAATTCGTCAAAACAGAAAAAACGAAAGATTCATGCAGATTGACGATACCGACCGCCGCCTCCTGCGCCAGCTTCTTGCGGCCCCCGAAGCCAGCACTGCGCAACTGGCCGCCGCCGCCGCGCTGACCGAGGCCACCTGCTGGCGACGTCTGGAGCGACTGCGCGCGCGTGGCATCCTGCGCGGCCAGCATGCCGTCATCAACTGGCGCGCGCTGGGCTGGGCGGTCGAGGTCAGTCTGCGCATCACGCTGGACAAGACCAACCCGCGCGCCTTCGACGAGTTTCTCGCCGCCGCCCGCAATGTCCCCGAACTGCTCGAGATCCAGACCTTCCTCGGCCGGGTCGATGTCCGGCTCAACCTGATCGCCCGCGACATGAGCCACTACCAGCAGGTCTATCGCGACCGCATCCTGACACTCCCGCATATCGCCGATCTGGAAGCCCTGATGCACCTTTCCGACATCAGGCACGCCGAAAGCCTGCCGCTGTGATCTTCATCCTTGCCCAAATATCCTGGGGGGCGAGGGGGGCAAAGCCCCCCCAACCCGGTCTCGGCCATGATCGACCTTGATGCCACGGACCGCGCGCTGCTGAGCGCACTTGCGCAGGATGCCAGCCAGAGCGCCGGGGCGCTGGGCCGCAAGCTGGGTCTCAGCCAGCCCGCCACCTGGCGCAGGCTCCGGCGGTTGCGCGATGCCGGGGCCATCGCGCGCACCCGGCTCGATCTCGATCTCGCGGCGCTCGGGTTTGGCGTGACGGTCTTCCTGGGCATCAGCCTTGCGTCCAAGGGCCGCGTCAGCCTGGCCGATTTCGAGCGCGCGGTCAGTGCGATCCCCGAGGTGCAGACCGTGCAGCATGTGCTGGGCCTCTATGACTACCGCCTGCGCGTTGTCGCCCGCGACCTGCCCGATTTCGAGCGCGTGCTGCGCCGCCGGATCATGACCCTGCCCGGTGTCGGCGCTGTGGATGCGAATGTGCTGCTGAGCGAGGAACGCCTTCCCGGACCGCTCTGAGCGATTGACCTCTCGCGCACAAGCAGGCATGAGAGCGCTCATGCTGATCTACAAGATTTTCCGCCGCCACGAATGGGACGCGCTGGTGGCCGGGGGTGCGACCCTCGGGGCGCCCGTCGATCTTGCCGACGGGTATATCCATTTCTCGACCGCCCAGCAGGTGATGGAAACCGCCGCACGACATTTCGCCACCGAAAGCGATCTGGTGCTTGTCGCGGTCGAGGCCGACACACTTGGTCCCGAACTGAAATGGGAGCCCTCGCGCGGGGGGGCATTGTTCCCGCATCTCTACCGCGCGCTGCGCCGCGAGGATGTCGTCTGGGACAAGTCCCTGCCGCTGGGCGCGTCGGGCCATATCTTTCCGGAGAGGCTGGTATGAGGGTCATCGAACAGGCGGGGCTTGCGGTCCTGCGCAACCTCGAACCGGAAACGGCCCATCTGCTCGCGCTCAATGCGCTTCGCTACGGTTTCGCACCGCTACCCAGGCCCGTCCTCTCGCCGCGCCTGCAGATGCGGGTTGCGGGGCTGACGCTGCCCAACCCGGTCGGGCTGGCCGCCGGGTTCGACAAGAACGCGATCGCGCTGCGGGGACTCGCGCGCACGGGTTTCGGCTTCGTCGAGGTCGGCGCGGCCACGCCGCTGCCGCAGGATGGCAATCCGCGCCCGCGCCTGTTCCGTCTGCCGCAGGATGCGGCTGTCATCAACCGTTTCGGCTTCAACAACGAGGGTGCGCGGGTGATCGCGGAACGGCTTGCGGCGCGGCCAGGGGGCATGATCCTCGGGCTCAATCTGGGCACCAACAAGGACAGCGCCGACCGCGCCGGGGATTTCGCCAAGGTTCTGGCCATGACGGGGGCGCATCTCGATTTCGCCACGATCAACATCTCCTCGCCCAACACCGAATCGCTGCGCGACCTGCAGGGCGCCGAGGCGCTGGCGGCACTGCTGTCGGTGGTGATGGCAGAGCGCGCGCATCTGGCCCGGCCGATCCCTGTCTTCGTCAAGATCGCGCCCGACCTGAGCACCTCCGAGCTGTCCGAAATCGCCGATGTGGCGCGCGCGGCGGGAGTTGACGGGCTAATCGCCACCAACACCACGATCACGCGCAAAGGTCTGAAAAGTGAAGGTTCTGACGAGAAGGGCGGGCTTTCCGGCGCACCCTTGTTCGATTTGTCCACGCGCGTGCTCGCGCGCCTGTCGCATCTGACCCGTGGCACGATCCCCCTGATCGGGGTGGGCGGTATCGGCACGCCCGCGCAGGCCTATGCCAAGATCCGCGCGGGTGCCTCGGCGGTGCAGCTTTATACCGGGCTGGTCTATCACGGCCTCTCGCTGGTGCCACGCCTCAATCAGGGGCTTCTCGACCTGCTTGACCGCGACGGGTTCGCGACCCTTGCGGAGGCTGTCGGCACCGGGCGCGACGAATGGCTCTGATCATTTTCCTGCCCCGGATGCTCCGGGGCCCGAGGGGCAAGGCCCCTCATTGAGCCCCCGAGGGGCAAGGCCCCTCATTGAGCATCCGAAGGGCGGAACTGCTCATTGCGCGGCTGCCACCCGGCGCTCGAGACGCGGATAGAGCACCGCCAGAAAGACCCCGCGCAGCACGTTCAGCAGCATCAGCGCGCTCCAGAGTGCGGGATTGCCATAGACCGGCACGAACACCCAGATCGCAAGGGCATAGATCGCCACTGCCAGCGCCACGGTGTTGCGCATTTCGCGCGTGCCGGTCGCGCCGATGAAGATGCCGTCAAGCATGTAGGCGGCCAGTCCCAGCACCGAGAGCACCACCACGAAGGGCAGATAGCCCCGCGCGGCGGCCCGCACGCCGTCATCGACCGCCATCAGGTCAATCACCCAGGGACCGGCGATCCAGAACCCCAGGGCCATCGCCACCGAGGCGCCGAGTGCCCAGACCGAGGCGCGGATGCTCGCCCGCCGCATCATGGCCACCGACCGCGCGCCCACGGCCTGACCCACCAGCGCCTCGGCGGCAAAGGCGAAACCGTCGAGCGCATAGGCGGTGATCATCAGGAACTGCCAGAGCACCTGATTGGCTGCCAGTTCCACATCGCCAAAGCCCGCCGAGACGAACAGGAACCCGGTCATTGCCCCCTGCAATGCGATGGTACGCAGCATGATGTCGGAATTGACCACCCACATGCGCTTGAGCCGCACCCGGTCGAAGACCCGCGCCCAGTCGCGCCACTGCGCCCCCGAGAAGGCCGCGCGGCACAGCCACAGACCCAGCCCCAGCGCGGTCACTTCCGCAATCAGCGTCGCCACGGCCACGCCCTGCACGCCCCAGCCCAGACCCAGCACGAACCACAGGTCGAGCGCGATGTTCAGCCCGTTCATCCACAGTTGCAGCACCAGCACCCCGCGTGTGCGCTCGGTCGCGATCAGCCAGCCATTGACGGCATAGAGCGCGATGGTCGCAGGCGCGCCCCAGATGCGGATGGCCAGATAGTCGCGCGCCAGCGCCTCGACCCCGGGGCTGGCCGGTGCGATGCGGAAGGCGGCCCAGGTGATGGCCGCCTGGCCTGCCACCATCACCACGCCTGCCGCCAGCCCGATCATTATGCCGCGCGTCAGGATCGCGCCGCTTTCGGCCAGATCGCCCGCGCCCGTGGCCTGCGCCACCAGCCCCGTTGTCCCCATGCGCAGGAAGCCGAAGATCCAGTAGATCGAGGCGAGAATGATCGCGCCAAGGCCCACCGCGCCGATGGGCGCTGCCTCGCCCAGCTGTCCCACCACCCCGGTATCCACGGCACCAAGGATCGGCACCGAGAGATTGGCCAGAACGATGGGGATCGCGATTTTCAGGATGCGCCGGTCGGACAGCGCCGGGGCCTCAGCCATTCCCGCGCTGCGGCATCAGGAAATGGCCTGTCGCCTGCGCGAACAGCCGCGCGCGGTTGTCCTGCCAGGCCTCGACATGAACGCTGGCATAGCGCCGCCCCGAGCGGTTGACGCGGGCGCGGGCGTAGCCGTCGCGCGGCAGGCCGGTGCGCAGGTAGTCCACGGTGAAATCTATGGTCTTGGGCAGGCGCGGCAGGCTGGCGGCCATCTGCTCGGGCGTCAGGCGGCCCGATTCCAGTTCGTCCCAGAGCATCGCCCAGCTCAGTTCGATGATTGCGGTCACTTCCAGAAAGGACGCGATGACGCCCCCGTGCAGCGCGGGCAGGACCGGGTTGCCGATCAGCTTTGCGTCATAAGGCAGCACGGCGGTCAACTCATCGCCATGGCGCTCGAACACGATGCCGAGAAAGCCTGCATAGGGCACGGAATCGACCAGTGTATTGAGCGCGGAATCGCGGCGGTACTTGACCTGCTGCACGGGTTCGGGCGGGGGCATCAGGGCGCCTCCCTGCGGTCAAAGGTGAACGCGCCCGAGGCCGTGGCGACCGGGTTGTCGCTGTCCTCGTCATGGGCTGTGGCACGCACGAAGGCAACCCGGCGGGTGACATGATAGCATTCGGCCCGCGCCGTGATCCGTTGCCCCGGCGTTGCCGCGCGCATGTAGTCGATGCGCAGGTCTATGGTCGCCGTGGTCAGGGCACCGGGATAGGACATGACCGCCGCGCCGCTACAGGTGTCCATCAGCGCCGAGACCGCTCCGCCATGAATGACGCCGGTCGCCGGGTCGCCCACGAAGCGGGGATCCCAGCCCATCGAGATCTGCGCCCGACCGTCACCGATCTGTTCCAGGCGCATCCCCAGCGCACCGGCGAATGGCAGGGCGTTGATGAATTCCTGCGGCGTGTTTTCGGCCATGTCTCGCATCCTCGGCTCGCATCTCCCTATCTGCGCCGGAACGCGCGGCAATGGCAAGCGGCGAGATTGCATCCTGCCCTGCACGGGCCTAAGCTGTATCACCAGCCTTGAGGGGGAGCAGGATGAGCAGCGACAGACTGAGCTTCAAGGAGATGTGCGCGAAATTCGACGTGACCCCGCGCACGCTGCGCTATTACGAATATATCGAGCTGCTGAGCCCCGAGAAGGACGGTCGCAACCGCCTCTATACGCCGCGCGAAGTGGCCCGGATGACGCTGATCATGCGGGGCCGCCGGTTCGGCTTTTCGCTTGAGGAGATCCGCCAGTGGCTCGAGATCTACGAGAAAGAGGGCACCCAGCCGCAACTGCGCGCCTGGCTCGATCTGGCCGACCGCCAACTGGTGGCGCTGCGCGATCAGGCAGAGGACCTGGAGCGCACGATCGCGGATCTGGAAAAGCTGCGCAACGAGGCCGCACGCCTGATCAACGCGGACTGAACGCGGCGTCACATGACACCGTGACGCGGCGTTTAACTTTACGTTCACGTCAACTTTGGTATCGTCTCTCGCAGATAGCCGGAGCGACCTGTCCGGCGGGGAGAGGATCGTCATGCCGGAAAGTTTCAAGACGATACGTCAGATGTGCGCCGAGTTCGGCGTCACACCACGCACCCTGCGCTTCTACGAGGCCAAGGAACTGCTCTTTCCGCAGCGCGACGGCCAGCACCGGCTGTTCTCGCGCCGCGACCAGGCGCGGCTGAAGCTGATCCTGCGCGGCAAGCGTTTCGGATTCTCGCTCGAGGAAATCCGTCAGCTTCTGAACATGTATGACCGCGACGACAGCGAATTGCGGCAGTTGCGCAAGACCTATGACATCGCTTGCCAGCGCCTGGCCGACATGGAACGCCAGCGCGACGAACTGACCGAGGCGATTGCCGATCTGAAACAGGAACTCGCCTGGGGCGAAGGCGTACTGCACAATGCAGACCGCCCCAGGGCCGCTGAATAAGGGAGACACCCGATGCCAAGCTACACAGCGCCCACCAAGGATCTGCAATTCGTGCTGCATGACCTGCTCAAGGTCAGCCAGTCCGATATTCCCGGCTATGCCGAACTCGAGGCCGATTTCACCGCTGCCATCCTCGAGGAGGCGGCAAAGCTGGCCGAAGGCGCGCTGGCACCGCTCAACATGGTGGGCGACCAGCAGGGCTGCCGGCTGGAAAACGGTGTCGTCTATACGCCCGATGGCTTCAAGGCTGCGTTCGAGCAGATCAGGGAAGGTGGCTGGAACGGACTCGACATCCCCGAAGAGTTCGGTGGCCAGAACCTGCCCTATCTGATGGGCTCGGCGGTGGGCGAGATCTTCGTCTCGGCCAATATGGCGCTGAACATGTATCAGGGCCTGACACATGGCGCGATCTCGGCCATTCTCGCGCATGGCTCGGACGCGCAGAAAGCAACCTATCTGCCAAAGATGGTGTCCATGGACTGGACCGGCACCATGAACCTGACCGAGCCGCATTGCGGCACCGATCTGGGCCTGCTGCGCACGAAGGCAGAGCCACAGGATGACGGCAGTTTCCGCATCACCGGTCAGAAGATCTTCATCTCGGCAGGCGACCATGACATGGCCGAGAACGTGATCCATCTGGTGCTGGCCAAGGCGCCCGGCGGCGGCGAGGGCACCAAGGGCATATCGTTGTTCATCGTGCCGAAATTCCTCGTGAACGAGGATGGCACGCTGGGGGCGCGCAACGGCGTCTCGGTCGGCAAGATCGAGGAGAAGATGGGCATCCACGGCAATGCCACCTGCGTGATGAACTACGACGGTGCCACGGGCTATCTGGTGGGCGAGTTGCACAAGGGGATGCGCGCCATGTTCACCATGATGAACGAGGCCCGCATCGGTGTGGGGCTGCAGGGCTACGCCCAGGCCGCCGTCGCCTATGAAAACGCGCTGGCCTATGCGAAAGACCGCCTTCAGGGCCGCGATGTGACCGGCACGAAAAACCCCGACGGACCGGCCGACCCGCTGCTGGTGCATCCCGATGTGCGCCGGATGCTGATGGACCAGAAGAGCTTTGTCGAGGGCGCGCGCGCCTTCACCATGTGGGGTGCAAGCCTGATCGACCGCGCGCACCGGATGGGTGACAAGCAGGCGGACGGCCTGATCTCGCTGATGACCCCGGTCATCAAGGGCTTCCTGACCGACAAGGGCTTCGAGATGTGCGTGCAGGCGCAGCAGGTCTATGGCGGCCATGGCTATATCGAGGAATGGGGCATGTCCCAGTTTGCCCGCGACGCGCGCATCGCCATGATCTATGAAGGCGCCAACGGGGTTCAGGCGCTCGATCTTGTGGGCCGCAAACTCGCCGCCGATGGCGGCAAGCCTGTCATGGCCTTCTTCGAGATCGTGAAGGGGTTCATCAGGGAAAACGAGAGTGACGCGCGGCTGGAGGGGTTTCTTGTGCCGCTCAAGGCCGCCTCGAAAGACCTGCAGACCGCCGGCATGTATTTCATGGAACATGGCATGAAGAACCCAAATGACGCGCTGGCAGGGTCAAGCGACTTCATGCATCTCTTCGGCCATGCCTGCCTCGGGCTGGTCTGGGCGCAGATGGCGAAGGCTGCCTGTGCAGCGCTGGATGCCGGCGCCCCGGATCGGGATTTCTACGAGGCCAAGCTTGCCACCGGCCGCTACTACATGGCGCGTCAGCTTCCCGCGACCGTCATGCATCTGGCGCGAATCCGGAGCGGGGCCGAAAGCATGATGGCACTGGCCCCGGAACAGTTCTGAGCCTTCGGGGGCGCCGGGCTTCGCCCTGCGCCCCGCTCCCCTCTGGAGACGACCATGCCCAAACGCTTCCGCCTGACCCGCCGTTTCAATGTCGCCATGACCGAGGACGCCTGGCGCCGCCTGCGTCGCTTTGCGCAGGAAGCCGGGCTCGACGAGGGCGAGGCGCTGTCCTTCCTGTTCGAGAATTTCGACTCTGTCACCGATGCAGATAATCTCGGGCACCGGCTGCGGCTGTTCAATTCGGAACTCGAGGCACGGAAGAAATGAAACGAGGGCGCCTCCGGCGGGAGTATTTGGGGCAAGATGAAAGCCATGGAATGCGCCCCGCCCCTCGGCACCAGGCGTCATCAGGACGGGGCGGCTTCACCTTGCGCGGTCATCGGCTCTCCAGCCTGTACCGCAGCATCAAGGATGGCGCATCAACGTTAACGCTCGATTACCGGGTGATGGCTTCATCTTGCCATAAATACTCAAATTGATCGCTCTCGGTCGAGGAGCGCCGTGGAAGGGGGGGGAAGACATGCGACTTTACTGTTTCGGAGAGAGCGGCAATGCCTACAAGGTGGCGCTGACACTCGAGCTTGCCGGGTTCGAGTGGCAGCCTGTGTGGGTGGATTTCTTTGCAGGTGCCACCCGTAGCCCCGAATTCCGGGCGCTCAACCCGATGGGAGAGGTGCCGGTGCTGGAGGATGGCGGGCAGGTGCTGACCCAGTCGGGCGTCATCCTGCGCCATCTTGCCCGCAAGGCCGGTCAGTTCGGCGGGGCGGATGCCGCGGAGCGCGAGGATATCCTGCGCTGGCTTTTATGGGATGCGCACAAGTTCTCGGCCAATGCGGGGTCCGCGCGCTTCCTGGCCAATTTCCTGCCGCCCGGGAAGCGCCCCGAGCCTGTCATCGCCTTTCAGCAGGCCCGGTTTCGCGATGCCTGCAAGCTGCTGGATGCACAGCTTGCCATGCGCGACTGGATCGTGGGCGCGGGACCCAGCATCGCCGACTTTGCCTGCTGCGGCTATCTCTACTACCCCGAGCCGTTCGGCTTCGCGCGCGCCGACTGGCCCGCCATCGACCGTTGGCTGGACCGGATCGCGGCGCTGCCGGGCTGGAAGCCGCCCTATGCCCTGATGCCCGGATCGCCTGCCGACCGTCATCAACCGAATTCGTGAAAGAGAGGGAACCATGAGTGACGCTTTTATCTATGACACCATCCGCACACCGCGGGGCAAGGGGCGGGCCGATGGCAGCCTGCACGAGGTCACGGCCGTGCGCCTCTCGGCGGTGGTGCTCAACGCCCTTAAGGTGCGCAATGATCTCGACACGCGCGCGATCGAGGATGTGATCTGGGGCAATGTCACCCAGGTGGGCGAGCAGGGCGGCTGTCTTGCACGCACTGCCGTCATGGCCTCGGATTTCGACGAGCAGGTGCCGGGGCTTGCGGTCAACCGCTTCTGCGCCAGCGGCATGGAGGCCGTGAATCTGGCCGCAGGCCAGGTGCGGGGCGGGGTCGGCATGGCCTATGTCGCGGGCGGGGTCGAGATGATGAGCCGCGTTGCCATGGGCTCGGATGGCGCCGCCGTGGCCGTGGACCCGTCCGTGGCGATGGATCAGTATTTCGTGCCGCAGGGCATTGCCGCCGACATCATCGCCACCGAATACGGATTCACCCGCGAGATGGCCGATGCGCTGGCGGTTGAGAGCCAGAAGCGCGCGGTCGCGGCCTGGGCGGAGGGGCGCTTTGCACGCTCGGTCGTGCCGGTGACCGATATCAACGGGCTGACCATTCTGGACCGGGACGAATATATCCGCCCCGGTACCGACATGCAGAGCCTGGGCGCGCTGAAGCCTGCCTTCAGGGAGATGGGCGAGGTGATGCCCGGTTTCGACAAGGTGGCGCTGATGAAATATCCGCACCTTGAGAAAATCGAACATATCCACCATGCGGGCAATTCCTCGGGCATTGTCGATGGCGCCGCAGGGGTGCTGGTCGGAAATGCAGAATTCGGACAGAAATATGGTCTGAAACCAAGGGCTCGCATTCGCGCCACGGCCCGGATTGGTACGGATCCGACGATCATGCTGACCGGCCCCGTGCCTGTCACCGAGAAGATCCTGCGCGATGCCGGCATGCAGATTTCCGATATTGACCTTTTTGAGGTCAATGAGGCCTTCGCCTCGGTCGTGCTGCGCTTCATGCAGGCGTTCGACGTGGGTGCCGACCGGGTAAACGTGAATGGCGGCGCGATTGCCATGGGCCATCCGCTGGGGGCAACCGGGGCCATGATCATCGGCACGCTGCTTGACGAACTGGAGCGGACCGGCAAGGGCACGGGGCTTGCGACGCTCTGCGTGGCCTCGGGCATGGGTGCGGCCACGATCATCGAGCGCGTGTGATGCCAAGGCTTGATCCATCGCTGGCCCCTGTCAGTGCAGCGTCATCCTACCCCGAACCCTATGCCAGCCAGATGGAGGGGCGCTCTGCGCAGCTACTGGGCGACCTCGCGGGGTTGACGCAGTTCGGCGTCAATATCGTGACGTTGCAGCCTGGCGCTGTGGCCTCGCTGCGCCACTGGCATCTGCGCGAGGATGAATTCGCCATGGTGCTGGACGGGGTGCTGAGGCTGGTCGAGGACGATGGCGAGACCGAGATGCGCGCGGGCGATTGTGCGGCCTGGCAGGCAGGCGTGCCCAACGGGCACCGGTTCGTGAACTGCTCGCAAGACCCTGCACGGTTTCTGGTGGTGGGCACCAGGGTCGAGGAAGATATCTGCACCTATGTCGATGTAGACATGAAAGTCCACATCTCGGGCGCGGGCAACCGGTTTACATATCATGATGGCAGCGATTGGGCCGGGCCCCGTGACCTGCCGAAGGGAGAGAACTGAGATGACCGAATTTCATTACACTGTGGATGCCGATGGCGTGGCCATCATCACCTGGGACATTCCCGGCAAGTCGATGAACGTGCTGTCCATGGAGGGTCTGCGCGAACTGGATGCGCATATCGACACCGCGCTGGCTGATGACGCGATCAAGGGCGTGATCATCACCTCGGGCAAGCCCGATTTCGCAGGCGGCATGGATCTGAATGTCATCGCGAAGATGAAGCACATGGCAGGCGACCAGCCCGAGAAGGGCGTGTTCGAGGGCGTCATGTCCATGCATCATGTCCTGCGCAAGATCGAGCGCGCGGGCATGGACCCCAGGACGCTGAAAGGCGGCAAACCGATCGTGGCGGCGCTGCCCGGCACGGCGCTGGGCATCGGGCTGGAGATTCCGCTGGCGTGCCATCGCATCATCGCGGCGGATAATCCCAGGGCCAAGATCGGCCTGCCCGAGATCATGGTCGGCATCTTCCCCGGCGCGGGCGGCACCACGCGGCTGGCGCGCAAGCTCGGCGCCATGGGGGCCGCGCCTTTCCTGCTGGAAGGCAGGCTGTCGGAGCCGAACAAGGCCAGATCCGCAGGCATCATCGACGAGGTGGTGCCGGGCGAGGAATTGCTCGCGCGTGCAAAAGAGTGGGTGCTGGGCGCGAAGGACGCGGATCTGGTCAAGCCCTGGGACGCGAAAGGCTACAAGATGCCCGGTGGCGCGCCCTATCATCCGGCGGGGTTCATGACCTTCGTGGGCGCTTCCGCCATGATCAATGGCAAGACGCAAGGCGTCTATCCGGCGGCAAAGGCGCTGTTGTCGGCAGTCTATGAGGGTGCGCTTGTGCCCTTCGACACCGCGCTGAAGATCGAGGCGCGCTGGTTTACACATGTGCTGATGAACCCCTCGTCGGGTGCCATGATCCGGTCGCTGTTCATCAACAAGGAAGCGCTGGAGAAAGGCGCGAACCGGCCTGATGTGGCGGATGAGAAGGTCCGCAAGCTGGGTGTTCTGGGCGCGGGCATGATGGGCGCGGGCATTGCCCATGTCGCGGCCAGTGCGGGGATAGAGGTCGTCCTGATCGACGCGAAGCAGGAGTCGGCGGACAAGGGCAAGGCTCATTCGGAAGCACTGCTCGACAAGGGCATGAAGCGCGGCAAGGTTTCGGAGGCGAAGAAGGCCGACGTGCTGGGCCGGATTGTCGCGACCACCGATTACGATGCCCTTGCAGGCTGTGATCTGGTGATCGAGGCCGTGTTCGAGGACCCGAAGGTCAAGGCCGAGGTGACAGTGCGCGCCGAAGCCGTTATCCCCGAGGACGCGATCTTTGCCACCAACACCTCGACCCTGCCGATTACCGACCTGGCGAAGGCGTCGAAACGGTCGGGGCAGTTCATCGGCATTCATTTCTTCTCGCCGGTGGACAAGATGCTGCTGGTCGAGATCATCAGGGGGCGCGAGACGGGCGACCGGGCCGTGGCCAAGGCACTGGATTTCGTACGCCAGATCCGCAAGACGCCGATTGTCGTCAATGACGCGCGCTTCTTCTACGCCAATCGCTGCATCATTCCCTATATCAATGAAGGAATGCGCATGGTGCGCGAAGGTGTCGCGCCCGCACTGGTCGAGAATGCCGCGAAGCTGATGGGGATGCCGCTGGGCCCGCTGCAGCTTGTCGATGAGACCTCGCTTGATCTGGGCGCAAAGATCGCCACGGCCACGCGCGCCGCGATGGGCGATGCCTATCCCGATGGCGATGTTGACGAGGTCGTGTTCTGGATGGTCGAGCAGGGCCGGTCGGGGCGCAAGTCCAGTGCGGGGTTCTATGACTATGACGACAAGGGCAAGCGTCAGCTGTTGTGGCCCGGTCTTGCAGCGAAATTCCCGCAGTCCGACGCACAGCCCGATCTGGTCACGGTCCAGCACCGGCTGATGTTCGCCCAGACGCTTGAAGCCGTGCGCGCGCTGGAAGAGGGTGTGCTGACCGATATCCGCGAGGGCGATGTCGCCGCGATCCTGGGCTGGGGATATGCGCCCTGGTCGGGCGGTCCCTTCTCCTGGCTCGACATGCTGGGCGCGGCTTTCGCGGTGACGGTCTGCGACGATCTGGAGGCGCGTTTCGGCGCACGGTTCCGTGCGCCCGAGATCCTGCGCGAGATGGCCGCGCAGGACAGCGGCTTCTATGTCAGCCGCGAAGCGACGGCGGCATAGCTTTCCTCGATGCTCTGCCCGGCAAAGGCCGGGCGGGGCGCCTCGGGCGAGTCGGGGTCATCCAAGGTTTCGGGGGCCTCGTCAGGTTCGGGTTTGGCGTTCCACTCGATCAGTTCCATCAGCTTCTGGGGCGACAGCCGCACATAGACCTCGCGCGGGGTGGGCGCGGTCTTCGACAGCGGCGAGAAACAGCCATGCGTGTGCGCCAGTGTCAGCGCCCCGCCACTGGTCTGCACCACCTGCTGGCCCTCGAAAAGCAGCATGTGAAGCATGATCTTGCCACTGACGCGATGCTTGCAGATGCCGCTAAAGCCGTTCAGCAGCAGGCTGGGCATCAGCACGAATGGATCGCCATAAAGTTGTTCGGCCTTGTCGGATTCGATGATGACTTCCTGCATCGGCATCAGGTTCATCTCGATCCGGTTGCCCAGCGCGCCGCGCGGAATGCGCATGACAAAGGCCTTGCGATCGGGGATATGCTCCAGATCGATTTCCAGCGTGCGGTTCTCGATTATCTTCTGCATGCCGCAGTCAAAGGTCATCACCTTTTCGCCGGGCTGGACAGCCTCGACCGCGATCCAGCCATGGGCACTGGCAATCAGCGTGCCGGGCAGCAGGCCGTCCTCGCGCATGGCCGAGTTGTACATGCTCGTGGTTTTCGACTTTTCCGCGAATTTCTCGCTCATGGTCTTGAAGATGCTGCCAGTACGCGCAGCCAGTGTGTTTACTGAGATGGTTTTCGGGATCATCGCGTGACCTCCTGCTCAGTTCGGGTTCAGGGACAAAACTTGTTGAAGCCATGGTTAACACGCAGGATGGGGCAAAAGCGGGAAGACAAAGGGACAATTTCGTGACAGTTTCGCTGCCAACGGTTGCGGATGGTCAGGTCTGCGCGGGTGTGACCGGGTTTGGGCGAAGATGACGGGCACGGGGCGGACAGGCAGGGAGGATTGCGATGGGATGGCTGTCTGACGAGACGGGACTGGGGAAATGCGCGGCAAATCACGCGGCCCTTACACCGCTCACGCATCTGCGCCGGGCGGCGGATGTCTTTGCCGGGCGCGAGGCGATCGTCTATGGCACGACGCGGCACAGCTATCGCGACTATCACGCCCGTGTCAGCCGGCTGGCCTCGGCGCTGGCGGGTCATGGTGTGCAACCTGGAGATGTGGTCGCGACACTGCTGCCCAACATCCCGGCCCATGCCGAGGCCCATTTCGGCGTGCCCGCCTGCGGGGCCGTGCTCAACGCGATCAACACCCGGCTCGATGTCGATACCGTGGCCTATATCCTCGAGCATGGCGGGGCGAAAGTCCTTCTGGCAGATGCAGCTTTTCTGGATCTGGCAACTGCGGCCTGTGCCCGGCTGGAGCGCCCGCCGCTGCTGGTCGAGGTGGCCGATCACGAGGCGGGATTCCGTCCCTCAGGCGCGCATCCGGCCTATGAGGACCTGCTGGCCGGGGGGCACCCGGATTTCGCGTGGATTCTACCCGAAGATGAATGGGAAAGCCTTGCGCTGAACTACACCTCGGGCACCACCGGGCGGCCCAAGGGCGTGGTCTATCACCATCGCGGGGCCTATCTCTCGACGCTGTCGCAGCCGATCTCGTGGCGGATGACCCTGTTTCCGCGCTACCTGACCATCGTGCCGATGTTTCATTGCAACGCCTGGTGCCATCCCTGGATGCTGCCCGTGCTCGGGGGCACGATGATCTGCCTGCGCGATGTGACCGCGCGCGGGGTCTATCATGCGATCAGCGTGGAAGGGGCCACCCATTTCGGCGGCGCACCCATCGTGCTGCAGACCATCATCAACGCGCGCGACGAGGACCGCCTGCCCTTCGATCATGTGGTCGAGGTCTTCACTGCCGGCGCACCCCCTGCCGCCGCCACTCTGGCCGCGATCGAGCCGCTAGGGTTCAACGTGACGCAGGTTTACGGGCTGACAGAAACCTATGGCCCTGCCACCGAATGCCTGTGGCACGAGGGTTTCGACGGGCTGGCGGGTGATGATCGTGCCGAGGTCAAGGCGCGGACCGGCATTGCGATGCCCTTCATGGACGCGGTCACCGTGATGCGCGCCGAGGACATGACCGAGATCGCGCGCGACGGCGTTTCGCTGGGCGAGATCATGCATCGCGGCAATGGCGTGATGAAAGGCTACTTCCGCAACCCCGAGGCGACGGCAGAGGCGTTTCGCGGCGGCTGGTTCCATTCCGGCGACATCGCCTTCCAGCATCCCGATGGCTATGTCAAGATCGCGGATCGCGCCAAGGACATCATCATCTCGGGTGGCGAGAATGTCTCTTCGGTCGAGGTCGAGGGCGTGCTGATGAAGCATCCGGCAGTGGGGCTGGCCTCGGTCGTGGCGAAACCGGATGCGAAATGGGGCGAGGTGCCCTGCGCCTGTGTGGAACTGAAACCAGGCCATGAGGCCAGCGAGGCGGACCTCATCGCCTTCTGCCGCGAACGGCTGGCCGGGTTCAAGACGCCCAAGCGGGTGGTCTTCATGGACCTGCCCAAGACCTCGACCGGCAAGATACAGAAATTTGAATTGCGCGCCCATGTGCGCGACCTGTGATTGCTGGCGCCGCCCCTGACGCTGGTGTAGCATGCGCCCAAAGAACAGGGGCAGGCAGGCGGCATGACCGCGCTCAGGAAATATGCACGGCTGGAAGGGACGGCGCTGTGGTCGGCGTCGCGCGAGGATCAGCGCCGCGAGGTGGTGGTCAGCTTCGGTGATGCCACGCTGGTCATCTCGGACAGCCGCAGCGCGCAGGTTCTGAGCCACTGGTCGCTGCCCGCGGTCGAGCGGCTGAACCCCGGCAAGCGGCCCGCGCTCTACAGCCCCGACGGCGACCCGGGCGAGGTGCTCGAGATCGATGACGCGCTGCTGATCGACGCGCTCAGGGAATTGCAGGCGGCGCTGAAACCGCAGCGCGGCCTGTTCGCACGGCTGCGCCGCCCGATCCTGGCCGGGCTGAGCCTGGGCGTGCTGCTGGCGGGCGCGCTCATCGTGCCGCCTGCGCTGGTCGAGCATACAGCCTCGGTCGTGCCGATGTCCAAGCGGGTGGAATTCGCCGAGAAGGTCCGGCTCGACCTGCTGCGCGCGGGTGCGCGAAGCTGCCAGAGCGCCTATGGCGACCCGGCGCTGGGCGCGCTTCAGCGCGCATTGTTCCAGAACCCGGCGCGCATTGTGGTGATGCGCAGCCTGCCTGCGGACCAGCCGCGCGTGCAGCATGTGATGGGGCGGCTCTATATCATCGACGCGCGCCTGCTCGACGAGGCCGAGAGTGCCGAGGCGCTGGGCGGGGCGGTGCTGCTGGCCGCGCAGCGCAGTGCAGAGGAAGACCCGCTGCGCCCACTGCTGCGCCATGCGGGACTGCTGGCGACCTTCCGGCTGCTGACCTCGGGCGAACTGCCCGAGACCTCCATTCGCGGCTATGCCGCCACCGTCTATGGCGCAGGGCTTGCCACGCCCCGGATCGACCCGCTGCTGGAGCGTTTCGCGCGCGCCGAGTTGTCCACGCGCCCGCTGACCGACAACCCCAACCGGCTGGACCCGAGCCTTGCAGAATTGCAGGCGGTGCTGCGCGCGCGCGACCCGATGGGAACCGAGCCGGTCCGGGCGGCGCTGTTGAGCGACGGGCAATGGGTAAGCCTGCTCAATATCTGCGACGGGTAGCGCGGGCCGGGAGCGCTCGGGTCTGTCGCGCGTGATGAAAGCGGCAGGGGCATGCGCCCGTGACATGCGCCAGCCTGAGCGCCGGGCGCAGGCTGGCCGTTGTCGCAGGGCAGACCCGCCCTGCGGGCGGGCCTGTCCGGCACTGGTTCAGCGATCGGCGGGGTTCAGGCCCTCGCCATGGCCGCGCATCCCGCCTGCGACCTCTTCGGTCGCCTCGCCGGCCAGTTCCTTCGGCAGGATCAGGTTCAGCGCGATGGCGATGGCGGCGGCCGGCAGGATGCCCGAGGTCAGCAGCACGCGCGGCGTGTCGGCCAGGTGCTGAAGCGCCGAGGGTTCCAGTTGCAGGCCCAGCCCCAGCGAGAGCGCGATCGCGAAGATTACCATGTTGCGCCGGTTCCAGTGCACATCCGAGAGCATCGAGATGCCTGCGGCGACGACCATGCCGAACATCACGATCACACCGCCGCCCAGCACCTCGATGGGCACGGTCGAGATGACCGCGCCGACCTTGGGAAAGAGCCCCGCGAGGATCAGGAACAGCGCGCCGATGGTCACGACATGGCGGCTCATCACGCCGGTCATGGCAATCAGGCCGACATTCTGGCTGAAGCTCGTGTTCGGCAGCGCGCCGAACAGGCCCGAGACAGCCGTGCCCAGCCCGTCGGCATAGGTCGCGCCCTGGATCTCGCGCTCGGTCGCCTCGCGCCCGGCACCGCCCTTGGTGATTCCCGAGACATCGCCCACCGTCTCGACCGCCGAGACAAAGGCCATCGCGCAGAAACCGATGATGGCAGCAGCGGTGAACTCGATGCCGAAATGCAGCGGATTGGGCAGCGCGAAGGGGGCCGCCGAGCCGATGGCACCAAAGCTGACCATGCCCAGCGCCCAGGCGACGACATAGCCCGTGATCAGCCCCAGCAGCACCGCCGAGACCGACAGCATCCCGCGCGCGAAGAACTTGAGCCCCAGCGTCACCAGGATCACCACCAGTGCGACCGACCAGCTTTGCAGGTTGCCGAAGCGCTCGGTGCCCATTGCGGGCACGCCACCTGCGGCATATTGCACGCCCACCCGCACCAGCGCGAGGCCGATCATCAGCACGACAAGTCCCGTGACCAGCGGTGGCAGCGCGAAGCGGATACGCCCGATGACCGTCCCCAGCGCGGCATGGAACAACCCGCCCACGAGAACGCCGCCCATCACTGCGGCCATGGCATCGACGCCCTTGCCCGCGACCAGCGGGATCATGATCGGGATGAAGGCGAAGGACGTGCCTTGCACGATGGGCAGGCGCGCGCCTACCGGGCCGAAGGTGATGGTCTGCAGCAGGGTCGCGACCCCGGCGAAGAACATCGACATCTGCAGCATGTAGATCAGGTTCGGGAAATCGGGCGAGCCCGACCCGAAGCCGAAGCCCGCCGCGCCCGCGACGATGATCGCGGGTGTCACGTTCGACACGAACATCGCCAGCACATGCTGAACGCCCAGCGGCACCGCCTTGTAGAGCGGCGGGGTATAGTCGGGGTCGCGCAATTGCGCCGCGGTCCCGAGGGTTGCGTCTGCCATCTGTTTTCCTTCTCCTCCAAGGCCGGACCCCTGCGGGGTCCGGCAGTTTCGGCGCGGGCAGGCCCTCCTGCGGCCCTAGCGCCCGCGCACCTCCCAAGGGGTTTCGAACCAGTATTCCTCTAGGTTCGCTGTGGTCCCGATCCGGTCGATCACGGCGAACCGGCCGGGGCTGGCCAGGGGCGTGAGAACCCCGTGCCAGATATTGCGGTGGAAATTGATGCCCTGCGCACCATCGGTCACGAAGGCCAGCGGCGTGCCGGGGCCATCGGCGGTGTCGGGCGCGACGATGACCATGAACGGGTTCTGGTGCATGGGGAGGAAGGCCTGGCTGCCCTCGGGATGACGCTCGACCATCTCGAGCCGGTAGGGCAGGGCGCGCGGGCGGGCGTCGAAGATCGAGATCCCCGCGCGTCCGCCCGCGCCGAAATCGAGCCTTGCGCGGTCATGAAACCGCCCGCAGAGGCCCTGGTTGATGAGCCTGTCGGGGCTGCCGCCGGCGTCGAGCACATCGCCGAAAGGGGCGAAGGCGTCAGCCGTCAGGGGCTGCGGGGCGAGGGTTCGCGTCATGGCTGGCCGGGTGCTGCGGGGCAGCGTTGGGTTGAGTATTTCCGGCAAGATGAAAGCGTCATGGCAGCATGTCCTTCAGCCGCAATTCGGCAATGCGTTCGACCTGGGCGCAGGCGGTGGCGAATTCGGTGGCGCTGTCGTTATCGATGCGTGTCTCGAAGGCGCTCAGGATGCTGGCCCTGGTATTGTCGCGCACCGCGATGATGAAGGGGAAGCCGTGTTTCTCGACATAGGCGGTGTTGAGGCGCTGGAAGCTGGAGCGTTCCGCGTCGGTGAGCGCATCGAGGCCGGCGCTGGCCTGTTCATGCGTCGATTCGGGGGTGAGGCGCCTTGCGGCGGCGAGTTTGCCGGCAAGGTCGGGGTGGGCGCGCAGCACTGCGAGGCGTTGCTCGGGCGCGGCCGCGCGGAAGGCGCGCGCCAGGGCATTGGCAAGACCCAAAGCGCTGTCATGCGCGGGGCCGAGTTCCAGCGCATGGGCGGCCTCGGCCACCCATGGGGAGTGCTCGTAGATGCTGCCGAACTGCGCCACGAAGCTTGAGCGGTCCATCTGGCTGGGGCGTTCGCGGCGCTGATGCGGGTGCGTGGCGGCCCAGTGGCGGGCAATGTCGATTCGGCGGGCAAACCACACGCCCTCATGCGCCTGGGCATGGTCGAGAAAGCGCATCAGCCCTGCAAGCTTGCCGGGGCGTCCGATCAGGCGGCAGTGCAGCCCGATCGAGAGCATCCTTGGCGCGCCTGCCTGGCCTTCGGCGTAAAGCACGTCGAAGGCGTCTTTCAGGTAGCTCTCGAAATCCCCGCCCGTGACCCAGCCCGGCGCCGTGGCAAAGCGCATGTCATTGGCCTCGAGCGTATAGGGCAGGATCAGCTGGTCGCGGGGGCCGAATTCCATCCAGTGCGGCAGGTCGTCGTCATAGGTGTCGGAGATCCACTCGAACTGGCCGGTCTCGGCGGCAAGCCGGACGGTGTTGACCGAACAGCGCCCGGTGTACCAGCCCTGCGGTGGCGCGCCTGTCACTTCGGCATGCAGGCGGATGGCCTCGAGGATGGCGGCGCGTTCCTCGGCCTCGGACATGTCGCGATGCTCGACCCATTTCAGCCCGTGGCTGGCGATCTCCCACGCGGCGGCCTTCATGGAAGCGACCTGTTCGGGGCTGCGCGCGAGAGCCGTGGCGACGCCATAGATTGTCACTGGCAGGCCGCGCCCTGTGAACAGCCGGTGCAGCCGCCAGAAGCCTGCGCGCGCGCCGTAGTCATAGATCGATTCCATGTTCCAGTGGCGCATTCCCGGCCAGGGCTGGGCACCGGGGATGTCGGAGAGAAAGCCCTCGGAATTGGCATCGCCATGCAGAAGGCAGTTCTCGCCGCCTTCCTCGTAATTCAGCACCAGCGAGATGGCGATCTTCGCCCCGCCGGGCCATGCGGCATCGGGCGGTGTGGGGCCATATCCTGTCAGGTTGCGCGGGTAGCGGGTCACGGGCGGCACTCCTCTTGCAGTGATTATGTGATAAACCGGAATAATCATTTCCGCTTTCTGGGATTTTTTGAAAGACCTCAAGGCGCGCAGGCAGGGAAGGGGCTGGCCAGCGGGGCGATGGCGCTGCAAGATCGGGCAGGTTCTGTGTTGAGGAGAGAGAGATGGCCGGATTTCTGACCACCCATGTTCTGGATACGGCGCGCGGGCTGCCCGCCGAGGGGCTGGCGATCACGCTGTGCCGGCTGGACGGGGAGGAGCGGGTCGCGCTTGCACGGATGCACACCAATGCCGATGGCCGCACCGACAGCCCGATCCTGCCGCAGGAGAGCTTTGCCACGGGCGAGTATGAACTGGTCTTCGAGGCAGGGGCCTATCTGCGGGCGACCGGGCAGGCAGGGGCGGAGCCGCTGTTTCTGGACCAGATCCCGATCCGTTTCGGGATCAGCGATGCGGGCAGCCATTACCATGTACCGCTGCTGCTCTCGCCCTTCGGGTTCTCCACCTATCGCGGAAGCTGAGCCAGCAGGCGGTCGGCCTCGCGCAGGACGGACTTGACGCGGGCGGCGATGAACTCGGTGAACAGGCTCACCTTGGGGTCGCGCAGCCGGCGATGCGGGGTGAGGGCGGCCAGAGTGACCGGCAGCGGCGGCGTGGCCTCGGCCACCAGCACAAGCGCGCCGCGCGCCAGGTGCTCGGCCACCTCGAAGACCGGCTTCATCACGATTCCGCGCCCGTCGAGCGCCCAGTCGGTCAGCACATCGCCATCATCCGATTCGTACGGCCCGGAGATCTTGAATCGCTGCGGGCCGGTTTCGGTCTGGAGCGCCCACTGGAACTCGCGCGCGCCGGGAAAGCGCAGGTTCAGGCAGGCATGGCCATCGCGCACCAGTGCGGCCCCATCCGCGGGCATACCGTGTCGCGCAACATAATCGGGTGCGGCGCACAGGACCCGCGGGCATTCGGCAATCAGGCGCATCTTCAGCGCTGAATCCTCCAGCGTGCCAAGGTGAAAGGCCAGATCCAGCCCCTCGCCGGTCACGTCAATGCCACGGTCCGACAGGCGCAGGCGCAGCTCGATCTCGGGATGCTCGTCCTTGAAGGCCGGCACATGCGGGGCGATCAGCCGCCGCCCGATGCCAAGCGGGGCCGCCACGAACAGCGTGCCGCGCGGCTGGGCCGTGGCGTGGCTCAGCGCCGCCTCTGCCTCGGCCACGGCCTCGAGGATCTTGAGCGCGCCATCGTAGAAAAGCTGCCCGCTCGAGGTGGGCTTGAGCGAGCGCGTGGTGCGGTTGAACAGCCGCACGCCCAGATGCTTCTCCAGTTCCGCCACCCGGGCCGAGGCGACCGCGGGCGAGGTGCGCTGATCGCGTGCTGCCGCAGACATGCTGCCCAATTCATAGACACGCACGAACATTCTGACATTGTTCAGGTAGGCCATGGCGATTTTCAGGCTGATCTTGAAAGTGCTGGGTGTTTTCTGGAATTAACAGAAAGCCATGCGCCGGGATAGGCTTCTCGCGACACGCGAACAGAAAGGATGCAGGAAATGCTGGAACTGGCTGTCTGGGGGGCCTGGGCGGAATTCGCTGTCCGCTGGCTGCATGTGATCACCGCCATCGCCTGGATCGGGTCGAGCTTCTACTTCATCGCGCTTGACCTGGGCCTGCGCAAATCGCCCGACCTGCCCGAGGGCGCGCATGGCGAGGAATGGCAGGTCCATGGCGGCGGCTTCTACCATATCCAGAAATATCTGGTCGCGCCCGCCCGGTTGCCCGAACATCTGATCTGGCACAAATGGCAGAGCTACTGGACGTGGATTTCGGGCTTCGTGCTGCTGGTGCTGGTCTATTATGTGGGCGCCGAATTCTACCTGATCGACCGTGATCTGGCCGATCTGCAGGTCTGGCAGGCTGTCGCGATCTCGGTGGCCTCGCTGGCCATCGGCTGGCTGATCTATGATCTTCTGTGCAAATCGCGCTTCGGCGAGGACAACACCCGGCTGATGGTGCTTCTGTTCGTGCTTCTGGTGATCATGGCCTGGGGCTATACACAGGTCTTCACGGGGCGTGCGGCGCTGCTGCATCTGGGCGCGTTTACCGCCACGATCATGTCGGCCAATGTGTTCTTCATCATCATTCCCAACCAGAAGATCGTCGTGGCCGATCTCAAGGCAGGCCGCACGCCCGATCCGAAATATGGCAAGATCGCCAAGCAGCGCTCGACCCATAACAACTACCTCACCCTGCCGGTGATCTTCCTGATGCTGTCCAATCACTATCCGCTGGCCTTCGCCTCGGAATACAACTGGCTGATCGCCGGGCTGGTGTTCCTGATGGGCGTCACGATCCGGCATTTCTTCAACACGATGCACATGGGCGGCGGCTACAGGTGGTGGACATGGGTGGCCACGACGGCGCTGTTCGTCGCCATCGTCCTGCTCTCCACGCTGGGCCAGCCGCGCGCGGACGAGACCGACCTTGCCAGCCTGCCGCCCTCGGTCGCACGCTTCGCCGAAGACCCCCATTTCGAGGATGTCTACTGGAACGTGGTCGGCCATTGTTCGATGTGCCACGCGACCGAGCCGCTCTGGCCGGGGCTGCACTGGGCGCCCAAGGGCGTGGTGCTGGAAACCGAGGCCCAGGTCGCCCGTGCCGCGCAGGGCATCTATCTGCAATCGGGCATCAGCCATGCCATGCCCCCGGGCAGCACGGTGCTGATGGACGACCAGGCCCGTCAGGAAATTGCCGACTGGTATCGCCGGGTCACGGGCTCCTGATCTTCATCTTGCCAGAAATACTCTGGAAAACCGGGGGGCGCAGCCCCCCGGCCCCCGAAATGAAACGGGCCCCGCCAGGATGCTGGCGGGGCCCGTGTCTTGCATGTCGTGAACGCTCAGCCGATCGCGGCCTGCTTCACCTCATCGTCGATATAGGGCACATATTGCGCGAAATTCCCGGCGAACATCGCCACCAGTTTCGCCGCCTGCGCGTCATAGGCCGCCCCGTCCGCCCATGTCTGGCGCGGATCGAGCAGCACATCGGGCACACCGGGCACCGATACCGGCACTTCAAAGCCGAAATTCGGGTCACGGCGGAACTGCGCCCCTTTCAGCGACCCGTCGAGCGCGGCTGTCAGCAGCGCACGCGTGGCCTTGATCGGCATCCGCGACCCGCTGC
Source organism: Paracoccaceae bacterium (assembly GCA_007128135.1). Classification (GTDB taxonomy): domain Bacteria; phylum Pseudomonadota; class Alphaproteobacteria; order Rhodobacterales; family Rhodobacteraceae; genus Roseinatronobacter. The sequence goes on along the minus strand of SKYA01000035.1, from coordinate 7,101 downwards.
CATAGGCCCCGCCTGTCCAGCCGGTATTGACCAGCCAGCATTCGGCCCCGTTCTGTGCGATCTTTTCCTGCAGCAGCTTGCCATAGACTTCGGGGCGGCGCGGCATGAAGGGCGCACCGAAACAGGTCGAGAATGTGGGCTGCGGCTCGGTGATGCCCTGTTCGGTCCCGGCCACCTTCGAGGTGAAGCCGGACAGGAAGTGATACATCGCCTGCGCCGGTGTCAGCCGCGCGATCGGTGGCAGCACGCCGAACGCGTCGCAGGTCAGCATGATGATGTTCTTCGGAACGCCGCCCAGCGAGGTCGGCGAGGCATTCGATACCGCATCCAGCGGATAGGCCACGCGCGTGTTGGCGGTCAGGCTGTCATCGGCGAAATCCAGCTCCAGCGTGTCGGGATCATAGACCATGTTCTCGACCACCGAGCCGAAGCGATGCGTCGTTGCAAAGATCTCGGGTTCGGCGTCAGGGTCCAGATTGATCGTCTTGGCGTAGCAGCCGCCCTCGAAATTGAAGATGCCACTCTGCGACCAGCCATGCTCGTCATCCCCGATCAGCACGCGCGACGGATCGGCCGAGAGCGTGGTCTTGCCCGTGCCTGACAGGCCGAAGAACACCGCAGCCTGCCCGGGGTCGTCCAGGGCGTGATTGGCCGAGCAGTGCATCGGCATGATGCCCTTGGCCGGCAACAGGTAGTTGAGCAGCGTGAAGACCGATTTCTTGTTCTCGCCGGCATAGGCCGTGTTGCCGATCAGGATCAGCTTGCGGTCGAAATTCAGCGCGATGACGGTTTCCGACCGGCAGCCATGGCGGGCCGGATCGGCCCGGAAGCTGGGGCAGTTGATGATGGTGAACTCGGGCACGAAGCTTGCCAGTTCCTCGGCCGCAGGGCGGCGCAGCAGGTGGCGGATGAACAGCCCGTGCCAGGCCAGTTCGGTCACCACGCGCACATCCAGCCGGTGCGCCGGGTCTGCGCCACCATACAGATCCTGCACGAAGACCTCGCGTCCCTTCATGTGCGCAAGCATGTCCGCTTCGAGCCGGTCAAAGGCCGCGGGATCCATGGGGGCATTGTTTTCCCACCAGATCGTGTCCTCGACCTGCGCCGTGCGCACCACGAACTTGTCCTTGGGAGAACGTCCGGTATGCGCGCCGGTCGAGACCAGAAACGCACCGCCCAGCCCCAGACGCCCCTCGCCCCTCGCGATCGCGGCCTCCACAAGAGCAGGTTCAAGCAAGTTGTAATGGGCCTTGGCGATGCCCTTAATCCCTTGATCTTCCAGCCGCCTGTTCGGATTGACGCGGGGTGATGTCATTGTCTCTGCTCCCTTGGGTGCGCCATGGCCCATCGCCTCCATGGCCTGATCGTCTTGCTTTCTTTTGCCGTGAGGCCGCACCGAGAAGCACGGGTCTTGGACTGTGACCTTGCCTATAGCACCCCTCTCCGGGGGCCGCATAGGCATGATTGTCGCAGTTAGCGCAACCACGGAGGCGTTAGCGCAATATCAAGACTGTCGTGACACAAAGGTGTTGCCGATTCGCACAGGCAGGGTGCGAATCACGACTCTAGGCCGTTGGCGTGTCGATATTTTGTTGCGTCTTGCAGGGGAATGAGCAAATATGTGGCAAAAATAAGGCGATACCGCCGTTGTTGAGCAGTTGAAAAGGGCAGGCAAATGTCAAAAATCGCTTTGGTCGATGATGACCGCAATATCCTGACCTCGGTCTCCATCTGCCTGGAGGCCGAGGGGTTCGAGGTAGAGACCTATAACGACGGTCAGGCTGCGCTCGATGCCTTCAACCGGCGCATGCCGGACATGGCGGTGCTCGACATGAAGATGCCGCGCATGGACGGGATGGAGCTTCTCCAGCGCCTGCGCCAGAAATCCCAGATGCCGATCATCTTCCTGACCTCCAAGGATGACGAGATCGACGAGGTGCTGGGCCTGCGCATGGGGGCCGATGATTATGTCAAGAAGCCGTTTTCGCAGCGCCTGCTGGTCGAGCGTATCCGTGCGCTGCTGCGTCGCAAGCAGGCCGGCGCGATCGAGGCCGAAGGCGGGGAAGAGGCCAAGGTCCTTGTCCGCGGCAATCTCGAGATGGACCCGCTGCGCCATCAGGTGAAGTGGAAGGGCGAGGATGTCACCCTGACCGTGACCGAATTCCTGCTGCTGCAGGCGCTCGCCCAGCGCCCCGGTGTGGTCAAGTCGCGCGATCAGCTGATGGATGTGGCCTATGAGGACCAGGTCTATGTCGACGACCGCACCATCGACAGCCACATCAAGCGCCTGCGCAAGAAGATGCGCAGCGTCGACGAGGAGTTCTCCTCGATCGAGACCCTTTACGGCATAGGCTACAAGTATAACGAAGCTTGACAGGCAGCGGCAGGGGAGAACCCCTCAACGAGCAGGTGAAAAGGTGCAGACGGAGGCTGTAAGGTCACGCACTGACATTGTCCTCGGCGATGACTGGGTCGGGCCGGGTGACGCGGTAGAGACCGAGGTGCGCGACACGCGCGCCCGTCGCGGGTTGCTGAGCATCTCGAGCTCGCCCCTCGCGCGAAAGATCGCGCTGTTCAACCTGATCGCGCTGGTGATCCTGATCGCGGGCATCCTGTTCACCAACCCGTTCCGCGACTCGCTCCTGCGCCAGCAGGAGGAAATGCTGGGCACGAGCGTCCAGATCATTGCCGATATCGTTTCGGCCACGGGCGATCTGGGGGCGACGCGCGACGTTCTTGCAGTCGAACTGTCGCTCGACCGGCGCTTCGAGATGTATTTCATCGGACCCGACGGGGCGATACTGGGCCAGTTGCGCGGTGTGACCGAACCCAACCTGTCGAACCTGCCTGACCGCTCGACGGTGATCAGCGACCTGCTCGCGAGCATCTGGTCGGGCATGTCGGTGCTCACGGGCGCGACACGCGGCGCCGAGCCGGTCGAATTCTCGCGCATCGCCCAGACCATGTTCGACAGCAACCAGCGCGGCGAGACCGCACTGCACACGCATCGTGACATGCGCGAGGGCATGTGGCTGGCCGCCAGCGCGCCTGTGGTCCATGACGGCCGGTTTGCAGGCGCAGTCTTCCTGCGCCGTGACGCCTCCGATACCGAACTGCTCATGCGTCATGACCGCGAACAGGTGTTGCAGTTCTTTCTCATCGCTGTTCTGGTCTCGATCGGGCTGAGCTTCGTCCTGGCGTCCACAATCGCCAATCCGCTTGCGGATCTGGCCATGGCCGCGGAACTCGGCAAGCGCCGCGACGCGCGCAAATCGGCACCAGGGGCGCGCGTGCGCATCCCCGATCTTACCGGCAGGCCCGACGAGATCGGCGATCTGTCGCGCGCCATGCGCGGCATTGTCAACGCGCTCTATGACCGGGTCGAGGCCAATGAACAATTTGCCGCCGATGTCGCGCATGAGATCAAGAACCCGCTGGCCTCGCTGCGCTCGGCCGTGGGCAGCCTGCGCATGGCCAAGCGCGAAGACCAGATCCAGCGTCTTCTCGACGTGATCGAGCATGATGTCCGCCGGCTGGATCGGCTGGTGTCCGACACGTCCAACGCTTCGCGGCTCGACGCCGAACTGGTCAAGGAGGACCAGGAGGAATTCGACCTCGTGCGGCTGCTGGACAATCTGTGCGAGCACCTGTCTTCCGAGGCGCGCGACAAGGGCGTGCAGTTCATCAAGGCCCTGCCCGAGGGGCCGGTGATGCTGACCGGACTCGAAGGACGGCTGGCGCAGGTCTTCGTGAACCTGATCACCAATGCGATTTCCTTCTGTAACGAGGGCGATGCCGTACGCGTCTGGGCGCGGCAGCGGCAGGACCGGGTGCTGATCGTGGTCGAGGACACGGGCCCCGGCATCCCGGACAATGCGCTCAAGAAGGTCTTCAAGCGGTTCTATTCCGAACGCCCGGCGCATCAGTTCGGCAATCACTCCGGGCTGGGCCTCGCGATTTCCAAGCAGATCATCGAAGCCCATCAGGGCGTCATCTGGGCCGAGAACATCCGCCCCGCCAATGCCGAGCCCGACAGCCCGCCGCTCGGCGCGCGTTTCGTGGTCGGTCTGCCGCTGTGATCCGTCCGGCGGTGTCCGGACTGATCCATGGCACCTCCGTCGCCTTTGACCTGGGTCCGCGCCTTGCGGCGGTGCTGATCACCGGCAGGCCCGGCAGTGGCAAGTCCGAACTGGCGCTGGAACTGATGGCGATGGGGGCGGTGCTGGTCGCTGATGACCAGACGCGGCTGGAGCGGCGCGGCGACCGCGTCATCCTATCGGCGCCGCCTGTGTTGCGCGGGCTGATCGAGATGCGCGGCATCGGGCTGCTGCGCGCCGTGTCGCAGGACGAGGCGCCGCTGGAGTTGCTGATCGACCTCGACACGGTCGAGACCGAGCGCCTGCCCGCGCCACACTGGCACTTGCTCGAGGGCTGCCGTATCCCGCTGCTTCGCAAATGCGCGAGCCGGGCTTTCGCAGCGGCCATCCGGCAATATGTTATCGCAGGCCACTGGCAAGAAGGCGAGGCCGACCCGTCATGACCCTGCACGAGACGCCACCACGGATCGACCCGCCCGCCTCGCGGCTGGTGCTGCTGACGGGGCCATCGGGGGCAGGGCGCAGCACCGCGCTCAGGGCACTCGAGGATGTCGGCTTCGAGGCGATCGACAACATGCCCATCTCGCTGGTGCCGCGGCTTGTGGCGCAGACACTCGAACGCCCGCTGGCGCTGGTGCTGGACCCGCGCAACCGTGATTTCTCGGTCGATGCGCTGCTCGCGCTGGTCGGCGAACTGGCGGCCTCGCCGCGCTTCGAGCTTGACCTTGTCTATCTCGACTGCCCGGTGCCTACGCTGATCCGGCGCTATTCCGAAACCCGCCGCCGCCACCCGCTCAGCCCCGAGGGCACCGCCCGCCAGGGGATCGAACTCGAGGCGCGGCTGCTGCAACCGGTCCGGCTGCGCGCCGATGTGCTGATCGAGACCGCCGAGATGACCCCGCACGACCTGCGCGCCCGGATGCAGGAACTCTTCGCGCTGCAATCGGATGGCGCGATGACAGTGCAGGTCGAATCCTTCTCCTACAGGCGCGGCATCCCGGCCGGTGTCGATCTGGTCTTTGATTGCCGCTTCCTGAACAATCCGCACTGGCAGCCCAACCTGCGCGCGCTTGACGGGCGCGACCCGCATGTGGCGCGTTTCGTGATGGGCGATCCGCGCTTTGATGGCTTCTACCGCCGGGTTCGCGACCTGGTTGAAAGCCTGCTGCCCGAATTCGCGCAAGAGGGGAAGGTGCAGCTGACCATCGGCTTTGGCTGCACGGGCGGGCAACACCGCTCGGTTGCAACTGCAGAAAAACTGGCGAATGCGCTTGCACAGGCGGGGTGGCAGGTGTCTAAACGTCACAGGGAACTGGAACGGATGGCCGCACAGGCGGCCGTGACGACGCAGACGTAAGGGCGGCCGGTGATCGGTATCGTGATCGTAGCGCATGGGGGTCTGGCGCGTGAGTATCTCGCGGCCATCGAGCATGTGATCGGCAAGCAGTCCGGAATCGCGGCCATCGCCATCGAATATGACCATGACCGCGCCGCCAAGCAGGCCGAGATCGCCGCTGCGGCAGAGGCCGTCGATACCGGTCGCGGGGTGGTGGTGGTGACCGACATGTTCGGCGGCTCGCCCTCCAACCTCTCGCTGCCCGCCTGCGCGGGGCCCGACCGGCGCATCCTCTACGGGGCCAACCTGCCGATGCTGATCAAGCTCGCCAAGTCGCGCGACCTCGGGCTTCAGGCCGCGACCGCTGCGGCACTGGAGGCCGGGCGCAAATACATCAACGCGATAGATGTTGGAAAATGACGAGGGATTTGATGCAGGAATTCGAACTCGAGATCATCAATGAAAAGGGGCTTCACGCCCGCGCCTCGGCCAAGTTCGTCGAGGTGGTCGAGGCGCATGACGCCACGGCCGAGGTGATGAAGGACGGCATGAGCGTGCCGGGGGATTCCATCATGGGCCTGCTGATGCTCGCGGCGTCAAAGGGCAGTTCGATCCGGGTGAAAGTGTCGGGCGCGCAGGCAGAGGCGCTGGCCGGAGCGCTGCGCGACCTGGTCGCGGGGCGGTTCGGAGAGGGGATGTAGCGCAGGGGCAGGGGCGTCCGGCCACTGCTTGCGCCAGGGGGCTTGCCGCTGCGGAAGGTGGCTCAGGCGGGGGACTCACGCCTGGTTCGATTCCAGGGTCGCCTACCAGTTTTGCTTTGGATTTCAGAGTGGCTGGGCCGTTCAGGCGGCACGCGTTGCGGGTTTGCCGTCCAGCAGGGCGGGGATAGAGATATCCTCATCCAGTTCTGCCCAGTGCAGGCCGAATGGCGTGAGTTCCACGGCGTCGCGCTGCGCGTCGGTGGCGTTCATCAGGCGGGGGAACCACACGAGTGGCACACCGAGGACGCGGCCATCCGAGAGGGCGAGCCACATGGTCGCGTCGTCGAAAGTGACTTTATGCGCTGAAATGGTCATGCCATGCCTTTGCGATGCGTGCTTGGTTGAAGTTTATCACGCTTCCGATTTGGCGCAAGGTTTTGGCGTCGAAGCCGTGATTTCTGTCGAGTGCTACCGGATCAAGCCAGAATTTCGCTTCGCAGCCGTCCTTCGTCACATGAACATGAACCGGCTCGCGTGGGTCGCCTTCGTTCGAGTAGAAAAAGAAACGAAAGCCGTCTTGGCGGAATATTGTAGGCATTTCCTAAGAGCATCATTCCCGGCGTCAGTTGTCATCGATGGATGACCAAGCGTCGAAATTATCACAAATCAGTCTTCAACAGATACCCAGACTCCCTCGGGGGTGCAAATTAAAGCTGGAGCCCCTGAAAACCTTTGAAAAATCCCGCCAACACTAAACATACTGCCGTCTGCCAAGCAGCCGAAAGCACCAAGGTCTGTGGTTTCCCAAACGCCTTCGCCGGTGCATTTCAAAACTTGGACTGCCGTTCCTAACGTAGCGCCGGGCGAGAAACTGACACTGCCGGCGAAGCATCGATAATCTGGCTGAATTTCTTGGCTTGAACTCGGGCCCGCCAATATAATGAGGGCAGTCGTAACCAACAAAAGT
>SKYA01000189.1 GCA_007128135.1 Paracoccaceae bacterium | reverse complement strand
TCATCCTTGGGCCGCTAGCGGGATTGCTCTCGGGCGTCCTTGGTGCTGCGGGCGGGCTGTTTGCCAACATCTTCCACGCAGGCGGCATGGTCGGAGCGCCCGGCCCGGGCCGGATGGTGCCAGCGCTGGCCTTCGCCTATGCCCCGCGCATGCATTCCGGCGGCTGGGCTGGACTGCGCCCGGACGAGGTTCCTGCGATCCTGCAACGCGGGGAACGGGTGCTGTCGCGGCGGGAGGCTGCTGGTTATGGGAAATCCAACGCCCCAGCGGTCAACGTCACGATCATGGCGCGCGACGCCGAAAGCTTCCGCCAGTCTCGGACGCAGATCGCAGCTGACATCGCCCGCGCGGTCAGTCTGGGCCGGAGGGGCATGTGATGGCGTTTCACGAGGTGCGCTTCCCCGACAATATCAGCCGCGGGGCGCGCGGCGGGCCGGAACGGCGCACGCAAGTGGTTGAACTGGCCTCCGGTATCGAGGAGCGCAATGCCAGCTGGGCCAACAGTCGCCGCCGCTATGATGTCGCCTATGGCATCCGCCGCGCAGACGATCTGGCGGCAGTCGTGGCGTTTTTTGAGGCCCGCAACGGCCGCCTGCACGGGTTTCGCTACAAGGATTGGGCGGATTACAAATCAAGCCTGCCGTCACAACCCGTCGCGCCAACTGACCAGCCCATCGGCAGCGGAAATGGCAGCGTGACCACCTTTGCGCTCTTGAAACGCTACGCCTCTGGCGCCCAAAGCTGGACTCGCGCGATTGCCAAACCCATGGCTGGCAGCGTCCGCCTGGCCCTGAACAATATCGAGCAGATGTCAGGCTGGAGCATCGATACGGCGACGGGCAGCATCACTTTCGCTGTCGCCCCCGGCTCGGGCGTCACGATCACGGCGGGGTTCGAGTTCGACGTGCCCGTCCGCTTTGACAGCGACAGGCTGGATGTGACCCTCGATATCGAGCGGCTGGGTTCCATCACCTCCATTCCCCTGCTGGAAATCCGGCGATGAGCGCGCGCAGCGTCCGAGGATCCGCGCTATTCGAGGTTTTGAGGGGTCTTGGGCATCAAGTTCACCACCTTGGCCTCTGCCGGGGTGGCTGTTCTGAGAGCCGCCAGAAACGCATCAAGCGTGACCACGTGCACATCAAGGCGGCCCGGATCGCGCTCTGCTGCGTCACCAGCCCCGCTTGCAGCTTTCCGCTTTGTCGAGATCGTCGTGCAGCACCATCTGACCTGCCTCCGCAATGTCGCGTCTGCGATCCGCATGGCGTGTGGCGCACATTATAGCAAGGATCATCCATGAAACATGTCTCGCCTGCCCTGCAGGCGCATCTCACGGAAGCCACCACCACCTTGTGCTGGTGCTGGCGCATCACCCGCGCCGATGGTGTTTCCTTCGGGTTCACAGATCATGACTGCGTGCTGGTGTTCGAGGGCACCGAGTTCGAGCCCGAAAGCGGCTTTGCGGCGTCAGAGATCCGCGCCGGGTCGGACCTTTCGGTCGATGCGCAGGATGCCGACGGCGTGCTGTCTTCTGACCGGATCACCGAAACCGACATCCTTGACGGGCGCTGGGACAATGCGGAAGTCGAGCTCTGGCGCGTGAACTGGGCGGACACCGGCCAGCGCGTGCTGATGCGCCGCGGCGCCGTCGGGCAAATCTGGCGCGGGCGCATGGCCTTTGTCGCTGAGGTGCGGTCACTGGCGCATGTGCTGGGCCAAACGGTTGGGCGGACGTTTCAGGCCGGGTGTGATGCCACGCTGGGGGATGCGCGCTGCGGCGTCGATCTGGAGGACCCGGCTTACAAGGGCAGCGGTGCTGTCGTCGATCTGCTGCGCGACCGCGCCTTCAATACCTCGGGGCTGGGCGGGTTTGACGCGGGCTGGTTTGTTTTTGGCACGGTGGAATGGACCACCGGCGCCAATGAAGGGCGGCGGGCAGAAGTGCTGGCCCATGATCTGGTTGACGGCATCGCCATTATCACCCTGCTTGAGGCCCCCGTGCGCGCTGTCACTGAGGGCGACAGTTTCACGATCCACGCTGGCTGCGACAAGCGCGTGGAAACCTGCACCGCTAAGTTCGGTAATGTCGCGAATTTCCGGGGGTTTCCCCACATCCCCGGGCAGGACACTATTTTGCGCTACGCCTCGCGCGATGGTGGGCATGAAGGGGGCGTGCTGTGAGGAATGCGATCACAGCACACCAGCGCACGAGTGCCGATCCTTCCATCGTTATCACCGTCGCCCGAGGCTGGCTCGGCACGCCGTATCACGACCAGGCCAGCCTGCGCGGGGTCGGCTGCGACTGCCTCGGCCTTGCGCGCGGAGTCTGGCGCGACGTTGTCGGGCCGGAGCCGTTTCCCATGCCAGCGTATAGCCGTGACTGGGGCGAAACCGGGTCGTGCGAAGTGTTGGCGGAAGGCGCGCGCAGTATGATGATCGAAGTCGAACCGGCGCAGGCCACACTCGGCGCGCTGCTCCTGTTCCGAATGATGCCACGCGCGATTTCCAAGCATGTCGGCATCCTGACTGGCCCTGACAGCTTCATCCACGCCTATGAACGGCTGGGCGTCACCGAGCAGCCCCTCACCCTCGCCTGGCGGCGGCGCATCGCCTTCGCCTTCCTGTTCCCCAAACGCTGAGATTTTCGCATGGCAACATTGGTCCTTGGCGCTGTCGGCTCTGCAGTTGGTGGTCTGTTCGGTGGCGCGATCCTTGGCCTGTCAGGTGCCGCGATTGGCGGGATGATCGGGGCTACGGTCGGCTCGGCCATCGACAGCTGGCTGATTTCCTCGCTGGCACCCGCTCAGCGGATCGAGGGCGCGCGGCTCGACACGGTGCGTATCACCTCCTCGACCGAGGGGGCCGTGATCCCGCGCCTCTTTGGGCGCATGCGGATCGGTGGCAATATCATCTGGGCCACGGATTTCCGCGAGGAAACGCGCACCACGACGCAGCGCGGTGGTGGCAAGGGCGGCGGGCCGAAGATCAAGACCACCGAGTACCTGTATTATGCCAGCTTTGCCGTCGCCGTTTCGGAAGGCGCGATCACGGGCATTGGCCGCATCTGGGCGGATGGCAAGCCACTGAACATGACCGGCGTGATCTGGCGCTGGTATCCCGGCGATGACGCGCAGCAGCCTGATCCCTTCATCATGGCCAGGATGGGCTCGGCAAACACCCCCGCCTATCGCGGCACGGCCTATGTCATGTTCGAAGACCTGCCGCTGGGCGATTACGGTAACCGCATCCCGCAGCTGACCTTTGAAGTGTTCCGCCCGCTGGCGGATCCCGACACCGCCGAGGGGCTGACCCGCGCGGTCACGCTGATCCCCTCTGCCGGTGAGTTCACCTATGCCACGCAGGTGGTGCGCAAAACCGAGGGTGGGCGTCTGATCAATAATGCGCTTCTCAACATCAACATCGGCGGCACCAGCAGCGCCGAGAATGCCAATGCTGTCGCCGAAACCGCCGATATGGTCGTAGCGCTGGACCGCTTGCAGGCGATGGTGCCGTCAGTCGAAAGCGTCAGCCTCGTGGTCTCGTGGTTCGGCGATGATCTGCGCGCGGGCCAATGCACGATCCGGCCCAAGGTCGAATTCCCGGACAAATCCACGCCCAATGCCAGTTGGTCGGTAAATGGCGTGACGCGGCTGACGGCTGGTCTCGTTAGCCGTGACGATCAGGATCGCCCGGTCTATGGCGGAACGCCTGCGGATTTCGCAGTCATCCAGGCGATCCGGGAGTTGAAATCCCGTGGGCTGCGCGTGACCTTCTATCCGTTTCTGATGATGGATGTGCCGCCGGGGAACACGCTGCCAGATCCTTACAGCGACAATGCGAGCGACATCGGCCAGCCCAAATTCCCATGGCGCGGGCGGATCACCTGTTCGCCAGCGGCGGGATTTGCAGGCAGCACTGATCAGACCGCGAGCGCTGCCACGCAGGTGGCAAGCTTCTTCGGCAGTGCGACACCGGGCAGTTTCGCCATTCTGGGAGAGAGCGTGAACTGGACCGGCCCCGTAGGCGACTGGGGTCTGCGCCGGATGATCCTGCATTATGCCCATCTCTGCGCCGTTGCAGGCGGGGTTGACGCCTT
>SKYA01000175.1 GCA_007128135.1 Paracoccaceae bacterium | reverse complement strand
GCCGATCACGCGCTGTGGCGACCAGAGCGGCGGCAAGTGCTTTGCATCCAGGTCTGTCTGCGCGACCGGTTTGTGGGCCTGCCCGTCCATGACACCGCCTTCTGCGGCAACCAGCGCATGGGCGCGCAACAGATCATCGGGGCGCAGCAGGATGTCGATGTCGCGCATCGGCCGCCCCCATGGGGTCGGATAGACCCCGGCTGCAAGCACCACGCCTTTCAGGAAACGATGCGGGATCCCGGCCCTGGCAAGTATCTGATGCACCCGCAAGGCCTCGGCCTGAATGGTCAGGGCGCGCGCCAGTGCTGCGCGACGGTCGAAACGGAGTTCATCAGGCACACCAAGTGCTGCGTCTTCCAGTGCAAGCACCAGCGGTGCCAGCACCCGCTGCCCGCGTGCCAGCCTGCTCATCTGCGCCCGCGCCTCGGGCGTCAGTGCAGCCAGAGCAGTGCCATGCTGCAGCTTCGGGTCGGACAGCAGGTCCAGAAGCAGCAGGGCAGGGGATGAGGGGTCTTGAGCAGGCATGGACAGCGAACACGTCATGGGCTGAAACGGCTGCCTTCCTCTGACAGGTCGCGCGGCGCAGGTCAACGCGCCGGACGACATGCTGGCTTGGCGTGACGCAAAGGGCAAGTGCAGCCACGGGCTTGCATCGAGTGATGACTTTGCCTGCCGACGGGGCAGAGGGCGCAAGATGCAGTATTTCGGTAACGCCCTGCAGCCATTTCCGCCTTGAAAGATGACGCAGATCTGGATATTCGTCGCAAAGAGTGTTAGCACAATCTGGACGCGAATATGCCAACAGTGGGTTGACGCGCATATTTTTCGGTCTGACAAGGCCCAACACAGTCTGACGGAGGCACACATGCAGAACGAGTCGCAACACGCCCAACAGAATGACAGCACCCGCAAGCCTTATGAGGCGCCCAAGCTTGTTGTCCTGGGCGATGCTTCAGAGATGACGCAGCAAGGGACCGGATTTGTAACTGATGGGACAGTTTTACCCGACAACGTTTCCTGAGCGGCGTTTCGTCGCCTTGCTCGCGATTCGAAGAATGGCCTATTGAACTCGTTTGGTTTTCTGCGTTCCGCGTTGTAATAGAAACGACCTGCTTCAAGTGTCGCGGACATCGGAGCGTGCGTCCTGTCATCAGCGGTGACAGGATTTTCTTGCGTTTTATTCGATTGACCGTGGCGCCGGTCTTGCGTGAATTTTCCAGAGCCCAATCCGCGTGGCGTTCCATACTTTCGGAAATATGCTTCCCGCACATGCTCGTGCCGCACCACGATCCTGAAAAGGCGCGACGATCACCTGTCGCGCCTTTTTCAGTTTGCTCATCTATCCTCTGGTGGGACAGTTGTTAAACAGAGCAGTGACAGCCCTCAGAACCGGTTGACGATGCTGAACCGCGCTGCATTGTGGCGCGTTCCGATCGAGGTGGGGCCGGGAACAGCCAGATCATAGTTTCGCGTGCCAAGGCGATAATGTTCCAGATCCCCGCGCAGGCCCCAACGATCATCAATCGCGTGTTCCACCCCGATTCCGATCACTGGCCCGTTATGCCGTGCCTTGCCTTGCGCCACGCGCACGCCGCCATCGCGAATGGTCTGGTCCTGCATGTCGGATGCAAGCCCGAGCGTGCCGAAAACCAGCGTGTCGCCCAGTGCGTAACCCACCCGCACCCGTGCGGCCAGATAGTTCTTCACGCTCGACCGGCAGGTGAAGGTCGGGCCCAGCCCGCAGTCGGTCCCGGTCCCGGAGATATGATCGACATTTCCCATGACCTCGGCGCCATAGACGAGGTTTTCATGCTGCAGATTATAGCCCAGGATCAGACTGACGCCTGTGCCCCGCGCGTTGGCCGGTTCAAAAGCCGTGTTGCTGCTGTAGGTCGTCTGCGTATGCGACACGCCGAATGCCAGATACGGGCCAGACCAGTCTTGGGCGGGCGCCATTGCCGGTGCCATGTGAACGGGTGCCATCGGCATCTTGCCGCGCGATACGTCCTGTCCAGTATCCAGACCGAATGGGCTGGATACTGCATCACTCGCGTGTGCCGATGAAAACGATAAAGCCACCGCAACTGCGGCGACGCCAAACTGCCTGATCATTTTTCTGCTCCGGTGCCATGTTTTCTTGTTTTGGGAGAGTATGCCCGATCAGGACATATCCGTAAACAGATCTCTCCCGAGAGTGCATTCGGTGAACTGTCATGTGGCACAATTCCCTCAAGCTGCGCGGATTCGGGCGCTCGAAATCGGCAGAATCTTGCAATATCGGGCGTGTGGTCCGGAAAACGCTATGGTGCAAGGAAGTGATCGCGGCAAGAAAACCGGCAGTCAGCCCGAAGGTGACTGCCGGTAAGGATCTGCATGACCGACCCTGAAGCCGTAGAGGGGGTTGAATCAGCCGAAGATGTCGGCGACGATTCCGTTATACCAGCCGATGCTTTCCTCGAACGTCTGCCGGCGCAATTCGGCGTCCTCGCCCGTCTGGCTGATGAAGCTCGAGACGGATTCGATCTGCTCGGCACCAGGTTCATAGCTCGCGCCGACCTTTACCCCGTCATTCGTCGCGATCAGTGACCAGCAGGTGTTGGAATAGCGCGCCGGGAAAACGCGGCTTCCGGTCAGTTCTCCTCGGATGACATTTGACACGACCTTGGCCTGCGAATTGGCCGAGAAGCCGGATTTGGGCATCGCTCCCTGCTGGCTGGCATCGCCAAGGACGAACACATTGTCATCCATGAGCGAGCGCATGTCCTCGGGCTTGACCGGCGCCCAGCCCGCATCATTGGTCAGCCCGGCAAGCTCTGCAATCTTGCCAGCCTTCTGGGCCGGGATGACATTGCAGACATCGACCTTCTCGACCATGCCGTCGATGATGACCTCCATCTCGTCAGGGCGCACTTCGACCCTGTCACCGCCAAAATCGGGGCCGATGCGCTCGACCATTCCCGGATAGTGAGTTTGCCAGCCTTCCTCGAACAGGCCCTGTTTCGAGAAGTTCTCTTTCGGGTCGACGATCAGAATCTTGGCAGTCGGGTTCCGCTCGGAAAGCACATGCGCGACCATGGAAATCCTTTCGTACGGGCCCGGAGGGCAGCGATAGGGGTTCGGGGGTGCGACCATGCAGTAGGTGCCGCCTTCGCGCATGTTCTCGACCTGGGCCTTGAGCAGTTGCGCCTGTGTGCCGGACTTGTAGGCATGGGGCATCAGGCTCTGTTTGCTGACATCCCAGCCGGGAACCGCACCATCCACGAAGTCGATCCCCGGAGAGACGACCAGACGATCATAAGAGACTTTGCCGCCCGAGCCGAGCGTTACAGTCTGTGCATCGCGATCAACGGCCATGGCCCAGTCATGGATGATGTTGACCCCGCGCAGCGCCATGTTGCCATAGTCATGCCCGAGCTTGTCGAAATCCCAGAACCCGCCCATGTAGAGGTTCGAGAAATAGCATGTGTAATACATGCGTGAAGGTTCGATCAGGGTTACATCCAGTGCGCCGTCGCTGTCCGTGGCAAGGTAGCGCGCGGCTGTGCCGCCACCGGAACCGCCGCCAATGACGACTACGCGCGGCCTGGCCTGTCCCATCACTGCGGGCGCAGACAGGGCAGCCGCTGCGGCGGATGCTGTGCCCAGAAAGACGCGTCTGTTTAGTTTCATGTGACTTCTCTCCCTTTGCGGCGCTGTTTCACGACGCCTGTGTAGCCCCTTGTCGTCTTGCTGGTCCGAATGCCGTAAACCGTCTTCTCAGAAGTGTCCCGGACCTGTGCCGCGTGCGGGGCATCGAAACGCGGTCGATCATTACCTGCAGGTGAACCCGACCTGGTTACTCAATCCCGGCCCAATTTCGCGAAATAGGCGGCGAGGGCAGCAATTTCTTCGTCATCAAGCCGCTGCGCGAGGTTCTGCATCACCTCATGCGGGCGCAGCCGCTTCTTGTAGGCATGCATGGCCACAACGAAATCTTCCTCCGGCCAGCCCACGATACCGGGAATGCCTGCATGCGCCCCGCTTCGCTGGTGACAGGTGGTGCATTCCGCACTCAGGAAGGCACCATATTCCGGATCGCCCTCGATCGCCAGAACCTCTGGTGGCAAGCGAACTTCCGGGGCGAAGGCTGTGGGCGCGGCTTCAGGGATGTTCTGCGGCTGGTCCGAGAAGGCCCGTATGAAAGCGATCAGATCCGCCCTTTCGACCGGGTCCTCGAGACCCGGATAGGCCATGTTCGTGCCAGAGACGAGCGACCGCGGGTTCTCGATATAGGCATCCAGCCGCACGAAATCCCAGTGCAACCCGTCACGCCCCTGCCGCGCCAGTGCTTCGGAATAGCGAAATTCCGCGTGACTGCCTGCGCGCCGGTCGAATATCCGGTTCAGATGCGGTCCGATCCGGTGTTCCGCGTCTTCGCCGATCTGGTGGCAGGCAGCACATTCATACTGGTAAAGTTCGGCGCCAGCGACGGGATTCCCGATGGGGACGGCCTGGGCAATCGCTGCAGCAGGCGCAAACACTGCGCCGGCCATGAGAAGTGCAAGTAAGCTGTGCTTCGGCATTTTTACCGCCTATCGGATATGCGATGTCAGATAGGCAATCAGTGCTGCCCGCTCGTCCGCGCTGCGCACGCCGCGAAACGACATGCGATTGCGCGGGATCAATCCTGCCGGATTTTCCAGAAAGGCGTCAAGGGTCGCCTCATCCCAGACCATGCCGCTTTCCGCCGCCTCGGCAAAGGCGGGCGAGTAGCGGAATCCGTCCACCTGACCAACAGCGGCATTCAGGATATTGTTCAGCTGTGGGCCAGTGCCATTGCGCGCGCCTTCGCCGATCTGGTGGCAGGTCCGGCATTGCCGCCATGCGCCCTCGCCTTCGGCCACAAGTGCGGGATCGAGTGTGGCCACCACCTGCACCTCCTCGTCCTCGGGCTCATCCTGCGGGACCATGGCCTCTTGGGTGGGGGCATCGCGGTCAGTCGGGGCATCTGCCAGGTCTTCGGTATAGAGATTGCGGATGATCGGGAAATCGGGAGTGACATTCAGATCGGTTGCCCGCGCGACAATGCTGACCGGCTCACCACAATCGCTCATGCAGGGTTCCTGCTTGAACACCGGGAATTCTGCCACTGCCCTGTCATCGATGTAGAAGCCAGCTTCATTTGGCAGGCGGGTTTCGGTGAAATTCTCGTGATTCAATTCGAAATCATCGTCCACCAGCCCTGCGGAATACGCGATATAGGCAACGATGGCATAGACCTCGTCGACTTCCAGAGTCTGGGCCGCGCCGAAGGGCATCGAGCGGTTCACATAGTCCCAGACCGTAGAAAGATAGGGCCAGTATGATTCGACCGTCTTGAGCGGGCGGGCAGCAGTCAGGGTGCCCCTGCCACCGACAATCGGTGGCCAAGCGCCTGCACCTTCGCCGAAATCCCCATGGCAGACTGCGCAATTGTCGATCCACAGGTCTTCACCATCATAGACATTGCCGCTGCCCGGTGGCAGGCCGCGGCCATCGGGCATGACGGCGACATCCCAGGCGGCAATCTCTTCGGGGAGCGCGAGGCGGCCGAGACCCAGCGTCTCTGCCAGGGCAGGCACAGCTCCGATGCAGCCTGCCAATGCCGTGGTGATGAACAGGTTACGACACTTCGACATTTTCGGCCTCTCCGCTCTCGTTGACATACCAGGTCTGGATGCCGTTGTTGTGATAGATGGAATTCACGCCGCGGATCGCGCGCAACTGGTCTTTGGTAGGCTGGACATAGCCTGTCTCGTCCATGGCGCGCGATTGCAGATACATGGGCTGGCCGTCCCAGACATGATCGACATAGAACCGCGTCAGGGCCTTGTCGCCCGGATCGCCCGCCAGCCGCGCGGTCTGCCAGCTCACGCCACCATCCAGCGACACATCGACCCGTGCAATGCGCCCGCGCCCCGACCATGCCAGGCCCGTGATGACCATCGGCCCTGGTCCATGGCCAATCGGCATCTGCGGCGAGGGTGAAGTGATAACCGATTTCGCGTGCATTTCCCATGTCCATTTGCGCGCACGCCCGTCGGGCATGAGGTCGGTGTATTTGCTGGTCTCCTCGCGGCTTTCCATCGGGCCGTCATGCACGCCGATTCGGCGCAGCCACTTGACCCAGAGGTTACCTTCCCAGCCCGGCACGACCAGACGGACGGGATATCCATGCTCCATGCGCAGAGCCTCGCCATTGGCATGAAAGGCGATCATGCAGTCATCAAGCGCCTTTTCCATCGGGATCGAGCGCCCGTTCGAACTGGCATCTGCCCCCTCGACATAGACCCATGTGCCTTCGGGCTTCACACCGGCTTCCTGCAGCAGCGTGCGCAGGCTGACGCCGGTATATTCCATGTTATGGATCATACCATGCGTGAACTGCACGGCATTCAGTTGCGCCCCCCCCCATTCCATGCCGCTATTTGCAGCACATTCGCAGAAGAATGTGCGCTGGATGCGCGGCATCCGCAGCAGGTCGCCGAATGTGAACACGAGCGGCCTTTCCACCAGCCCGGTAATCATCAGGCGGTAGTCTTCCTTGCTGAGTTCGATCGCCCCGGAATGGTGACGCTCGAATGCGCAGCCTTGCGGGGTGATCGTGCCATCGAGCGCGTGGATGGGCGTGAAGTTGATCGAGGCGATGGGGTCGGCCGTCAGCCATTCGACGTTGCGCCGCACCACATGATCCTCGAAATGGATGGGCATCCCGTAGGGGGTTGCATCCACCCCCTCACCAAGGAATGAAGCCCATGGCTGCACTTCGGTTATCAGCGGGTCCGGTGTGGCGGCCCTCGCGGCGCCTGCCCCCAGTGCCACTCCCCCGGCGGCCAGCGCGGCTGTGCGCAGGAAGTCGCGCCGTGACGCCCCCCTTGGCTTTGCAAGAGCATCTTCTGGCTTGTCCGTCATGACAATGCGTCCTCTGTTGGTTTGGCAGGTCAAACCCTGCCGGAGTTGGAATTACAGGCCCGTGACCTGAACCGAAGCATTCGGCGAAAGGCTCACGCGCCCGACCTTGCGGATATGGCTCTCGACGACATCCCAGATTTGCGGCCCCTCGGTGCCCTCGTTGACACTGCCCCAGCCGCCCACGATGTAGTTGCGGGCAGGGTTTATCGGCTCGCCCGTGGAGAGCAGGGCCATGTCGGAGATTCGACTGCCCATGGCTGCAGAAACGTCGATCCTGTAGCCAAGACCGCCCATGCGCACCATGTCCCCGCCTGCCTGGAAATAGGGGTCGGGGTTGAAGATGTTCTCGGCCACATCCTCAAGCGTTGTCTTCAGCACCTCGCCACTCATTTCCATGCGGTAGCACTGGCCATAGGTCATGCTCGTGACGTTATGAATGTCCTCTCGGGTGATCGCATCGCCAGGCATCAGGCTTGTGCCCCAGCGCACCCCCGGCGACATCGCGATTTCCGTATCGCGTTCGGACATGACCGCCTCGACGATCAGATCATCCCATGTGCCATTGAACGTGCCGCGCCGGAACAGAAGGCTGTCGGTATGGCCGATAACCTCTTCCAGATCGGCCTTGAAGGGCGCGCGTTCGGCCTCGATCAGGGCGGCCATGTCGGGATCGGGCGTGATGACATCGGCAAAGACCGGGATCAGCTTGTGCCGGAAGCCCATCAACTGCCCGCCCTGCACATCAAGATCCAGCCGCGTGACGAATTTGCCGTGACTTCCGCTGGCAATCAGCAGGGTCTGGCCTTCCAGAACCGGCTCGGGAATGGCGTCATGCGTGTGGCCGGTCAGGATGATGTCGATTCCGCTCACCCGCCGTGCCATTTGCCGGTCGGTCGGAAAGCCGTTATGCGACAGGACAACCACGAGGTCAGCACCCTGCGCGCGCACCTCGTCAACCATTTCCTGCATCCGGCGTTCGCGGATGCCGAAGCTGTAATCAGGGAACATCCAGCCGGGGTTGGAAATCGGCATGTAAGGGAAAGCCTGTCCGATCACGGCAATCTTCGCGCCGCCCCGCTCGAACCAGGTGTAATCGTCGAATTCGGGGTCGTCCCATTCACGCTCGAAGATGTTCTGCCCCAGAAAGGGGAAGGGAAGATCATCGACGATCTCGAGCACGCGGTCCTGACCGAAGGTCCATTCCCAGTGGCTGGTCATGGCATCGACCCCGAGCTGGTTCATGACATTGACCATGTCCTGCCCTCGGGTCAGATAGCTGGTCATCGACCCGTGCCAGGTGTCGCCGCCATCGAGCAGGACCGCATCAGGGCGGTCGGCCCGGATCGCATTCACCACCCGCGCAACCCGGTCCATGCCGCCCATCTTGCCATAGGTCCGGCCAAGGGATTCGAAATCGGCATAGGTAAGTGCATAGGCTTCGGGCGAGCCAGGGGTAAGGCCGAACATCTCGACGAAGGCCTTGCCGACAACATGTGGCGGCCTGCCTCTGGCCTCACCCAGCCCAATGTTCCACTCGGGCTCGCGAAACCAGATCGGCTTGAGTTGCGCATGAATGTCGGTGACATGAATCAGCGAGACATTGCCGAAGGTGTCGAAGCGGAGCAGGTCATCCTCGCTGAGAACCTGCTGCGCGGCGAGTCTCGACCAGTTTCCAGCCCCGGAGGCCCCATAGAGCGCAGAGGCAGCAAGCGATGCCTGCAGGAATTCGCGACGGGAAATCATGAGTCATCTCCTCCAATGACAGGCGAGGTTGAGGCAGCCGAAGCTGCTCCTGCCGATTGCGCAAGGGCCGGGGTCGGGTTTCAATGATCTCTCGCGGGAAGAAACAGCGCCCCTGTCCATCGCGCAGGAGCCTCCTCCCGGGGGTGGGCGATGGCTGATCAACTCAGTTCCAGTCGCTCCGTTTCCGAATAGACCGACCCGTCGTCATCATGCCATGTGAAGACGAAATCCCCTGATTCCTCGACCTTGACATCGAATTCGAAATACGGATTCGCTGCGACAGAAATCTCGAGTTCGGCTTCGAGCACGATCTTGCCAGCATATTCGCAGGTGAAGCGGTTGATGATCTGGCGCGGGATCACGCTGCCATCGGTGTCGCGACGATTGCCAGTTTCCATGGGGTGGCTGATGAGGGTGCGCACCTGCACTACATCTCCGGCCTTTGCCGAACGCGGCAGGCGGATGCGGGGTCTGACATTGGACATTGTCTCTCTCCTGTTGATTCACGTTGCGCAGAGGCTGGCGTCAGCCGCCGCAGCCACCAATGGTGACGCGCACTTCTGTGGCTCCGCGCAGGACGCTGCCATCGGGCATTTTCGCAAGTGCCACTACGTCCTGCGTCTCCCCGAGGCGCAACCGGGTGGCGAGGCGCGAGGTGCCGGAGGCTTCTCCGAAGCGCACGCGCACTACTGCAGGGGTGGGGTTGCCGGTGGCCAGGATCATGATCTCGCTTGCGCCGGGGGCGTCGATCTCTACGGGTACACTCTCGCCATTCTCCGCGATCTCGGGCGCAATGACGGTAATGCCGCCATCAGATATTGCGGCGCCGCCAGTGAAGCGCGTGATGGCCTCGTCGACAGCGGAAGCAGCGACCTTCAGCGGCAGGACTGCCAATGCCGCGGCACCAAGACCGGCTGACAGTGTGGTGCGTCTTGTAATCATGTCTCACATCCTCTCGAATAATCCAGTTCTGCTGCCCCTGGGCATCAGGATTGTCCTGGTTCCGTGGTATTTCTGGATTGCTGCGCAGACCCTGCGCTGCCCAACGCTTCGACCCTGGTCATGAGGTCCTGAGCGCATCCCGACTGGTCCTTGCGACCTTGCCCGTGATCATGGGTTTCCTCCCGCATGACAAGGAAAAGGCCACTCTATATGACCTTCCCGAATTTGATCCACAGCCCCTCCAGACTGTATGTATCAAGCAGGGTAGCCCATTGCATACTGTCAGGGCAAACAAAAATTCACCATATGCAATATTATTTTTTCTGAATTTGTTAATTCTCGGCTCATGCTGTTGCACTGGCCTAAGAAAATATTTCTAATTCATATGTTTATGTGAATCATGATTGCTTGGTCGTCCAGGCTTTCGGGCGCCCAAGGCACACTCCGGTAAGCACTCATCCCAAGGTGGCGAACCACGGCATCCAGTCCAGCATGGACTGCGCCAGCACAGCGACCGAATCCGTCCCGATCAGGATTGCGAACAGAACGAGCATGGCTCCCATCAGTTTCTCGACATGCGAAAGCTTTGCCCTGTTGCCGGCAATCCAGTCCAGAAAGGGCCGCGCGAACAGGGCGACGACGACAAACGGCAGTGTCATGGACAGACCGTAAACCGCCAGAAGCGCCGCGCCGCGCCAGATCTCGCCCATGCCGGAGGCAATCATGAGAATGACCGCAAGTGCAGGGCCGATGCAGGGCGTCCAGCCAAACCCGAAGGCCAGGCCCATGACATAGGCCCCCAGATGAGACCTGGGCGCGAACGAGGGCTCGATCCGTGCCTGGCGATAGAACAACCCGATCCTGAGGACCCCGAGAAAATGCAGACCGAAAAGCAGCAGGACGGTTGCGGCCACCCATTTCAACGCGTCGCGCCACTCGATGAAGGCTTGCCCCAACGCCGTCGCGCCCATGCCGAACAGCATGAAAATCGTTGTTACCCCGAGCGAAAAGGCAATGGACGACAGGATCAGACGCCTCTGGACGCCGCGGGGTAGGGTCGCCTCACCCCTCAGTTCCGACATCGAAAGACCGGCCATGTAGCACAGGTAGAAGGGAACGATCGGAAGGATGCACGGGGTCAGGAAAGACAGAAGACCGGCAAGCGCTGCCCCAGCAAAGCTGATATCGAACATCAAGTGTCTATCCTTCCGGTGCCGATGGGCGTCGCGGCTCGCATTGTCTTGCGTGCAACAGATATTCATATTATGTTGTGAATATGTTGTCCATCATCCGCCTGTCCGTCACTCTGGTCCGATGCCTTCCTCGATTGGGCCGACTGCTCGTGACCGTTGGCCTTCTGGCCGCTCCAGCCAGCCTTTCGGCGCAGGAGTTGCAGTTGCTGATGATCGAGCGCCCCGGTTGTGTTTACTGCATCATCTTCAAGCGGGACGTAGCGCCGATCTACCACAAGTCGCCCGAAGGTCAGCTTGCGCCGCTTGTCCACGCTGACCTGCGGGCGCTGCCAGAGGACATAACCTTCGCCTCGCGCCCTTTCGTGACCCCGACCTTCATCCTGATAGATACCTCCGGGCAGGAACTTGAACGGCTCACCGGTTATCCCGGAGACGAGTTCTTCTGGCCCTATATCCACACCATGATAACCCGGCACCTGCCTGACGACGCCATAGCTGCAACGCCGTAGTCCGAAACGCTCCCGTTACCACGCTCGGACCGAAGGGGGATATTCGGAGGGATATCACAACCTGCCCTGTGAGGTGTTCCATCATTCGAGGCCAATTGCCGCATTTGATGGTGCCCAGGAGAGGACTCGAACCTCCACGCCCGTACGGGCACTAGCACCTGAAGCTAGCGCGTCTACCAGTTCCGCCACCTGGGCAGGTTGCGTGAGCGGGTGTTTATGGTGCCGCCAAGGCACTGTCAACGGGGCAATCGCCCGAATCCATCGCCCGGACCGAAAATCCCGTTCCGGCTTGTGACGGCTGCCGAGGAGGGCTATCTACGCAACTGTCACCCAGAGAGGCGGAGGGCGGTCATGTCGAAGCTAGTCACCATCTATGGCGGGTCGGGATTCGTCGGCCGGTACATCGCGCGCCGTATGGCGCAGGCTGGCTGGCGGGTGCGTGTTGCAGTCCGCAGGCCCAACGAGGCGCTTCATGTAAAGCCATATGGCGCGGTCGGGCAGGTTGAACCTGTATTCTGCAATATCCGCGATGACGCATCTGTGCGCGCGGTAATGCAGGGGGCTGATGCAGTCGTGAACTGCGTGGGAATCCTGTTCGAACAGGGCCGCAACCGCTTTAACGATGTGCAGGCAGACGGAGCCGCACGCATCGCGCGCATCGCCTCGGAACTCGGTGTTGCGAAACTTGTACATGTATCGGCGATTGGCGCGGATGCTGACTCCGACTCGCTCTATCAGCGCAGCAAGGCCATGGGCGAAAAGGGGGTGCGTGACCATTTCCCCGATGCCGTCATCCTGCGCCCATCGGTGATCTTCGGCACCGAAGACCAGTTCTTCAACCGCTTTGCCGAGATGGCACGGTTTTCGCCCTTCCTGCCGGTTGTCGGCGCGCAAACCAGGTTCCAGCCAGTCTATGTCGATGATGTCGCTGCGGCAGCCGCCAAGGCACTTCTGGAAGAGGTCGCGCCCGGGGTCTATGAGCTTGGCGGCCCCGAGATGGCCACTTTTCGCAGCCTGATGGAGCGGATGCTGACCGAAATCCGGCGCAAGCGCATCTTGCTGAATATCCCATTCTTTGCGGCCAACATCATGGCGGGCGCGCTAGGGGTGGTGCAGGCCGTCACGCTGGGGCTGTTCACCAATTCCCTTCTGACACGCGATCAGGTGCGCAATCTCCGGCGCGATAACGTCGTCAGCGACGGCGCAAGGGGTTTTGCCGAACTTGGCATGACACCGACCCCGATGGAGTCCGTCATGCCCTCCTATCTCTGGCCACATCGTCCCGGCGGACAATACAAGGCCATCCACGAATCGGCGGCGCAACTGCGCAAGCACTGAAACGCACCGAACTGTTGCGGTGCCCGGTTTGTTGTGTTGAACAGCCGTCAGTGACGGCTATAGACGGGCGGGCGCATTACTGCGACCCGCCCGTCACGGTTTCACTCAACGCGGCAGAAGCACCCTGTTGACAACATGGATCACACCGTTGGATTGGTTCACGTCGTCGATCGTCACGCGCGCGGCATTCCCTGATTGGTCATGAATCCACAGCGAGCGGCCCCGTATCTGTGCGCTCAACGGTGCGCCCGAAAGCGTCTCCATGTGGAAGAAACCGTCGCGGCTGGCCCGGGCGCGGCGCATCAGTTCCGTACCCGAGAGGTTTCCGGCAATGACATGCGAGGTCAGGATGCGTTGGAGCATTTCCCTGTTCTCGGGCATCAGGAGTGTTTCGACAGTGCCATCGGGAAGAGCATCGAACGCCGCATTGACGGGGGCAAAGACCGTGAAAGGCCCCTCGCTCTGCAGGGCATCCACCAGACCGGCTGCCTGAACGGCGGCAACCAGGGTGGTGTGATTGGACGAGTTGACAGCATTCTCGATGATGTTGCGCTCGGCGAACATCGGCGCGCCACCGACCATCGGGTTATTCTGCATCCCGGCATGTGCCATCGAGGCAGCGAGCAGCGAAACGGACAAGATCACATAAGGTTTCATCGTTTTCTCCTGTTGCGTTGGGTCACAAGACAGGCAGCATTGCCCGCCTCACACCAGGAGAACGGGTGCGCGCGCGCCGAAGTTTCAGCCTGCCCTTCAGATCACGATCTTGTCATGTTGCTTCCAGAACGGCGGTCGCCAGCACAGGGCCGGTCGGTGCCGGCTCGGGTGAGCCGCCTTCGGGTTCGACCGAAATGGCGAGGATCTGACCCTCGGCAAGCGATGCCCGAAGCTGTCTTGATTCGAGGGTGAGCAGCCCGAGCGAACGTGGTTGGCCAGTCGCGTCGATAACCCAAAGTTCGTAATCCTGCCCGGAGTCAGCGGCAGGGCCGCTCAGAACAAGGTTGAGTGTTTCCGAGGCCTCGGAATATGCTGCACGCAATCTCAAGCCGCGCGCTTCATCGACCAGTTCGGCAACAAGGACCGGGCCGGTTGGAGGAACCGGTGGTGTCGCGACGAAAAACGCCACCACGAACACCAGTGCGGCCACCGTACCCAGGCCAAGGCCCCAGAGCCAGCCGCGTCGTGATGTCTTCTTGGGGTCGGCAAACAACTCAGCCTCGATTCGGGGGAGAAGGTCGGGCGCGGGGGCTTCGGGGAATTCTGCATTCAGCGGTGAAAGCCGCTCCTCCCAGGCCTGCACGCGGGCGGCGAAGGCGCCATCAATTGCGGCTCGATCCTGCGCTTCATGCCACGCCGCGCCCTCAAGCAGGCCCAGCACATACTCGGCAGCCAGCAGGTCGTCGTCCTCTTCACTGGCGGTGTAACCCTGGTCTGTCATCGGTCCAGACACTCCTGCAACGAGATCAATGCCCGACGCAGCCATGTGCGCATCGTATTCAGTGGCACGCCATGGCGCTCGGCAAGAACCGAGTAGCTCAGACCTTCAAGATAGGCTCCGCGGACCGCACTTGCGCGGTCTTGCGGCAATTCGTCAAAGCAGTGCAGCACCTCCTGCATCCTGGCGCGCAGGATTATCTGCGCTTCTGCGCTCATGCCTAGGTCGGGGATTTGCAGACCATCATCCGCTGGCTGCAGCGTTACACCGCGCCGGGCGGGGCGGGCGCGCAGACGGTCGAGCGCATGGTTGCGCGCTATGGCGCAGATTCAGTTCATGCCATTGCCTTTGTCCGGGTCGAATGTGGCAGCTCTCTGCCAGATGCGCAG
>SKYA01000206.1 GCA_007128135.1 Paracoccaceae bacterium | reverse complement strand
TTGCCGATCAGGCTGCCGGCGACTCGGTGACCGGCTCGCTGGGCTACAGCTACACCCATGACACGCGCCGGGTAGGGATCGATCCGTCGCGCGGCTGGATCTTCAGCATCAGCCAGGATTTCGGGGTCGGCAACCAGAACCGCCAGTTCATCAAGACCGAGGCCCGTGCGGGCTACGAGATTGCCGTGTTCAACGAGGAAGTCACCCTGCGGGGGGATGCGCGCGCGGGGCTGCTGCACATGGTCTCGGGACAGTCGCGCAACCGCGAACGCTTCCAATTGGCCAATGTGATGCGCGGTTTTGCCCCCGGTGGCGCCGGACCACGCGATTTCGGCACGACCAACAATGACGTGCTGGGCGGCAACCAATATTTCGCACTGCAACTCGAGGCGCAGTTCCCCCTTGGCACGCCCGAGGAATACGGCCTCAGCGGTGGTGTCTTTGCCGATGTCGGCTCGGTCTGGGGACTGGACAACGCTGGCGGGATCAACATGATCGACGCGGGCAGCGACTATAACCGCATGAACCTGCGCGCCGCGGTCGGGGTCTCGCTGTTCTGGGACAGCCCGCTTGGACCGCTGCGCTTCGATTTCTCGCGCCCCATGCGCAAATTGCCACGCGACCGGGCGCAGAATTTCGACTTCTCGATCGTGACGCAGTTCTGATGCGTCCCCTGATCGGGGCGGTTATGCTCATCGGGGCCACAAGCATGCTTGTGGCCCCGTCGCATGCGCAAAACCCCTTTG
Source organism: Paracoccaceae bacterium (assembly GCA_007128135.1). Classification (GTDB taxonomy): domain Bacteria; phylum Pseudomonadota; class Alphaproteobacteria; order Rhodobacterales; family Rhodobacteraceae; genus Roseinatronobacter. The sequence continues at coordinate 13,790 of SKYA01000206.1, read as the reverse complement.
GCTTCTCCATGGGCGAGGTGGTCGCGGGCGCTGGCCCCTCTGTTGCGCCGCAGGCGCTACGCACCATCGACGAGGAGCGACTCTTCCAGCAGACGCTCTTCGGCCAGCGCGTTGCGACCGAGATCGAGGCCGCCTCGCGCGCACTCGAGGCGCAGAACGACCAGTTGCTCGATGAACTGACGGCGCGCGAGGCAGAACTTACCGAACTGCGCAGCGAGATGAGCGTCGAGGCGTTCCGCGCGGCGGCCAATGAGTTCGACCTCTTTGCCGAGACGACCCGCCGCGAACAGGCCGAGAAGCGCCAGCGCCTTGTGCAGTTCGAGGAGGCGGAACGGCGCAGGTTCTTCGGCGCGACAGGCCCGATCCTGCAAGAGCTTCTGGCCAGTCTTGGCGGGCAGATCCTGATCAATGCGCGCGCGGTGATCATCACGGCACCCGGCGTCGACATGACATCCGATGCCATCGCCGCCATTGACGAGGCCATCGGCGATGGCGGTGCTCCACCCTTTCCGCTGAACCTGCCCTGACTGGCGCGCAGTGGCGACAGGGAGCTGTGGTCTGTGTGCTTGTCAGCCCGGCTGCCAGTTGCTAGAGCATCGCCCGACATGCCCGCCGAATGCGACAGAAAAAGGAAGCGCCATGACCGATGCCCCCCTGCAAGAGGCTGATCTTGCCACCATCATGCGGATCATCCCGCACAGATACCCTTTTCTGCTGGTGGACAAGGTGCGCGATGTGGTGGCGCGGAAGTCGGCTGTCGGCATCAAGAATGTCACCTTCAACGAACCCCATTTCCAGGGCCACTTCCCCGGCGCGCCGATCATGCCAGGGGTCACGATCATCGAGGCCATGGCGCAGACATCGGCCGTGCTGGTGGGCCTGTCGGTCGGGTTCGGCGACAAGGCCCCGCTGGTCTATTTCATGTCCATCGACAAGGCAAAGTTCCGTCGCAAGGTCGTGCCGGGCGATGTGCTGGAACTGCATGTTACCGTCAAGCGTGGCTCCACGCGGATCTGGAAATTCGAGGGCGTGGCCAGGGTCGATGGCCAGATTGCCGCCGAGGCCGAATTCGCTGCCATGATCGATTTCAATGCCGAAACTGTCGTGTGAGACCGGCATGATTGACCCTTCTGCGCAGATCCACCCCTCGGCCATCATCGAGCCCGGAGCGCGGATCGGCCCTGGTTGCAGTATCGGTCCCTTTGCCATCATCGGCCCCGAAGTTGTGCTGGCCGAGGATGTGACGGTCAGACCGCATGCCCTGGTCACGGGCTGGACCGAGATCGGCCCGCGCTGCACGATCTTTTCCTTCGCTTCTGTGGGCGAAGTGCCGCAGGACCTGAAATATGCAGGCGAGCGAACCCGACTGATCGTGGGGGCAGGGTGCCGCATCCGCGAGAACGCTACGCTGCATCTTGGCACCGAAGGCGGTGGCGGCGTGACGCGCGTGGGCGACAATTGCCTGGTCATGGCCGGGGCGCATGTCGGCCATGATGCACAGATCGGCAAAAATGTGATCCTTGCCAATTACGCTGGCGTCGCGGGTCATGTGGTGATCGAGGACAATGTGATTGTCGGAGCCGCGGCGGGCCTGCACCAGTTCATTCGCGTGGGTGAGGGGGCCATGATCGGCGCGCTGACAAGGGTCACCCATGATGTGATGCCTTACGGGCTGGTGGCGGCCGCGGATGGCACGCTTCAGGGGCTGAACCTGATAGGGCTGAAGCGTCGCGGCATGAGTCGCGAGGACATCGCGGCGTTGCGCGCTGCCTACCGGTATCTGGCCGAGGGTGAGGGGGCTCTGGCGGATCTGGCCGATGCGCTTGCGCAGCAGAGCGACTCCGAGGTCGTGGCACAGGTGGCGCGGTTCTTTACTGCCGGATCGCACCGGAATTTCCTGCGTCCGACATGAGCCGCCTCGCGCTGATCTCGGGCCGGGGACGGCTGCCGCAATTGCTGGCCGACCATCTTGAGGCCCAGGGCCACCCGCCGGTCATGGCCGAGATGGAAGGCTTCGAGAGCCTCAGCCGCGCCCGCGAAGGGGTCGAACGTTTCCGGCTGGAACGTCTGGTGCCATTTCTCAATCGGTTACAGGATCTCGGCGTGCGCGAGGTGGTTTTTGCGGGTGGCGTGCATCGCCCCCGGCTGGACCCTGCGCTGATCGACCCTGCCACGATGCAGCTTCTGCCCCGTATCATGGCCGCCATGCAGCAGGGTGACGACGGTACCCTGCGCGAGGTGATCGCGCTGATGGACGAATGGGGGATCAGCGTGCGCGCCGCGCAGGAGATCTGCCCCGAACTTCTGGCCAAGCCTGCGGTCCTGGGCAGCGTCGCGCCGAAAGGGCAGGACAGGGAGGATGCCGCGCGCGGCTTCGAAATACTGCGCCTGATGGGCGCTGCGGATGTGGGGCAGGGCTGCGTCGTGGCGCGCGGTCAGTGCCTCGCGATCGAGGCTTTGCCGGGTACGGATGTCATGCTGGCGCAACTCTCGGCGCTGCGGGAAGACGGAACCGAACTCCCCTCGGGCGGGGTGTTCTGCAAGGCTCCCAAACCCGGGCAGGACCGCCGGATCGACATGCCTGCGCTGGGGCCGGAGACGGTGCTGTCAGTCAAACGCGCGGGGCTGAAGGGAATTGCCTTCGAGTCCGGCGGCGTGCTGCTGATCGATCGTGCCGAGATGCTCGCGCGGGCCGAGGAGGCGGGCGTCTTTCTCTGGGCTCGGGCGTGAAGGTCTTTGTCATTGCGGGCGAGCCTTCGGGTGACAGGCTGGGTGCGGCGCTGATGGCCGGGCTGCGCGCATTGGTGCCAGGTGTCCGGTTCGACGGCGTAGGCGGCGAGGCGATGGCGACCGAAGGGCTCGAGTCGCGCTTTCCTATGTCGGATCTCTCGGTGATGGGGCTTGTCGAAGTGCTGCCGCGGCTCTCGCTGTTGCGACGGCGAATCCGTGAGACGGCAGAAGGCATAGCCAGAATCGGCCCCGATGTGGTCGTCACCATCGACAGCCCCGATTTCTGCCTGCGCGTGCTGCGCCAGGCGCGCGCAGCGCGCCCGGCCTTGCCGACCGTGCATTATGTCGCGCCGTCGGTCTGGGCCTGGCGTCCGGGGCGGGCCGCAAGGATGGCTCCGCTTGTTGATCATGTCCTTGCCCTGCTGCCATTCGAGCCGCCCTATATGCAGGCGGCCGGCATGAGTTGCGATTTCGTGGGTCATCCCGTCGTGGCCGAGCCGCGCCCGAGTGCGGCCGAGATTGCGGCGTTGCGCGCCGATGTGCCCGGGCGGGTCTTGCTCGTGCTGCCCGGCTCGCGCCGGGGCGAGATCACGCGCCTTGCACCGCGCTTTGGTTCGGCGCTGGCCGGTATCCTGCCCGAGGGGATGCGCGTCCTTGTGCCGTCGGTGGCGGCGCAGGCAGAGGTGATGCGCGCCGAGGTGGCCCGATGGTCCGTGCCCGCGCAGGTGCTCACCGAGCCGCGCGCGAAGCGCGCGGCCTTCGAGATTGCGGAATTCGCCCTCGCCGCCTCGGGCACGGTCTCGCTGGAACTGGCCGCAAGCGATACTCCCATGGTCATTGCCTATGACGTGAACCCGATCTCGAGGATGATCGCCGAAAGGATGGTTCGGCTCGATACCGTGACGCTGGTCAATCTGGTTTCCGAAACGCGGGCAGTGCCCGAATGCATCGGGGCCAGATGCACGCCGGACGTGATCTCCCGCACCTTGCGTGCGCTGATGCAGGACCCGGAAGCCCAGGCGGCGCAACGCGCAGCGATGCGCGAGACCCTGATCCGGCTGGGTCAGGGACAGGAGGTGCCGGGGCTGCGTGCGGCGCGATCCCTGCTTGGCTTTCTCGAGGAGCGCCCCGGCAAGGGATGACGGATGCTGCCGGCAGTTATCATGTGCCGGCGCTTTGCGCGCGCCACAGACCCGGGCAATCACCCCTTCGACACGGCCTCCAGCCGGTCGCGCGACATCTCTCCGGGCACGATGGTAATCGGAATAGGCAGGCTGCCCGAATTGCGCGACAGTTGCGTGACGAGCGGGCCGGGATTGTTGCCGGTCGTCCCTGCGCCCAGCACGAGAATGCCGATCTCGGGGTCATCCTCGATCTGGGCCAGGATCTGCTCGACCGGGTCGCCCTCGCGGATTACCAGTTCGGGGTCGATCCCCTGCCGGTCTCGCATCCATTTGGCGAAGACCTCGAAATGCGCCTCGATCCGTTCGCGTGCCTCGGCGCGCATCAGATCGGCCACACCGATCCAGCCCGCGAACTCCTCGGGCGAGATGATCGAGAGGATCTGCACCTGCCCGCCTGTCCGCGCCGCGCGCAGCGCGGCGAAACGCATCGCGTTCAGGCATTCGCGGCTGTCATCGAGGATGACCAGAAATTTGCGCATCACGCCCCCGGCAAAGGCTCCCGTAGCAGGCATCTTCGCCAAAAGGCGCGGCCATGTAAACAGAAAGGGCGCGCCGGGTCAGTTCCAGCGCACATCCCCCAAAAAGATATAGCCCGCGCCGTAGATCGTCTTGATCAGCCGCGGGTTTCGCGGGTCCTCTCCCAGCTTGGTGCGCAGTCGCGAGATGCGGACATCCATCGCGCGGTCGAAACTTTCGCCCGCTGCGCCGCCTAGGGCGTCAAGCATCTGTGCGCGCGAGATCAGACGCTTTGGGCTTTCCAGAAACAGGCGCAGCACTTCGCCCTCGGCATGGCTGAAGGGGATTTCGTTGCCATCGGTGTCGATCAGAAGGTAGCGGTCGAACTCGGCCTGCCAGCCGTTGAAGCGCGCGCGCATCGCACGCGCCTCGGGTTGCGGTCCGGGCTTGCGCAACCGGGCGCGGATGCGCGCCACGACCTCTGCCGGGTCGAAGGGCTTGATGATGTAGTCATCTGCCCCCAGTTCAAGCCCGGTGACGCGGTCCTGCACCTGTGCGCGCCCCGAGATGATGATGATCGTCGCCCCGGATTCCAGCGCAAGCCGGTGCACCAGGGCCAGACCGTCGCGATCTGGCAGACCGAGGTCCACGAGGCAGACATCGGGTGTCGTGCGGCGGAGTGCTGCCTCGAATTCGGTGGCGCGCGCATAGGCAATGGTCTGAAAGCCCGCCTCGCGCAGCGCCGTCGAGAGCACCTGCCGGATCTCGGGTTCGTCATCGAGGATTGCGACAAGCGGTGCGCCACTCATGCGGCGCGCTCCAGGGCACCGCGCAAATCGGGCAGGGTGAAGGGCTTTGGCAGGACCGGAAACTCGGCTGCCGCCGCGCGGTGCAGCGCGTCCGACGGGGGCAGGGCGGTCATCAGATGCAATCTCGAGAGGCCCCGGGCGCGCGCCGTGCGCACCAGATCAAGCCCCGAGCCTTGGCCTGGCAGGTTGATATCCGACAGCACCAGCCCCAGCCCCGGCAGGTCGATCAGCCCGAGTGCCTCGTCATGGCTGGCGGCCTCGATCACGCTGTGGCCAAGGTCGCAGAGCATGGCGCGCACGCTTTCCCGGATCGCCTCGGTGTCCTCGACCAGCAGCACCAGCGCACCGTCTTGCGCCCGGGGGGCAGGCGCGGGTTTGTAGGGCAGGCGCAATGTCACCTGCGCGCCCCCCCCCGGGCGGTTCGCAAGCCGCACCGTACCGCCCGAAAGCGTGATCTGGTCATAGACCATGGCCAGCCCCAGCCCCGTGCCTTCATGCCCCTTCGTTGTGAAGAACGGGTCCAGCCCCTTTTCCAGCGCCTCGGCACTGAAGCCGTCACCCGTATCGCGGACCTGCAGTTCCAGCCATGTGTTGCTGACCTGCCGCGCGCAGAATGCAATCTCGCCGGAGGCCCCGCCAAGCGCATCGCGCGCATTCAGGATGAGGTTCAGCAGCGAATCCTGCACGGCGCCCTGATCGAGCATCAGCAGGGGCAGATGCTCGTCCAGCGCCACGCTCAGCCGGATCGTGGACGGGAGAGCGGGCCGGGCCATCAGCAGCATGTCGTCAAAGAGTGCCGCAAGGTCGGTGGGTTGCGGGCGCAACTCCCGATGACCCGAGATCGTTGCGATCCGCTCCAGCAGCACGCCGCCCCGCCGCGCGGCCGAGATGGTCGATTGCACCTGTTGCAGCGCATCGGCGGGCAGGTCCTTGCGCCGGGCAAGCTGGCCCTGCAGGCCGAGGATGATGGTCAGAAGATTGCCGAAATCATGGGCGAGACCAGAGGAAAGCTGTGCCGCCAGTTCGCGCTTGCGCGTCTGCGCCAGCGCCGCGCGCGCCTGCGCCTCCTCGGTCACATCCATCGAGAGCACATAGATTCCGTTGATCGGCCCGTCCGCCACCTGATCGGGCGTAAGCGCCAGCCGGACCCGGCGTCCTGAGGCGTCATGGGTGAATTCATGCACCGAATTCTCGCCTTCGAGCGCGCGTTCCAGCCAGGGGCGGATCTTGTCGAAGAGGGGCCCGAGTGCCTCGCGCGCGGGCAGGCCGACAATCTCCTGCGGCAGGCCCGGAAAGATCGATGACAGCCTGCGGTTGGAGAAGGTATAGCTCAACTCGCGGTCCAGATGGGCGATATGGGCGGGCATCATCTCGGTCGTCAGGCGCGTGCGCGCCTCCATCTCGGTCAGTTCGCGCTTGGCCTGTTCGAGCGCGGCATTGGAGGCGGCCAGCGCGCGGTTGGTCTGGGCAAGTCGCTCGGCATGGGCAACCAGATCGTGGCTCAATTCTTCCGAGCGCGCCTGCAGAAGTCGCTCCTGTATCTTGACCTCGGTTATATCGGTATAGACCGTGACCCAGCCACCCTGCGGCAGGGGTGCCCCCTCGACGCTGATCCAGCGGCCATTGGCGCGCTCGCGCTCCATGTAATGCGGAACAAAGGCGCGTGCGGCCTCGACGCGCACGCGCACGGCTTCCTCTGGGTCCTCGACAGGTCCGTATTCGCCGCGTGTGACCAGATAGCGGATGGTATCCTCGAATTCGGCGCCGGGCCGTACCAGCCAGTCGGGCAGATCGAACATTTCCTGATAGCGGCGGTTGCTCACCGACAGGCGTAGCTCGCGGTCGAAGATCGACAGCGCCTGCTGGATCATGTTCAGCCCGGCCCCCATCAGCTTGATATGGGTCATCTCCGACAAGGACATGCGCCTCTCCTCCCTGCCATTGATGCTAGCCTGCGCAGGCCCCTGCGAAAAGCCCGGAAAACCCGTCGTTACAATTCGTAAGGTTTGCGCAAAACTGCCGCAAGAATCGCCCGCGCAGATAGGCGCCGGATGGAACGGGCTGCCGGGAAGGACAGCCCCCGTCCGCCACGAGGAAGAGGAGGCCCCGTGACCGTGACCCCTGAGATCAAACTTGCTCCGGAGGAATCCTCCATTCCGGCACTTCTGGCGCGGAACGCGCGCCGCTTCGGGATGCAGACTGCCTATCGCGAAAAGGAATTCGGCATCTGGCAGAGCTGGACCTGGGCCGAGACACATGCCGAAGTGCGTGCCATGGCGTTGGGCTTTCTGGCGCTGGGCATGGCGCGGGGTGATTACGTCGCCATTATCGGGCGCAACCGGCCCGCGCTCTACTGGGCGATGGTTGCCGCTCAGTCGGTGGGTGCCGTGCCCGTGCCGCTCTATCAGGACGCGGTGGCCGAAGAGATGGCCTATGTGCTCGATCATTGCGGCGCGCGCTATGTCGTATGCGGCGATCAGGAGCAGGTGGACAAGGTGCTCGAGGTGCAGGAGAAGGTCACCTGCATCGAGGAGATTCTGTATCTCGACAAGCGCGGCATGCGCAAATACGACCACAGCCACATGAACTGGCTCGAGGACGTGATGCGCGAGGGCCGCGCGGCCGAGACCCGGCTCTCGGGCGAACTGGAAAGGCGCACGGCCGAGCTGACGCTCGACCATACCTGCGTGATGCTCTACACCTCGGGCACGACAGGCAAGCCCAAGGGCGTGGTGCTGTCGAACCGCAACATCATCGTGACATCGAAGAACTCTTCCGAGTTCGACGACCTCAGGCCCGGCGACGAAATCCTCGCCTATCTGCCCATGGCCTGGGTCGGGGATTTCATCTTCGCCATCGGGCAGGCCTACTGGACCGGGTTCTGTGTCAACTGCCCCGAATCTGCCCAGACCATGCTGACCGACCTGCGCGAGATCGGGCCGACCTATTACTTCGCCCCGCCGCGCGTCTTCGAGAACATGCTGACCACGGTGATGATCCGGATGGAGGATGCCTCGCCCCTCAAGCGCCGGATATTCAACCATTTCATGGGTTTTGCGCGCGTTGTCGGACCAAGACTGCTCGATGGCAGGGACGTGGGTCTTGGTTCGAAGCTGAAATATGGCCTGGGTGACCTGCTGGTTTACGGCCCGCTGAAGGATACGCTGGGCCTGAGGCGCATCCGCGTGGCCTATACGGCCGGCGAGGCGATCGGGCCCGAGATCTTCGATTTCTACCGTTCGCTTGGTATCAACCTCAAGCAACTCTACGGCCAGACCGAGGCCAGCGTCTTCATCACCCAGCAACCCGATGGCGAAGTACGCTCGGATACGGTTGGCGTGCCGTCACCGGGGGTCGAAGTGCGCATCGCCGATACGGGCGAGGTTTACTACCGCTCGCCAGGCACGTTCGAGAGCTATTACAAGAACGCCGAAAGCACGGCCTCGACCAAGGACCCGGAGGGCTGGGTCGCGACAGGTGATGCCGGTTTCTTCGAGGAAGGCTCGGGGCATCTGCGTATCATCGACCGCGCAAAGGATGTGGGCAAGATGGCCGATGGCCGCATGTTTGCGCCCAAATATGTCGAGAACAAGCTCAAGTTCTTCCCGAATATCCTCGAGGCGGTGGTGTTCGGCAATAGCCGCGACCGCTGTGTGGCCTTCATCAATATCGACCTTGCGGCAGTGGGCAGCTGGGCCGAACGCAACAATATCGCCTATTCCAGCTATCAGGAACTGGCGGGGCTGAAGCGCGTGCTCGACACTATCCAGGAGCATGTCGAACAGGTCAACGAGAGTGTTGCGCAGGATGCAATGCTGGCTGGCTGCCAGATTCACCGCTTCCTTGTCCTGCACAAGGAACTGGACGCGGATGACGGCGAGATGACCCGCACCCGCAAGGTGCGCCGCCGCATTGTCGAAGAGAAATTCGCCGACCTCATCGACGCGCTCTACAGCGACAAGGACAGCATCTATACCGAAACCGAAGTGACCTATGAGGACGGTCGCAAGGGCAAGCTGAAGGCCACGCTCGAGATTCGCGATGCGAAAGTATTCGGCGACGCGCGCAGGATGGCTGCGGAATGAGCCAGACTCCTCTGCCCCCAGAGCGTCCCAACTACCCGGTCGCCGCCGTGGTCGCCGTGGCAGGGCTGATCCTGGCCTTTGCGGTCGTGCGCTTCTTTCCGGAATTCCTGAAACCCGCGATCAGCGGCGCGATCACCGGTGGCTTTGGCGTTCTGGCGCTGCAACGCATCTGGCCGGGTCTGCCGCTGGCGCGGGTTCACTACATCATCGGCTCGATCATCGCCTACGGGCTTGTGGTCGGCCTTGTCGGGAGGCTCTGAGCAATGCTCGATACCCAGTCAGACGAGGGCTATGTCACGGCCGACGGTCGCAAGATCGGCGGTGTGGCCATGGAAATGAAGAATATCACGCTGCGCTTCGGCGGTGTGATCGCGATCAAGGACATCAGTTTCGACATCCGCTGGGGCGAGGTGCGCGCGATCATCGGGCCGAACGGCGCGGGCAAGTCCTCGATGCTCAACGTGATTTCGGGGTTCTATCACCCGCAGGAGGGCGAGGTGATCTACAAGGGCTACCGCCGCCCGAAGATGCGCCCCTATCAGGTTGCGCGCACAGGCATTGCGCGCACCTTCCAGAATATCGCCTTGTTCGAGGGGATGAGCGTTCTCGACAACATCATGACCGGCCGTCTGCACCACATGAAGGCCAACCTTTTGCAGCAGGCATTGTGGTGGGGCAAGGCAAACCGGGAGGAGCAGGAAAACCGGGAGAAGGTCGAGAAGATCATCGATTTCCTCGAAATCCAGCACATCCGTAAGACACCGGTGGCGCGGTTGCCCTACGGGCTGAAGAAGCGCGTGGAGCTTGCCCGTGCGCTGGCCGCCGAGCCCTCGATCCTGCTGCTCGACGAGCCGATGGCAGGGATGAATGTCGAGGAGAAGGAGGACATGTGCCGCTTCATCCTCGATGTGAATGACGAATTCGGCACCACGACGGTGCTGATCGAGCATGACATGGGCGTGGTGATGGATCTCTCGGACCGCGTTGTGGTGATGGATTACGGCCGCAAGATCGGGGATGGCACACCGGAGGAGGTGCGCAACAATGAGGAGGTCATCAAGGCGTATCTGGGGGTGGCGCATGACTGAGCAGACGACAATGGAACCGATGACAGGAGCGCCGCGCCATGCCGGATAATCTGCTTTTTGCGATGGAGGCCACGCTGAACGGCCTGACTGCCGGGGTTATGTATGCGCTGGTGGCGCTGGGCTTCGTGCTGATCTTCAAGGCGTCCGGGATTTTCAACTTCGCCCAAGGGGTGCTCGCGCTGTTTGCCGCGCTCACGCTGGTGGGTTTTCAGTCCGGCCAGATTCCCTTTGCGCATCTGATCAACGTGATCTTCGGCACGCGGATCCACCATTTTGGCTGGAACATGCCCACGGTCCTTGCCATCCCGGCAACCGTTCTGGTGATGATCCTGCTCGCGATCCTGGTGGAGCGGTTCATCCTCAAGCATCTGGTCAATCAGGAGCCGATCATCCTGTTCATGGCCACCATCGGCCTTGCCTATTTCCTGGAAGGTGTCGGTGACATCATGTGGGGGGCCGAGGTCAAGGCTCTGGATGTGGGCCTGCCAAAGGGCATGTCTGGAGCGGTGGATGACATGACCTTTGCGTGGTTCGGCTATGGTTTCTATATTGATCGGCTGGAGCTTTGGGCAGCAGGAATTGCAGCAATTCTCGTGGCTTCGCTGACGATCTTTTCGCAATACACGAAGCAGGGCCGCGCGCTGCGCGCAGTTGCAGACGATCATCAGGCAGCACTGTCGGTGGGCATCTCGCTGCGCTTCATCTGGGTGCTGACCTGGTCCATCGCGGGCATCGTGGCGCTGGTCGCGGGCATCATGTGGGGGTCCAAGTCCGGCGTGCAATTCTCGCTCTCGCTGATCGCGCTCAAGGCCCTTCCGGTGCTCATCCTCGGTGGTTTCACCTCGATTCCCGGCGCCATCGTGGGCGGTCTGATCATCGGGGTCGGCGAGAAGCTTTTCGACTTCTACATGCAGCCCATCATCGGCGGCGCGACGGAAAACTGGTTCGCCTACATGCTGGCGCTCGTCTTCCTGCTGTTCCGACCGCAAGGGTTGTTCGGCGAACGTATCATCGAGAGGGTTTAGAGAGATGCTGTATCGTGAGGCAGGCGACTTCAAGACAAGCTATGTCGCCGACAGCCAGACCTTTCCGATCAAGTTTGACCGGTATGGCTATTACTTCATCCTCGGTTTCGCCTTTCTGGTCATGCCGCTGATCATCAACGACTACTGGGCCAACTCGATTGTCGTGCCCTTCCTGATCTACACGATCGCGGCACTCGGGCTGAATATCCTGATCGGCTATTGCGGGCAACTCTCGCTCGGGACCGGGGCTTTCATGGCGGTGGGGGCCTATGCCAGCTACAAGCTGATGACCGCCTACCCCGATTTCAACATCGTCTTCGTCATCATCCTGGCCGGGTTCGTGACCTCGGCCGTGGGGGTGCTTTTCGGGTTGCCCTCGCTGCGCATCAAGGGGTTCTATCTGGCCGTGGCGACGCTGGCCGCGCAGTTCTTCCTGATCTGGCTGTTCACCCGCCAGCCGTGGTTCTACAACTATTCGCCCACCGGCATGATCTCGGCCCCCACGCGCGAGGTGTTTGGCGTGGCGGTCACAGGCCCGCGCGCCTCGGCGGTGTCGATGTACATGATCTGCCTGTGCTTTCTTGTCTCGCTCGCCTGGCTGGCGCGCAATCTGACACGCGGCACGCTGGGGCGGCAGTGGATGGCCATTCGCGACATGGACATCGCTGCCGAGATCATCGGGGTGAACCCGCTGATGGCCAAGCTCACGGCGTTTGCGGTCTCGTCGTTCTTCGTGGGCATCTCCGGTGCGCTTCTGTTCACGGTCTATCTCGGCGCGGCAGAAGCAGGCGAGGCCTTTGGCATCGACAAGTCCTTCCTCGTCCTGTTCATGGTCATCATCGGCGGGCTGGGATCGATCTTCGGGGCCTTTGCGGGCGCTGCCTTCCTGATCGTGGGGCCGGTGCTGCTGAAGCTGCTGCTTGTCAACACACTGGGCTGGCCCACCGATCTGGCCGCGCATCTTGAGATCATGATCATCGGTGCGCTTATCATCGTCTTCCTGATCGTAGAGCCGCATGGCATCGCCGCACTCTGGCGCACGATCAAGGAAAAACTGCGCCTCTGGCCTTTCCCCTACTGAGGGGGCGGGCTGCAACTCGAAACTGTCATCTACGGGAGGAGACACCAATGAAGATGACCCGACTGGCCGCAACACTTGCAGCCACCATGATCGCAGCAGGCCCCACCTTGGCCGACACGCTGCATTTCCCCAACCTCAGCTATCGCACAGGGCCGTTCGCCGCAGGCGGGATTCCCTTTGCGGATGGTTACGCCGACTATTTCACGCTCATCAACGAGCGCGATGGCGGCATCGGGGGCGTGCCGATCCGCTACACCGAATGCGAGACGGCCTACAACACCGAACGCGGGGTTGAATGCTACCAGTCGATCCGCGGGGACAATCCGCTGGTCTTGCAGCCCCTGTCCACGGGCATCACCTATCAGCTGATCCCGCGCACGATGGAAGACCAGATTCCCATGCACACGATGGGCTATGGTCGTACCTCGGCCGTGAATGGCGAAGTGTTCAACTGGACCTTCAACTACCCAGCCAACTACTGGGACGGGGCGAGCGTGATCATCAACTATCTGCTGGGCGAGAATGACGGCTCGCTCGAGGGCAAGAAGATCGTGCTGCTCTATCACAATTCGGCTTACGGTCGCGAACCGATCCCGACGCTGACGCGGCTTTCCGAGCGGCTGGGCTTCACCTTCCTGCCGATCGGTGTGGACAGCCCCGGTCAGGAACAGGGCAGCCAGTGGTTGCAGATCCGTCGCGAGCGTCCCGATTACGTCGTAATGTGGGGCTGGGGCGTGATGAACCCGACCGCAATCCAGGAGGCCGCCAACATCCGCTTCCCGATGGAGAATTTCATCGGCGTCTGGTGGTCGGGCTCGCAGCAGGATGTCCGCCCCGTGGGCGAAGGCGCGCATGGCTACAAGGCGCTTGCGATGCATGGTACAGGCACGGATTATCCGATCTATGAGGACCTGCAGCGCTATGTGATCGAGCCTGGCAAATATGCCGGAACCGGTGACGAGGTCGGCACCGTGCTCTATTCGCGCGGCATGTATGCGGCCATGCTGGCGGTGGAAGCTGCCAAGAAGGCACAGGAAATCCATGGTGTTGCCGCCATCACGCCTGCGATGATGCGCGACGGGATGGCCAACCTGGAGATCACCGAGGAGCTGATGGTCGAATTGGGCCTGCCCAATTTCGGCCCGGCCTTCTCGGTGGCCTGCGAGAACCACGGTGGCTCGGGTGCCGCAATGATCCAGCAATGGGACGCAAATGCCGGCGAGTGGAACCTGATCACCGACTGGATCGAGCCCGATCGCGAGTTGATCATGGAAATGGCGATGGAAGACAGCCTCGCCTATGCGGCCGAGAATGACATCACACCCGCCTGCC
>SKYA01000072.1 GCA_007128135.1 Paracoccaceae bacterium | reverse complement strand
TTCCGCCCTGTCCACAGAGTGCTATGGTCGCGGTCCTGCTCATTCGGCGGCAATTCCTTCGACACGGTCTTCGATCTCGTCTGCGGCGTCCTGCAACGCGGCCAGTGTGGCCGCGTCCGGGGCCCAGTAGTTCCGTTCCGAGGCCTCGATCAGCCGCCCGGCCAGCCGCGCCGATGCCTGCGGGTTCAGCTCGGCCAGGCGCCGCCGCATGGTCTCATCCAGCACGAAGGTCTCCGACAGGCGCTGATAGACCCAGGGCTCGACCGTGCCGGTCGTGGCCGACCAGCCCAGCGTATTGGTCACCTGTGCCTCGATCTGGCGCACGCCTTCGGCCTTGTGCGTCAGAAGGGCCTCGTAGAATTTCGGGTTCAGCGCGCGCGAACGGGTCTCCAGTGCGATCTGGTCGCGCAAGGTGCGCACCTTGCCCGCGCCGCGCGTCTGGTCGCCGATATAGACCGGGGTATCCTCGCCGCCCCGGGCACGCTTCACCGCGCGCGCGATCCCGCCCAGAGTGTCGAAATAATGGTCAACCGTGGTCACGCCCAACTCGACCGATTCAAGGTTCTGATAGGCCAGATCGACAGTCTTCAGCGTGGCCTTCAGCAGCTCCGGTTGCGCCACCGGCTTGCCGTTCATGCCATAGGCAAAGCCCTTGCGTGTCTGATAGGCATCGGCGAGTTCGTCCTCCTCGCCAAAGGCGGAACTGTCCACCAGCGCGTTGACATTCGAGCCGTAGGCCCCTTCGGCATTGGAAAAGACGCGCAGCGCAGCCGTCTCCAGATCGACGCCCAGTTCGCGGCTTGCGGCCATTGCATGGGCGCGGATGAAGTTCTGCGCCTCGGGTTCATCGGCCATGGCGGCCTTCAAGGCGGCCTCGGCCAGCAGGCGCGTCTGCAGCGGCAGCAGGTCACGGAAGATGCCCGAGAGCGTCATGACCACGTCGATCCGGGGCCGGCCGAGTTCAGCCAGCGGAATCAGATCCGCGCCCGAGAGCCGGCCATAGGCGTCAAAGCGCGGGGTGGCTCCGATCAGTGCCAGCGCCTGCGCAATCGGGCCGCCATCGGATTTGATGTTGTCTGACCCCCACAGCACCATCGCGACCGTGCGCGGCAGTGCGGGATGCGCCTCCAGCAGCCGCGCTGCCTGCAAGGCCCCTTCGCGCAGCGCGAAGGCCGTGGGCATGCGGAACGGGTCAAACGCATGGATATTGCGGCCCGTCGGCAGGATCTGCGGCGAGCGGATCAGATCGCCCCCGGGGACAGGCACGATATATTCGGCATTGAGCGCGCGCATCAGCCCGGTCAGTTCGCAATCGGTTTGCAGGGCCGCGTCCATCGCGGCGCGTTGCTCGGGGCTGGCATCGACATTGGCCAACAGATGCGCGCGGGCGCTCGCGTCGAGCTTGCGACCCATGATGTGCAGACCCTCGGGGATCAGCGCATCCTCGCATTCCAGCAGCCTGACCCAGAGCGAGTCCGGCGTGCCCGACAGATCGATGGCGCCGGCCTGTTCCGCGATCAGTGCCTCAAGTTCATCGCGCGCAGGGTCTTCCGGCTCCATCCGGCGCCAGCGGGCAAGGCTGTCCTTGAGGTCCTGCAAGCCCTTGTAGAGCCCGGCCTGCGCGACCGGCGGGGTCAGGTGGGTGATGGTCACGGCACCCGAGCGGCGCTTGGCAAGACTCGCCTCTGACGGGTTGTTGGCGGCATAGAGATAGACATTGGGCATCTCGCCAATCAGCCGGTCGGGCCAGTCGCGCGCGCCAAGGCCCGCCTGCTTGCCGGGCATGAACTCCAGCGCGCCATGCATCCCGAAATGCACCACCACATCGGCGCGGTAGGTGTTGCGCAGCCAGAGATAGAACTGGGTGAAGGCATGTGTGGGGGCGAAGCCGCGCTCGAACAACAGCCGCATCGGGTCGCCTTCATAGCCGAAGGTGGGCTGGACGCCGACAAAGACCTTTCCGAACTGCGCGCCCAGCACGAAGACGCCGCGCCCGTCGGACTGGATGCGCCCGGGCGCCGGTCCCCATACCGCTTCGATGACCGACAGGGGCGGGCAGTTGCGCACCATTTCCTCGGCGGGAATATGGGCCGCGACATTGGCCTCCTGCCCGTAGGTCGCGGCATTGCCCTTCAGGATGGCCGCGCGCAATTCGTCCGACGTGGCGGGCGGCGTGATGTCATATCCTTCCGCCGCCATGCGGTGCAGCGTGTTGTGCAGGCTCTCGAACACGTCGAGATAGGCCGCTGTTCCCACTGCACCCGCATTGGGTGGAAAGCCGAACAGCACGATTCCGACATTCTTTTCATGATTCTGCTTGCGGCGCAGCGCCACCATGCGAGCCATCTTTTCGGCCAGCGAGGTGATGCGCTCATGGCAGGGTGCCATCTCGCGCGAGTCGCTTGCGACATGGCACTGATGCGCGCAGCCTGTGCAGGTATCGGCCCCATGACGGCCTGCATAGACCGTCGGGCATGTCGCGCCGTCGATTTCAGGCAGCGCGATCAGCATCGTGGTCTCGACCGGCCCCAGGCCCGTCCCCGAGGCGGCCCACTGCCCGAGCGTCTGGAATTCCAGCGGATGGGCCACCATGTAGGGAACATTGAGCGCGCTCAGCGTTTCGACCGCAGCCGGGCTGTCATTATAGGCCGGCCCGCCGACCAGGCTGAAGCCGGTCAGCGACAGCAGCGCGTCGATCCTGTCCCGATGATATTCGGCAATTGCGGGGCGTCCGTCGAGACCGCCTGCAAAAGCAGGCAGCACGGCAAGGCCGCGCGCTTCCAGCGCGCGGATGACAGTGTCGTAATGCGCCGTGTCCGAGGCGAGGATATAGGAGCGCATCAGCAGCAGGCCGACGGTGCCTTTCGCGCCCGCCGGGCGTGGCAGGTCGGCGGCATTGGTGGTGATGCGCCCAGGCAGGTCGGGATGGTAGAGACCGACCTCGGGATAGTCGATCGGGGCGGCGGCCCTGACCTCGCGCCATTCGGGGCGCGCAGCATAACGCGCGATCAGGAAGCGCATCATCGATTCGATATTGTCGTCGGACCCGCCCAGCCAGTATTGCATCGACAGGAACCAGGCGCGCAGGTCCTGCGCCTTGCCGGGGATGAAACGCAGGATCTTCGGCAAGCGGCGCAGCAACGACATCTGTTTCGCGCCGCTCGCGGGTTTCGACTTGTCGCCGCCGCCGCGCAGTTTCTTCATCAGCTTGGCGATGCCGCTGGCGGGTTTCGCCATGTCGAGATCGCCCATTTTCGTCAGCTTGACGATCTGCGGGTCGGCAATCACGCCGACAAAGGCATCGGCGCGTTCGCGCGCGGCTTGCAGTTCGGGCAGGCAGGCGGTGACATGTTCCTCGATGAACAGCAGGTTCGCCACGACGATATCGGCGGCAGCGATCGCAGCCTTGGCCTCGGCCAGCGATTGCGGGTTCTCGGCCCATTCGGCAGCAGCATGAATCGAGACCTCCAGCCCAGGAAAATCATCGCGCAGGCGCGGCAGCACGCGCGTTGCCGGGCCTGCCGCATGTGCGTCGAGCGTGACGACGACAAAACGGTAAGGCTTGGGGTGGATATGCTGGCTATCGAGCATAGTGCGCCTTTGCCTCGTAAAGCGTATCGACCGAGATCTCGTTCAGGCCCTTCAGCGAGGCGAATTTCTCGGTATTGCGCCGTGCCTTGCCGCGCACGAAGAAGGGGATCTTCTTGAGTTCGCGCTCGGCGCAACTCAGCCAGATCACGTTGTCCGGCGAAGCAGGCGCGGCTGGCGGGGGCATCGAGCCCCCTTCATCCGCGGCCACATGCGTGGCGGTTGCGCTCTGGGGCATGGGGTGCGCCTTGCCGCCATGATGCGAGGGGCCTGCCGCGTCGTGGAACTCGAAATCGTCGCGGAACATGGTCAGCAGGTGTTCCTCGAGCCCCATGACCAGCGGGTGCACCCAAGTGTCGAACAGCACATTTGCGCCCTCGAACCCCATCTGGGGCGAGTAGCGTGCGGGGAAATCCTGCACATGAACCGGTGCCGAGATGACGGCACAGGGAATGCCCAGGCGCTTGCCGATATGGCGTTCCATCTGCGTGCCGAGGATCATTTCGGGCGCGGCCTCCTCGATGGCGGCCTCGACATCGAGATAGTCATCGGTGATCAGCGCCTCGA
>SKYA01000029.1 GCA_007128135.1 Paracoccaceae bacterium | reverse complement strand
CCCGAAAGGCAGAACAGAGCAATGCCTGACGCGATTACCCTTCGCGGGATGACCTGGGACCACTCACGCGGCTTCGACCCGATGGTTGCGACTTCGGCGGCATGGGCAAAGACGTATCCCGGCGTGTCCGTCATCTGGGAAAAGCGGTCGCTTCAGGCTTTTGCCGACAGGCCGATCGGGGCCATGGCAAGCGAGTTCGACCTCATGGTGATCGACCACCCACATGTCGGCGAGGCTGCGCGGCAAGGCACGCTTCTGGCGCTGGATGTGCCCGGGCGCGCGGATGATCTGGCCGCACTCGCAGCGCAATCGGTGGGGCTGTCTCATCCGTCCTATGCGTTTGACGGGCGGCAATGGGCGCTGGCCATCGACGCAGCGACACCTGTTGCGGCCTATCGTCCCGACCTGCTGGGCTCGCCCCCGGATGACTGGGAACATGTGCTCGAACTCGCGCGGGCGGGCAAGGTGGGTTTCGCGCTGATCCCGATAAATGCGCTGATGACCTTCTTCGGGCTGGCGCGGAATATGGGCTATCCGGTAGCAGAGGACGCCGGTCATCTGATCGCTCCCGACCATGGCCGCCATGTCCTGTCCCTGTTGGCCGAAATTGTCGCGCTGATCGATCCGCGCTGCCTGACGCTGGACCCGATCGGCATCTACGAGTGGATGGGCCGCACGCGCGACGCGCCCGCCTATTCGCCTTTCGGCTATGGCTACACCAATTACAGCCGTGACGGGTATTGCCCCTATCCGCTGGTCTTTGCCGATGCGCCGGGCGTGGCGGGTAATGGGCCGCGCGGCACGGTTCTGGGCGGCACGGGGATTGCCGTTTCGGCACAGACGCGGCACGCTGATCTGGCGCTGGATTATGCCTACTTCGTGGCCGGGGCCGACTGCCAGTCGGGGCTCTACTTCACTGCCGGTGGGCAGCCGGGCAATGCCGCGGCCTGGGAGAGCGGCGCCTGCAACGCGGCCTGCCGCAACTTCTTCCGCAACACCCGCGCCACACTCGAAAGCGCATGGCTGCGGCCGCGATATGATGGCTACATGCGCCTGCAGGATGCCGGGGGCGATATCGTCCATGCCTTCCTTCGACGCGAGGCTGATATGGCAACAACACTGGAGCGCCTGAATGCGGCCTATCGGGACAGCCTGACATGAAGACGATGCCACAGCAGGACCGCCCCCTTGCCGGTATTCTGGCGGTGGATTTCAGCCAGTTCCTTTCCGGCCCGCTTGCGGGGTTGAAACTGGCGGATCTTGGCGCGCGGGTCATCAAGATCGAGCGACCCGGCACCGGCGATCTGTGCCGCAGCCTGTATCTGTCCGATACCGAGATCGGCGGGGACAATTCGCTGTTCCATGCTATCAACCGCAACAAGGAAAGCATGACCGCCGATCTGCGCAACGAGTCGGACCGCGCGCGGCTGCGCGCCCTGTTGCGGCGTGCCGATGTGGTGATCCAGAATTTCCGCCCCGGCGTGATCGAGCGGCAGGGCTTCGGCTATGAGGACGTGCGCGCGATCAATCCGCGCATCGTCTATGGCAGCATCTCGGGTTATGGAGAGGACGGTCCATGGGCAGGCCTGCCCGGGCAGGACCTGCTGGCGCAGGCGCGCTCGGGGCTGCTCTGGCTGACCGGCAGCCGCGATGACCCGCCCATGCCGATGGGGCTGGCAGTGGCCGACATGATGGCAGGCAACACGCTGGTGCAGGGGCTGCTGGCGGCACTGGTCGGGCGTGGCTTTCACGGGCGCGGCGCGCATGTGCAGACGAGCCTTCTGGAGGCGATGATCGATTTTCAGTTCGAGGTGCTCACCACCCATCTCAACGATGGTGGGCGCTTGCCCGAACGTCCCGCCGTGGATGGTGCCCATGCCTATCTGGGTGCCCCCTATGGCGTCTATCGCACGCGCGATGGCTGGCTCGCCATCGCCATGACTCCATCACTGCGCACCCTGTCCGAGTTGATGGAGATCACCGGTCTGGAAGAGTGGCTGGATGATCCGCGTGCCGCAATGATCCATCGCGACGCCATCAAGACGGTGATCGGGAAACATGTGGTGCACCGCCGCACCGCCGAGTGGCTGACG
Organism: Paracoccaceae bacterium; assembly: GCA_007128135.1. Classification (GTDB taxonomy): domain Bacteria; phylum Pseudomonadota; class Alphaproteobacteria; order Rhodobacterales; family Rhodobacteraceae; genus Roseinatronobacter. The sequence continues at coordinate 36,513 of SKYA01000029.1, read as the reverse complement.
ATCCTGCAACCGGCGGATATCTGGTGCGCAGAGGTGCTGGACTGGCCCGCACTGATGGGCAGTGACGCCTTTGCCAGAATGGACTTCCTGCAGCAGATAGGCCGTGATTGCGGTCTTTCGCTGTCAGCGCTGCGCGGCCCGCTGCGCGTTGACGGGCAGGTGCTGAAATCCGCTCGTGCAGCCCCCGGCCTGGGGCAGGACACGGACCGGATCGTGACGGAATTCGCGCTGGACGTCATGGACACCAGTGCAGACGAGATCGTGTCGCGGCAGGCCGCGCCATGAGCCTGATGGGGTGCCGGGAGGGTGCCCCGGAAAATCGACAAACCGGGAGGAAGACATGAAGACCTCACTGAAAAGACTGCTTGCCTGTGCCGCCATGCCCGCCTTGCTGGCGGGGTCGGCCTTCGCGCAGGATTACGGCAATTTCGATGGCTACACCCTGCGCGTCAAGCTGATCGGCGGCGCGCAGTACGAGCCGCTCTATGCCACGATTTCCGAATGGGAAGCGGCGACGGGCGCAACTGTCCAGATTCTCAGCCGCAAGAACCATTTCGAGCTGGATCGCGAGATCAAGCAGGATATCGCGGCAGGCACCCTGAACTGGTGCGTGGGCTCGAACCATACCAGTTTCGCCCCCCAATACGGCAATATCTATGCCGATCTGAACGACCTGATCGCGCCCGAGACACTGGCAGGCTTCACACCGCTGCTGCTGGAGCACTCGACGGTCGATGGCCGCCTTGTGCAACTGCCGCGCCATTCCGATGTCTCGAACCTGTTCTACATCAAGTCGCTCTATGAGGATGCCGAGAACCAGGCCGCCTTTGCGGCCGAATATGGCTATGACCTGGCCCCGCCCGAAACCTGGGACCAGGTGCGCGATCAGGCCTTGTTCTTCGCCAATCCGCCCGATTTCTTCGGCACGCAGTTCGTGGGCAAGGACGAAGCCATCACCGGGCGCTTCTACGAGCGGCTGGTGTCCAACGGTGGCGCCATGTTCGACGAGGACTGGAACCCGACCTTCAACTCGCCCGAAGGCGTGGCGGCGCTGCAATGGTTCGTGGACCTCTACAATGCGGGCGCGGTGCCTGTCGGCGTGCCCAACTATCTGTGGGATGACACCGGGCTTGGCTTTGCCAGCGGCACGGTTGCGCTGAACCTCGACTGGGGCGGCTGGTCGGCCTTCTTCAATGATGCGGAAAACTCGTCTGTCGCTGGCAATGTCGGCGTTGTACGCGCGCCCAAGGGGGATGCCGGCCTGCGCACCGGCTGGTCCGGCTCGCATAGTTTCTCGATCACGACCACCTGCGACAACCCCGAGGCGGCCGCCTCCTTCATCACCTTCCTGACCGACCATGACCGGCAGATGATCGAGGCGCGCATGGGGATTCTGCCCACCCGGACGGCGGTCTGGGATGACGCCCTGGCAGAATTTGCGGCTGCGGGGGATGATTTCATGGTCGAGGTGTTCTCGACCTTCCGCACGTCCATGGCCGAAGACGCCTTCACACCCCCTCTGATCGCGGAATGGATCGAGGTGTCGAACGCGCTATGGCCGCGTCTGCAGGCCGCGATGGTCGGTGACATGACCGCGCAACAGGCCCTTGATGCCGCCGCCCGCGATGCGCGCGAGATCATGGAGGATGCCGGCCACCTGTGATCCGGCAGGTCCGGGCGGGCGGGACGTCAACCCTCGCCCGCCCGGGCCACCGACTTGACGCGGAACGCCACCAGACGGTCCGGCCCACCGCAGGGGCCACCACTGACGAGCATTCTGTCGGCGCGGCAGACACGGCCGCTCCGACCCCCCGAAAGATACGCACATGATCCGATTCCTACGAACCAGGCGACAGGCAATGACGCCGTTCCTGCTGTTGTTGCCGGCAATCCTGACCATGCTGTTCGTGGTCGCATTACCGCTGATCTTCTCGTTCTATACCTCGATGACCTCCTATCGCCTGACCCGGCCCGAGACGATCGAGGATTTCATCTGGTTCCGCAACTATATCCGTCTGTTCGAGAATCCGGATTTCTGGAGGGCATTCCTGCGCACGATCGTCTTTCTGGCCATCGCGCTGAATGCCGAGTTGCTGCTCGGCCTCGGGATCGCGCTCCTGATCAACAAGATCACCTGGGGCCAGCGCACCCTGCGCACGATCATGATGTTTCCGATGATGTTCTCGCCCATTCTGGTGGGCTTCCAGTTCAAGTTCATCTTCAATGACAATATCGGGATCCTGAACAATGCCCTGCAATCGCTGGGGCTGACCACACAGGCGATACCCTGGCTGGTCGATGCGAAACTCGCCATGTTCTCGATCATCTTCGCCGAAGTCTGGATGAGCACATCGGTCTTCGCCATCCTGCTGCTGGCGGGCCTGTTCGCCATGCCGCGCGACCCGATCGAGGCCGCCAAGGTCGATGGCTGCAATTCCTGGCAGGTATTCCGTCACATAACGCTGCCCTTCCTGATGCCCTTCGTATTCATCGCCATGACGATCCGGTCGCTGGATGTGGCGCGGGCCTATGACATCGTGGCCATCATGACCGGTGGCGGCCCGGCAGGGCGGACAGAACTTCTGTGGACCATGATCGCGCGCGTGGGTTATGACAATGCCCGCATGGGGCAGGCCAATGCCATGGCCTATCTGTCCACGATCCTGTCCATCGCCTTCACCTATTACTTCTACACCAAGCTCGTCGCCGCACGGCGCTACATGGGGGGTGCGGAATGAGCACGATTGCCGAACGCGCCGCGATTCGCCGGCGGATTCAGGCCGTGGGCCTGTGGCTGGCGACATTCCTGCTAATGGTGATCATGTGCCTGCCCGGCCTGTGGGTGGTGCTTGCAGCCTTCCGGCCCAACCGCGAAATCCTGGCCAAACCGCCCATCTGGGTGCCACAGCAACTGACCCTGAACAATTTCGCCAAGATATTCGGTTTCGGGTCCGATCAGGTCGGCATTCCGGTTCTGGCCTATTTCACCAATTCCATGGTCATTGCGATGACTTCGACTGTCATCGCTCTGGTGATCGGGGTTGGAGGAGGCTATGCCTTTGCCCGTTTCCGCTTCCGCTTCAAGAACGGGCTCTTCCTGGGGCTGATGCTGTTTCGCGCCGTGCCGGGCATCGCGCTCAGCCTGCCGATCTTCATGCTGTGGAGCCGCATTGGCCTGATCGATGCGCAACTGGGTCTCATCATCGTCTATGTCTCGCTGAACGTGCCCTTCACCATCTGGCTGATCGACGGCTTCTTTCGCCAGATCCCGATCAGCCTGTCCGAGGCCGCACAGGTGGATGGCTGCACCCGCTGGCAGGCCTTCTGGAAGATCGAGTTCCCGCTGGCCCGATCCGGCATCGCGGCGGCAGGGGTGTTCGCCTTCCTCACCAGCTGGAACGAATTCGCGCTGGCCAGCCAGCTGACCCGGACGACCGATTCCAAGACGCTGCCAGTGGGGCTGATGGATTTCACCGCGCAATTCACCATCGACTGGGCCGGCATGTGTGCCATGGCCGTCATCATCATCGTGCCCGCCCTGATCCTGACATTCCTGGTGCAGAAGCACCTGATCTCGGGTCTGACATTCGGCGGCGTAAAGGGATAATCCATGGCGAGCATAATGCTGAAAGACGTCGTCAAGTCCTATGGCAAGGTACGTGCCGTGCATGGCATCAACCTCGAGATCGGGCATAACGAATTCGTCGTGCTGGTCGGGCCGTCGGGCTGCGGCAAGTCCACCACGCTGCGCATGATCGCAGGACTGGAAGATATCTCGGGCGGGGAAGTTCTGATCGGGGACCGGATCGTGAACGACCTGCCCCCGCGCAAGCGCAACATCTCGATGGTGTTCCAGAACTACGCGCTCTATCCGCATATGAGCGTGCGCGACAACCTGGGCTTCGGGCTGAAGATCGCCGGTCAGAAACCCAAGGTGATTGCAGAGCGCGTTGCCGAGGCCGCCGACATCCTGGGACTGTCGGAATTGCTGGATCGCACCCCTGCCGAGCTTTCGGGTGGCCAGCGCCAGCGCGTGGCCATGGGCCGCGCCATCGTGCGCCACCCCGATGCCTTCCTGTTTGACGAGCCCTTGTCGAACCTGGACGCAAAGCTGCGCGGTCAGATGCGCGCCGAGATCAAGAAACTGCACCAGACCGTGCGCACCACGATCGTATATGTCACTCATGACCAGATCGAGGCCATGACCCTGGCCGACCGGATAGTGGTCATGCGCGGTGGCCATATCGAACAGGTCGGAACGCCGATGCAGGTCTTCAACCATCCGGTGAACACCTTTGTCGCAGGCTTCATCGGCTCGCCCCCGATGAACCAGCTGCCCGGACATATCGAGGCCGGTCAGGTGGTTCTGGCCGACCAGAGCCGGGTCCCGGTGCCGCCCCGACTGGCAGGCAAGGTGCGCGAGGGGCAAAAGGTCATTCTGGGCATCCGCCCCGATGACATCAGCCCGCAGGGCCATGGCCTTGGCATGCCCGAGGATGCGGCACAGGTGGCCACGCTCGACCTGCGGATCGCGCTGGCGGAGCCTCTGGGCATGGAAAGCCTGATCTATACCACCATTGCCGGGCAGGAAGTGCAGGCCAAGCTCTATGGTCCGCGCATCGTGCAACCCGGCGAGGTGCTGACCTTTCAGGTCGCACTGGCGCGGGCGCATCTGTTTGACGCTGAAACGACGCGCTCGCTGGAGGTGCTCTGATGGCCCGCATCGCGCATGTCGAGATCCGCATGGTCGATCTGGCACCCAAGGTGCGCCGGACCGATGCGATCCAGTCCTTTGTCAGTCAGGAGACACCGCTGGTGGTCATCACCGACAGCGAGGGCGCCAGCGGGATCGGCTACAGCTACACGATCGGCACGGGCGGGCCCGCCGTGATCAGCCTGCTGACGCAGACGCTCGTGCCACGGCTGATCGGGCGCGAGGCCGAAGAGATCGAGGGCATCTGGCGCGACCTGCTGTTTGTCACCCATGCCACGGCAGTCGGGGCAATCACCTCGCTGGCGCTCGCAGCCATCGACACGGCGCTGTGGGACCTGCGCTGCAGGCGTGCCGGTCTGCCGCTCTGGCGCATGGCCGGAGGGGCGCGATCCGATATCGCGGTCTATTCGACCGAAGGCGGCTGGCTGCATATCGACACGCCCGCACTGGTCGAGGATGCCAGCGCCGTCAGCGCGGCAGGCTTTGCCGGGGCCAAGGTCAAGATCGGCAAGCCTTCATCCGCCGAGGATGCCCGCCGCCTGTCAGCCGTGCGTGCCGCCGTTGGCGATGACTTCCGCCTGATGGTCGATGCAAATCAGGCCTTCACACTGTCCGAGGCGCTGTTGCGCGCCGATATGCTGGCCGATCATGGCATCACATGGTTCGAGGAACCGCTGCCAGCGGACGACCTGTCGGGCCATGCCACCCTCGCCCGGCAAAGCCGCGTACCGATTGCCGTGGGCGAGAGCCTCTATTCACCCGGCCAGTTCAAGGATTACCTGATGCAGGGCGCGGCAAGCGTGGTGCAGGTCGATGCCGCGCGTGTGGGCGGGATCACGCCGTGGCTCAAGGTCGCCCATATGGCCGAGTGCCACAACCTGTCGATCTGCCCGCATTTCCTGATGGAGCTGCATGTCAGCCTTGCCTGCGCCGTGCCCAATGCCTGGATGCTGGAATATATCCCGCAGCTTGATGCGATCACGACCTCGCGCCTTGATCTGCGCGCGGGTCGCGCACATCCACCCAACACTCCGGGGCTGGGGATCGACTGGGACATGCAGGCGATCACGGCACAGACTGTCGAGGGCAGCCATCACCGGATCACTGGCAAGGAGGGATGAAATGCAACGCATGGGAATGGTCATCGGACTGAAACCCGACCGGATTGAAACCTACAAACGCCTGCACGCCGATACCTGGCCCGAAATCCTGGCCAGGATCAGCGAATGCAACATCACCAATTACAGCATCTTCCTGCGCGAGCCGGAAAACCTGCTGTTCGGGTATTGGGAATATGTCGGCGAGGATTTTGCCGCCGATGCCGCGAAGATGGCGGCGGACCCGAAGACACAGGAATGGTGGGATGTCTGCATGCCCTGCCAGATCCCGCTCGACAGCCGGGCCGAGGGGGAATGGTGGGCCATGATGGAAGAGGTGTTTCACCATGACTGATGCCAAGCCCGCGCCTGACCCCCGCATCGAGGTGCTGGAGTCCTGCTATACCAGCGTCATCCATGACGTGATGCGCGCGCGGGGTCTGCGCAACTTCACCCTGCCCCCGCGCATCCGGCCGCTTCAGCCCGAAAAGGTCCTCTGCGGCCCGGCATTCACCATCGAGGGCCGGATGGACGAAAGCGCCGATGCCCATTCCACGCTGCTGGAATGGACGGGCCTGCTTTCGCGCGCGCGTCCAGGCCATGTCTGGATCAGCCAGCCGCACAACCACACCGTCGCCCAGATGGGCGAATTGTCGGCCGAGACCCTGCACCGCAAGGGGGTGCTGGGCTGCGTGATGGATGGTGGCCTGCGCGATGCAGGCTTCATCCTGCGGCTTGGCCTGCCATGCTGGCGCGTGTTCCACACCCCGCGCGATGTGGTCGGCGCATGGTTGCCCACCGGGACAGATGTGCCGATCCATATCGACGATGTACTGATCGCGCCGGGCGACTGGCTGCACGGGGATGCTGATGGCATGGTGAGGATTCCGGGCGCGGCTCTGGACGAGGTGATCGAGGCCTCGGTCGCGGCCATGCAGACGGAAAACAAGGTCCGCAGCGCCATCCTGAGCGGGATGGACCCGCAGGACGCCTATCTTCAATTCGGCAAGTTCTGAATCATGCGCATTTCCGCTCTTGATATCCGCTGCTGCCGCACTCCCGGTCCGGTCAGCACCGCAGGTGCGCTGCGGGGCGGCGCACCGGACAAAGGGCTGGAGTTTCTGGTATATACCATGCACACCGATTGCGGGCAAAAGGCCAGCATGTTCGGCTTTGCCGGGCGCTCGGCGCTGGGAGCGGGGCATACGGCGACAGCCTCGTTTCGGCCATTCTTCGTGGGACGCAATGCGCTGGACCGCGAGGCACATTGGCATGACTGGCGGCGCGCCGACCGCTGGTGGCACCATCTGCCGATCCATGCTTATGGCCCGCTCGATTGCTGCCTGTGGTTGCTGGGCGCGCAGGCGGCGGGGCAGCCGCTTTGGCGCTATATCGGGGGCGCGCGACGGCAGGTGCCGGTCTATGCCTCGTCTCTGGTACTGGACGGACCGGAAGCCTATGGGGCCGAAGCGCAGATCGTGCAGGCCGCCGGATTGAAGGGCTACAAGATCCACCCGCCCGGTCGCACGCTGGAAGAGGATATCGAGATCCACCGCGCGGTACGCGCCGCTGTCGGCCCCGATTTCGCCCTGATGTCGGACCCGGTGCAGCCCTATACCTTTGATGAGGCGCTGCGCCTTGGCCGCGAGGCGGAGCGGTTGGGTTATCTGTGGCTGGAAGAGCCCTTGCCCGACGAGGCCATACCCGCACTGCGCGAACTGACCCGGCAACTGGATATTCCGGTGATCGGCGGCGAGGTCCTGGCCAAACCGCCCCTGTCATTGTCCGAACATATTTCCAGCCGGGTTGTGGACGGGGTGCGCGCCGACCCCTCCTGGTCGGGTGGGGTGACAGGCACTCTCAAGGTTGCGCGACTGGCCGAGGCTTTCCTGATGCCCTGCGAAATCCACACGACCATTTTTCACCCTCTCGAAATGGTCGCGCTACATCTGAACGGGGCGGTGACCAATTCGGACTGGTTCGAGGTGCTCTGGCCGATGTCCGCCTTTGCCTTCGGTCTGCAGGGTGAATTGCCGATCCGTGGCGGAATGGCAATCATGCCCGAAGGTCCGGGTCTTGGCATGGAACTGGACTGGGATTTCATCGACATTGCAACCATCGCAAAGTTATGAGGCAAAGATGAGCAGCCAGACCGATCCGCGCCTATTGCTCCTGTCGCCGCGCGACAATGTCTTCGTGCTGCGCGGTGCCATCGACGGGGGCGAGACCGTGGTCGTCGCAGGCACCGAGGTCCAGTTTTCCCGGCGCCTTGGGCTCGGACACAAGATCGCGGCGCGGTTCATTGCCGCGGGCGAGAAGGTCATCAAGTATGGCGCGCCGATCGGCTCGGCCGTCTGCGATATCGCCCCCGGCGCGCATGTCCATCTGCACAATCTGGCAAGCGACTATACGCCCACCCATTCGCTGGCCGGGTCCCGGACAGATCATGACGCGGCAACAGGGAACAAGGCATGATGACGATGAAGGGCTATCCTCGCTCGGACGGGCGCAAGGGCATCCGCAACCTGGTCGCGGTCGCCTATCTGGTCGAATGCGCCCATCATGTCGCCCGCCAGATCGTGACCCCCACGCCCGAGAGCGCCCATCTTATCGGGTTTCCGGGCTGCTTTCCCAACGCCTACGCCCAGAAGATGATGGAGCGGCTGTGCACCCATCCGAATGTGGGCGCGGTGCTGCTCGTATCGCTGGGCTGCGAAAGTTTCGACAGGTATCAGCTGGAACGTGTGGTGGCCGAAAGCGGCCGGTCTGTGCGCACGCTGGTAATCCAGCACGACGGCGGTACCCGCGCCACAGTCGAGACCGGGCGGGCATGGGTGGCCGAGCAGGCCGCGATCCTCCAAGACGCCGAACAGGTGCCGCTGGCGCTGTCCGACCTGACCATCGGCACGGTCTGCGGCGGCTCTGACGGGACTTCGGGGATCACGGGCAACCCGGCCGCCGGGCTTGCCTTCGACCGGCTGGTGGCCGAGGGCGCAACCTGCATCTTCGAGGAAACGGGCGAATTGATCGGCTGCGAGAACATCATGGCCAGCCGTGCGGCAACGCCCGAACTGGCCATCGAGTTGCGCGCCAGTGTCGAGAAGGCCGCGCGCTATTACGCAACGCTGGGCTATGGCAGCTTTGCCGCCGGCAATGCCGATGGTGGCCTTACCACGATCGAGGAGAAATCACTGGGCGCCTACATGAAATCGGGCCAGTCGCAGATTTCGGGGCTGATCAAGCCGGGCGACATACCGCCACGCGGTGGGCTGTACCTGATGGATGTCGTGCCGGACGGCGAGGTGCGCTTCGGGTTTCCCAACATCTCGGACAATGCCGAGATCGTCGAGATGATGGCCTCGGGCGCGCATATGACGCTGTTCGTGACCGGGCGCGGGTCGGTCGTCGGCTCGGCACTCGCACCTGTCATCAAGATCGCGGCCAACCCGCATATGTATGAACGCCTGTCCGAGGACATGGACATCAATGCAGGCCGCATCCTGACAGGTGCTGCAAGCCTGACCCAGATCGGCGACGAGATATTCGCCGCCGTGATCGCGACGGCCAGCGGCCAGCCCACCAAATCCGAGGCGTTGGGCCATACCGAATTCATCCTGACCTACAAGAGCTTCGAGCCGCTTGGCCCGGCATGCCTGCCACTTTGACAAGGATTGCACGAATGGGACGACTGGAGGGAAAGACCTGCCTGGTAACTGCCGCAGGACAGGGCATCGGCCGCGCCAGCGCGCTGGCCATGGCCGCTGAGGGCGCGCGCGTGATCGGCACCGACATCAACGCAGATGCACTTGCCGATCTCGCGCGCGAGGGCATCGAGACACGCCTGCTCGATGTGACGGACGCAGACCAGGTCGCTGCGGCAGCCGCGGCGCTGGGCGCGCCGGATGTGCTGTTCAACTGCGCGGGCTTTGTCGCCCATGGCACGATCCTGGATTGCGACGAGGAAAGCTGGCAGTTTTCGCTGACCCTGAACATGACGGCCATGTACCGGATGCTGCGCGCCTTCCTGCCCGGAATGATCGCCGCGGGGGGCGGGTCGATCATCAACATGTCCTCGGCGGCCTCCTCCGTCATCGCTGCCCCCAACCGCTTCGTCTATGGTACGACCAAGGCCGGGGTGATCGGCATGACGAAATCCGTGGCTGCCGATTTCATCGGCCAGGGTATCCGCTGCAATGCCATCTGTCCGGGTACGGTCGAAAGCCCGTCACTGGAAGATCGCATCCGCGCGCAAGGTGACTACGAGACCGCGCGCGCCGCGTTCATCGCGCGCCAGCCCATCGGGCGGATCGGCAAGGCCACGGAAGTCGCCGCGCTTGTGGTCTATCTGGCCTCCGACGAAAGCGCCTATACCACCGGGGCGATCCATGTCATCGATGGGGGGTGGTCGAATGTCTGAAGGAAAGGAAGCTACATGAAACTGTTGCGCCACGGTCCGCGCGGGGCCGAGAAGCCGGGAATGCTGGACGCGGATGGCAATATCCGCGATCTTTCGGGAGTGGTCGCGGATATCGGCGCAGAGGTCCTGTCCGATGCCGGGCTGGAGCAGTTGCGCGCAATCGATCCCGCGGGCCTGCCGCTGGTGGAGCCCTCTGCCCGCCTCGGTGCCTGCGTGGCGGGAACGGGCAAGTTCATCTGCATCGGGCTGAACTACTCGGACCATGCCGCCGAAACCGGGGCGGAAGTCCCGCCCGAACCGATCATCTTCATGAAGGCCACCAGCGCCATCTGTGGCCCCAATGATCCGATCATTATCCCCCGTGACTCGGTCAAGACCGACTGGGAGGTGGAACTGGCGGTCATCATCGGCACGCGCGCCAAATATGTCAGCCCCGGGCAGGCGATGCGCCATGTCGCGGGCTACAGCATCACCAATGATGTCTCGGAGCGCGGCTTCCAGATCGAACGCTCGGGCCAATGGACCAAGGGCAAGAGCTGCGACAATTTCGGCCAGATCGGCCCGTGGCTGGTCACACGCGACGAAGTGTCTGACCCGCAGGAACTGGACATGTGGCTGACCGTGAATGGTCAGCGAATGCAGGACGGCTCGACCCGGACCATGGTCTACGATGTGGCCTATCTGGTCAGCTATCTGAGCCAGTTCATGAGCCTGATGCCCGGCGACGTGATCTCGACCGGCACCCCGCCGGGCGTGGGCATGGGCTTGAAACCGCAACGTTATCTGGTGCCGGGTGACGTGGTCGAACTGGGCATCGCCGGACTGGGTCAGCAGCGGCAGGACGTGATTGCCGACCCGGAATAACGCGCGATGCAACAACAGCGGAGGACGACCGATGAAACTGCTCGATACCCATCAGCATCTGATCTATCGCGACAGGCTGGGCTATGCCTGGGCCGAAGGCATCCCGCCGCTTGCAAGCGGCGATTTCACGGTCGAAACCTATAACGAGCTTGCCGGCGGACAGGTGGCAGGCGCGCTGTTCATGGAGGCCGCCGTCGATGACGCGGATTACCAACAGGAGGCGCGCCTGATCGCCTCCATCGCCCACGACAGCGCAAGCAGCATCCTGGGGCTGATCGCCTCGTGCCGTCCCGAAACCGAGGCAGGGTTCGAGGCATGGCTTGACGAATGCGCCGGCATGGGCGTCGTCGGGTTCCGGCGGGTGCTGCATGTCGTGGATGACGAGATGTCCCGCGCAAGCGTCTTTCGCGAGAATATCCGCCGCATCGGGTCGCGGGGTATGTCCTTCGACATGTGCTTTCTGGCACGGCAGTTGCCCGTCGCGCTGGAACTGGCCAGCGCCTGCCCGGACATGACGCTGGTGCTGGACCATTGCGGCGTGCCCGATATCGCCGGTGGCGCATTCGAGACATGGGCGGCGGATATCGACGCGCTGGCCGCCCTGCCACATGTCAGTTGCAAGCTGTCCGGCCTGACCGCCTATGCCGGGCCCGATCAGGACCGCGCCGAAGCGATCCGCCCGTATGTCGATCATGTCCTGTCGGCTTTTGGCCCTGCCCGCATGGTCTGGGGAAGCGACTGGCCGGTAGTCGATCTGGGAAGCGGCTTGCCGGGCTGGCTGGACATGACCCGGGACATCCTTACCGGCCTGTCACCCGACGAAGCCGCCGACATTTCGCATCGCACGGCACAGCGCATCTACCGTGTGACCCTGCCGGACTGAGCAAAGGGCAGCAGTGCAGCCGACCGGCCCGGGGCTGAGGTCAGGGTCACACTTTCGCCGCTCTGCTCGCCTGTATCAGTGCTGCTCGATCAGAAACGCGGCCTCGCCGCGTCGGGACCCCGGCGCCACAGGCTGCGGCGCAGGTCCGACATGATGGCCACTTCGCATGCGCCTCTGGCGACAGAAGTGGTTCCGGAAAGCATATTTGCTGCCGGTTTCCGGACGAGATTGCGCAACTGTTCCCGCATCAGCGACTGCGGGACAGCATACCCGGCATTAGGTGATCGATTCCCTTGATGAACGTTACTTCGTTCACTCCATGATCGCCTCGGCGCCGCTGCCACGTCTGGACACGCCGGGTGCTCCGTTCCCGCTTGGGGCCCTACAGGCGGGCGAGCCAGACAGCGATTCCCGGAAACGCGGCGATGACGGCAAGCGACAGCATCATCGTCAGAACGAAGGGAAACGCCCCTCGGAATATGGCACCCGTCGACAGTTCCGGATCCGAAATCGCCGCACGGATGGTGTAGACGGACAGGCCGAAAGGCGGGGTCAGCAGCCCGATCTCGACGGCGATGACGGTCATCACCCCGAACCAGATCATGTCGAACTGCGCCGCCTGTGCTACCGGCAGCGCGATCGGCAGCACGATCAGCATGATTGATATCGAGTCGATCAGGCAGCCAAGGACGATGACCAGCGCAAGATACATGATCAGGAAACCCCAGGGCCCGATCGGGCCGCCCAGGATCATGTCGGCCAGCATCGCTGGCAGTCCGGACATGGCCAGCATCCGCGAAAAGAACGTCGCCGCCATTATCAGGAACAGCACGGAAACGGTGATCTGCCCGCTTTCCACCAGCAGCCCCCAGAAGCTGCGGCGGTCCAGCGAGCGACGGGCGAGCGCGATGACGAGCGCACCGAGCGCACCGACCGCTCCCGCCTCGGTCGGGTTGAGAAAGCCGGAATACAGCCCGCCAAGAACCAGCACGATAAGCGAGACGATCGGCATACCCTTGCGCAGAACATCAAGCGTGGAGATGTCCTCGGTCTCGACCATATCGGGCTGGCGCTCAAAGACCAACTCGGGGCGGAAGCGGGCCATTGCGATGATGGTGAGCGAAAACATGATCGACAGCAGCAACCCCGGCCCTACCCCGGCCAGGAACATCCGGCCCACCGATTCCTCAGCCAAGACCGCATAGACGATCATCAGCAGCGAGGGCGGGATCAGCATGCCCAGAACCGACGAGCCCGCGACAACACCGGTGGAAAAGCTCTTCGAATAGCCGTGGCGCGTCATCTCGGGCACCGCCACGCGCGAAAACACCGTGGCCGAAGCGATGGAAATCCCGGTGATCGAGGCGAAAACGGCATTGGCAAAGACCGTCGCGACACCCAGCCCGGCGCGGACCCGGCGCAACAGTTTCTGGAACACATCGAAAGTGTCCTTGCCCACCCCCGAGACAGTGACCAGCAGCCCCATCAGAACGAAGAGCGGGACCACCGCGAACAGATACTGCCGCAGGCTGTCATTGGCCACGGCCCCCGCCATGCGGATTGCCACGGTCTCGTTCCGGATCATCATCACCCCACCGAAGCTGACCACCAGCATGGCTATGCCGATGGGCATGCCCAGCCAGATCAGCGCGATCAGCACGACAATGGCAAGGATACCGATCTCTATTCCGGTCATCGCGGCTGCTCCTGCGGGTGAACGACCTGGCGCATGGCCTGGACAAGCTGGATGGCGCATTGCACCGCGGCCACTGTCATTCCAACCAGAATCAGCGCCCGGAATGGCCATGTCGGCACGGTAACGATTCCCGGCACCCCGATATATTCGCCGCGCATGAAATTGCGCTCGACGATTGTCACGGTTGACCAGGCGATGAACCCGAGCGTCCCGCAGGCGACCGCGTGATAGACTGCCACCAGCAGCGCCCCGGCGCGCGGAAACAGCCGCCGTAGGCCCCCGAGGAACAGGTCGGTGCGGGCAAGCCTGTCGTGGCGGATGGTCGTGGCCAGTTGCAGGTAGACGATCATCACCACGGTCAGTGCGCCCGCCTCGGCCACCATCGGCAGCGAGGCCCCGGTCACGTTGCGAGCCAGCACATCTGCGCAGATCAGGCCCATGAGCCCCAGGATCAGCACCGTTCCCAGCGCACCCAGACCATCGACCAGCAGATTCCATGCCCCTGTAATCCGGTCGGGCCAGCCCCGGCGCGCCGCCTCGGGCGCGCCGGAAGGGGTTTCAGGGGATGGGGTCGGCACTGCCTGCCCGCCGGATCAGTTGCCCGTGGCCCAGTCGCGCAGCGGCACTTCGCCTGCCGCGCGCAGACCGTCCATATAGGCCTGCAGGAAGGCCGCAGCCGCCGGTCCTCGCGCAGTGGCCCATTCACCGGCCACATCGGGCAGACCCGCCACCCATGCTTCGCGCTCGGATTCGGGCAGGACAGTGATGGTCACCGGCGTACTCTGGTCCGCGCCAAGTTCTACCATCCGGTTAAGTGCGAATTCGCGCCGCTCGATAAGGTCAAGCCCATGGGATTCGGTATAGTAACGCCCGGCCTCGCGCATCGCCTCCTGCACTTCTACGGGCAGGGTCTCCCAGACATCGCGGTTGATGGCGATGGCGCCGGAGAATGCTGTTCCCATGTCAACGCGGGTGATATAGGGCGCGACCTCGTACACGCGGGTCGGCAGGATCCCCAGAGCCAGCGAGAGCGTGCCATCCGATACCCCGGTCTGGATGTCGGTGTAATAGGTCGTCAGTGCCCCATCCACGGCCGAGGCCCCGGTGCCACGCAGCCAGTTGGCCAGCGCCCCGGGCGCCGAGATCCGCATTCCTTGCAGATCGGCAAGGGCATTGACCGGACGGGTCGTGTAGATGTCGTAGCTGTCGGTCGCGGTCAGTCCAAGCACGACCAGCCCGTACTGCGACCATTCATTGGCGAAGTCGTTGTTGTTTTCCAGCAGATCCCACATCACCTCCAGCTGCACGGGCGGGTTGTTGGTTGCAAAGGGCGAAAAACTGGACACCTGGCTGAGCGGAAGCTGACCGCCTTCAAGCATCGAGAATACCCAGCCGATATCGGTGATCCCGTCCTCGACCGAGCTGAGCGTGGCGTTGGCGCGGTAGAGCGTGCCGCCAAAGGCTTCCTGCCAGTCGATGCTGTAATTCCCTCCCTGAGCGAGTAACTCGTCAGTGCGCGCCATGAAATGGGTCTGGATCATGCCCACCCACGGGATTGCCGTCGGATGGCTCGAAGCGATGGTCAGCTGGATCGCCTGTTGCGCCAGAGCGGGAACAGGCAGGGCAACGGCACCGGCAAGTGCCAGTCCGAGCAGTCTTTTCATGGTTGGGTCCTCCCTTGGGTTACGGTGCGTCTGCGGTGCTTCTTGCCACCGCCGGCCCCCCTCCAAGGGGCAGGACGGCGGATCTGTCAGGGGTCTTCGTCGATCACCCCGTTCGCCAGGGTGCCGATACCGGTGATCTCGACCTCGACAGTCATGCCGGGCTCCAGGAACAGTTGCGGCTTGCGGTGGTTGCCCACCCCGCCGGGCGTGCCGGTGGCGATCACGTCACCAGGACGCAGCGTGGCGACGGTCGAGGCATAGGCGATCAGTTCGGGGATCCCGATGGCCAGGTCGCTGATCGGTGTGTGCTGTTCGACATTGCCGTTTATGCGGGTGGTGAGGGTCTGCGCCATGATGTCGCCGACCTCGTCCGGAGTGACGATCCAGGGGCCAAAGGCGCCCGAGCGCTCGAAATTCTTGCCCGGCCAGAACTGCGTCGTGTGGTTCTGGTAATCGCGGATCGAGCCGTCGTTGAAGCAGGCGTAACCGGCGATATGCTCCCAGGCATCGGCGGGCGCGATGTGGCGGCCGGGTTTGCCGATCACCACTGCAAGTTCGCCCTCATAGTCGAATCTCGTGCTGGCAGCGGGCCTGACCAGCAAGCTGCCATGACCCACCAGAGACTCCGGATAGCGGGTGAAGATCGAGGGTTTTTCCGGTTTCGCGCGGCCGGTCTCGAGGATATGAGGCAGGTAGTTCAGCCCGATACACAGGATCTTTCCCGGAGCCGGTATCGGCGGCAGCAGGCGGACCCCGGCCAGAGCGAACCCGGGGCCGCTTGCCCGGAGCCGGGCCATATCGCCGCCGGCCAGTGCCGCGGCCAGATCGGCCGGAGCGCCAGGAACTGCACCGGTGTCATGGATCACAATGCCATCCGTGATGCCCCAGGACGCCGAACCATCGTCGCGCAGAAAGGAAACCAGTCGCATCGCGTCCCCCTCACCCCAGCCAGTCGATGAATTGCGCAAGCGTTGCGCCAGCGAAATCCAGAATGGCCTGATCGTTCAGTTTGCCGTCCTCGACCTTGGCATTGGCAAAGGGCACCACGACCTCACGCGCCGGGAAGACCTCGGCCAACATCCCGTGAAGGATGTATTTCAGATGCCCCTGTGCCCTGACCCCTCCCAAAGCTCCGCCCGAGGTCGAGATCACCAGGCATTTCTTGCCCTTGAACGCCGACTCGAAGGCCGGGCGCGAGGCCCAGTCGATGGCGTTCTTCAGCATTCCGGGAACCGAGTAGTTGTATTCCGGCGTGACGAACACGAGCCCGTCTGCCGCGCGCAACTGCGCAATGAAGGCCGCCACTTCCGGATTGTCCGTTACATCGGCATTGTACAGGGGCAACGCGCCGGGGTCTGCCACCACTGCGCGCGCGCGCCCGTCAAGCCGGTCGATCAGCGCCGCGATGGTTGCCCGCGAGGACGACGCCGCGCGCAGGCTGCCCGGAAGGAAAAGGAGTTCTGTCATTGCAAGTCTGTCCCTCTGCTCGCTGTCTCAACTCGCCTTGCGGCGCCGCAGTTCGGCGCGGATCTCCGCACCATGTTCATCAAGGACGGGCGGCGCAGTGACCCGCATCTCGGGCGCGCCATCGAAATTGTAGGGCGCACGCACTGTCGTGAAGGTACCCAGCACGGTCGAGGGAGCGGAGGTCCTGATCTTCAGATGCACGGCCTGCGGGTCCTCGAGCGCCTCGTCGCTGTCATAGGCCGGCGAATGGGGCACTTCGTGTTCAAGCAGCAGGGCGCACCAATCATCACGCGTCCTCTCGCGGAACACCGGCGTCAGGGTTTCGATCAGGTCATCCTGATGCCTGATCCGCTCCAGCCGTTCGGCAAAGCGGGGGTCGGTGGCCAGATGCTTCTGGCCGGTCGCAGCCAGCATCCCTTCCCAGAACTTGGCAGGCGAGGACATGTGGATGGCGACCCATTTCCTGTCGGCGCATTCGAAGGTGTAGCTTTGCGACACCACGGGGCGCGACAACGGCCCCATCACCTCACCCACCGAATAGTAATGGGTGAAACTGTCGAGGTTGAAATGCGCCATGGCCTCCAGCATCGAGATGTCGATGCGCCGGCCCTTGCCTGTCTTGCCCCGCTCCAGCAGCGCCGCCAGGCAAGCCATCGCGGCATACTGCCCGGTCACGGCATCGGCGATGGCCGGTCCGATCACGCGCGGATTGGTGGGCGGCGTCAGGAGCCTCAGATAGCCCGAGGCCGCCTGTGCCACCGTATCATAGGCCGGCCGGTCGCGCGCCGGGCCGGAGGTGCCGAAACCCGAGATCGCGCAATAGATGAGGTCGGCACGGATGCGGCGAAGATCGGCCTCTCCCGCGCCCAGCTTTTCGGCCACGCCGGGGCGGAAATTCTGGATGAACACATCGGCCGAGGCGATAAGGTCATGGAAAACCGCAAGATCTTCGGGGTCCTTGGTATCCAACGCGATGGACCGCTTGTTGCGGTTGTAGGTTTGGTAATGCGGGCTGTAGAGCCCGCCCTTGAAGGCCCGGAACGGGTCGCCAGTTCCGGGACGCTCCACCTTGATGACATCGGCGCCCAGATCGGCCAGATGCATGCCTGCGGCCGGGCCGGTGATGTAGGTGCCAAGCTCGACAACGCGGATGTCCTTCAGGATCCTGACCATGGATTCACTCCGTTGCCTGGCTGTGGCGAACCGATGGCCTGCCATCATACGCGATGGCCTGATCGGCCCTGTGGGACATGATGAAACCGATCGGGCGCTGCGATTCCTCATAGAGATGCGCGGAAAGCCCGGCGGTGCGCGCCAGGAGCGGCACCGCCTTCAGCGCATCCAGCGGCCAGCCCGCATCCAGAATACAGGCCGGGATCGCGCCCGAGACATTTATCGGCAAGGGCCGTTCGATGATCCGGCCGGCATGCTTGCCCAGCGCGCGCAGCGTCGCGACATGCCTACCGGACACGCCCAGTTCTTCCGCGATGGCGATCAGCCTGTCGGAGCGTGGATCACCATCGCTGTGCTGCGGATGGCCAAGACCGGCGACCTTCTTGCGCTGGGCCTTGTGCTCCTGCAGGCTGGCAATCACCGCGGCCTCGATATCGCAGCCTTCCACCTCGGCGCGGGCCAGCAACTCCGCCAGATAGCGACCGGCCTGTTCGGAGCTTCCGGCCACCACGCTGCCCATCCCCAGCAGCCCGGCGGCCATGGCGCCCTGCCAGGCATCCGGCCCCGCCGCCAGTGTCATCCGCGCGGCCTGAACCGAAGGCACGAGTCCGTGCTCGGCAATCGCGACAAGGCAGGCATCCATCATTGCACGCTGCGGAGGCGTGGGCTTCTCCCCCATCACCAGAAGCCAGAAATAATCGGTGAAATCGATCCTGCCGATCAACTCGTCACACAGGTCATGTCCGCGCACGGTGACACTCTCTGCGTCCGAGGTAGCGATTGCGGTGCTGGCGTGGTCCTGCTTTCCGATCCGCATGGATTCCCCTTTTTTCGCATATCGAAAAATTTTTCACTTGCCGAAAATATCGCCGCGAATTACCGTCAGGTCAAGCGGCAAATGTGGCGCGGCCTGATAACGGGGGAGAAAATGCGCGATATCAACCAGTTCACCATCACAGAGGCGGTGAAGGCCTCGTTTCGGACAGAGCCGGACAGCCGGTTCGAGAAACTGCTGCACGGACTCATCGAGCATCTGCACGACTACACGCGCGAGCATCAGCTGACGCATCAGGAGTGGATGCGGGTTCTGATGTTCCTCTATGACTGCGGCAAGATTTCCACGCCCGAACGGCATGAATTCATCCTGCTGAGTGACGTTCTGGGCTTCTCGGCACTAGTGGACATGATCAACACCAGAGGCGGTTCCACCGAAGGCTCAAATCTTGGACCCTTCTATCTGGACGATGCCCCGCGCAAGGCTCTGGGCGCCCATCTGGCCGACGGGCGCGACGGCGTAAGCGTGCTGGTGCATGGCAAGGTCACCGATTCGCTGCACAACCCCCTGCCAGGCGCCATACTCGATACATGGCAGGCCGATGGTGCAGGCACATATCCGATTCAGGAACAGAACAAGGGACAGGACAAGTTCGACCTCCGTGGCGTATTCGAGGCCGATGACAAGGGTCGCTACTGGTATACCACGGTTCTGCCCAAACCCTACACCGTGCCCTATGACGGCCCGGTGGGTGAGTTGCTGCGCGCCGGCAATCGCCACGCCTGGCGGCCCGCGCATCTGCACTTCATCGTCCGCGCGCCCGGCATGGCGTCGATCACCACCGAAATCTTCTTCGAGAACATGGAGTATCTGGACAATGACGCGGTCTTCGGGGTCCGCAGGTCGCTGATCGCCCGGCTGAACCCGATGAAGGAGGATATCCCGGGCCTGCCGGTCGAGGTGAGGCCCGATGCTGTGGTCGAATTCGACTTCGTTCTGGCACCCGAGGGCTGAGCATGCCCGAGCGCCGCCCCGCCGAGTTTGTCGAGGCCCTGGCCAAGGGCCTGGCGATCCTCGAATGCTTCGATGCAGCGCAACCAGAGATGACGCTGTCCGAAGTTGCCCGCCGGGTGAACCTGTCCCCGGCAGCGGCGCGGCGGGCGCTGATCACACTGACCGAGCTTGGCTATGTGGGCAGCCGCGACAAGCGCTTTCATCTGAAGCCGCGCGTCATGGCGCTGGGATCGGCCTTCTACTTCGCGTCCCGGATCGACGAACTCCTGCACCCGGATCTGCGGGAACTGGTCAATCGCTATGGCGATGCCTCCTCGGTCGGAACACTGGACGGGACGGATGTGATCTATGTCGCCCATGTCTCGGTCCAGCGGGCGCGGCGCGCGGCGGCAATGGTGGGCGCGCGCTATCCGGCGCATGTCACCTCGATGGGCCGGGTCCTGCTGGCCGCCCTGCCCGATGCCGAACTCGAGCTACGGCTGTCCTGCGCGCGGATGGAGCCGCTGACAGCCAAGACGCTGACGGATCTTGACGCATTGCGCGACGAACTGATGAGCGTGCGCGCCCAGGGCTTCGCGACCACCGTCGACCAGCTGGATTACGGGATCACGGCGCTGGCCGTCCCGATCCGCGATACCGAGGGCCGGACCATCGCGGCGCTGAACACCTCGGGCTACACCGGAATGGTCACGCCCGATGGCCTGATCGCCGAGCGGCTGCCCGCCCTGCGCGAGGCCGCATCTCATATCGCGCATCAAATCAACCGCTTCCCGGTGCTGGCTTCGGTGCTGGGCGGCTGAACAAAGACAGTAAACCAAGGGAGGAGACCCGAACATGTGCAGATTGTGCAGCCCCGCCACCCCCGCAGCCCGCTGCCCGGCATTCGGCCACCTGCTGCGCAGCCCGGCCGGCGAGACCGGTAGCGCCAACCAGGCGGCCGCTGCGGCAACCACCAATGTCACTTCCAGAAGCCTGCCGATGCTGTCGGGCCAGAAGGGCGTGAGGATCCTGATCAAGGGCGGGGTGGTCATGTCGGTCGATCCCGAAGTGGGCAACTTCGCGCGTGGCGATGTCCTGATCGAGGAAGACCGGATTGTAGCGGTCGGCGCGAATATCGACGCCTCGGACGCGCATGTGATCGATGCCTCGGGCAAGATCGTGATGCCCGGCTTCATCGACACTCACCACCACCAGTTCGAGACCGGCCTGCGCTCGACCCTGTCGGATGCGATCGTGGTCAATGACGGTCGGCCCGAGAATGCCCGCAACTATTACGAGGCGATGCTGCTGGGTTTTTCTCAGCACTACCGCCCCGAGGATGTCTATATCAATGAACTCTACGGCGGGCTCGCGCAGCTTGATGCCGGTGTGACGACGGTCATGGACGTCAGCCAGATCCACCACTCGGCCGAACATTCCGACGCTGCCATCGAGGGGCTGCGTGACGCTGGCCGCCGGGGCGTCTTCGGGTATTTCGAAGGCTGGTGGGAGGGCAAGGAATACCCCTCGGGCGCACGGCGGATCCGCGAGCGCTACTTCAACTCCAACGACGGTCTGCTGACCATGGTGATGGGCGGCGAGATCTACATCGAGGGGTATGAGGAAGCCTGGAAGATCGGCCGCGACCTGGACCTTCAGATCGCGCTGCACGTCGTCACCACCTTCGGCATGACCCCGACCTTCGACGCCCTGGCAAAAAAGGGTGTCTTCGGGCCCGACAACATCTTCATCCACATGACCGGCATGACCGATGACGCCTGGAAGGCCGCCGCCGATGCAGGCGCGCATGTGTCCCTGTCGGTGCCGATCGAGATGCACATGCGCCATGGCATGCCACCCGTGCAGAAGGCGCTCGATCTGGGCATGTCGATGTCGCTCTCTTCGGATGTGGAATGCACGATGTCGGCGGATTTCTTCACCCAGATGCGCGGGCTTATCACACTGCAACGGATGCATGCCAACGAGAGCGCGCTGTCCGGGGCCGAGGATTTTCCCGCTCTGATGCGCTGCGCCGACGCGATCCGCCACGCGACCATCGAGGGGGCGAAAGGCCTGCGGCTTGACCACAAGACCGGCAGCCTGACCCCGGGCAAGGCGGCCGACATCATCCTGCTGGATGCAGAGGCCATCAATGTTGCCCCCCTCAACAACGCCCCGGGCGCGGTTGTGACGCTGATGGACCGCTCGAATGTAGACACGGTCATGGTGGCGGGCAGGATCCGCAAGTGGCAGGGCCAGCTTCTGGGCCATGACATGACCAGGATGAAGCGCGACCTCGAGGCCAGCCGCGACTACATCTTCGAGAAGGCCGGCGTGAAGCACGACCTGTTCGCCTGAATATCCGCGCGGGCCTGTCGGCCCGCCACCGCTCACAACACCGGGAGTGTCGCCATGTTGTTTCCCACCTCGCTCGTGGGCTCTTATGCCCAGCCCGACTGGCTTATCGACCGCGAGAAGCTCAAGGGCCAGTTCCCACCCCGCACCCGTGCGCGCGAACTCTGGCGCATCCCCGAACCCCTTCTGAAACAGGCCCAGGACGACGCCACCCGGCTGGCCATCCTGGACCAGGAGCGTGCCGGGCTCGACATCATCACCGATGGCGAAATCCGGCGCGAAAGCTATTCCAACCGCTTCGCCACGGCGCTGGATGGGCTGGATCTGGACCGCTATGGCGAGATCCTGACGCGCTCGGGCGTGCCGGTGCCTGTGCCACGCATCGTGGGACCGATCCGGCGCACACGACCCGTCGAACTGGAGGACCTGCGTTTCCTGCGCGCGCACACCAGCCGCAAGGTCAAGATCACCCTGCCGGGTCCCTTCACCATGAGCCAGCAGGTAGTCAACGACCATTACCCCTCGACGGCCGAAACGGCGATGGCCTATGCTGCGGCGGTGCGCGAGGAAATCGCGGACCTGTTCGCGGCCGGTGCCGATGTGGTGCAACTGGATGAGCCCTGGATGCAGGCCAAGCCCGGGCTGGCCGCCGAATACGGGCTCGCGGCGCTCAATGCCGCGCTCGAAGGCGCGGCGGGCACAACGGCGGTGCATATCTGTTTCGGCTATGCGGCTTTGACCAGGAACCGCCCCGAGGGTTACTCCTTCCTTCCGCAGTTGGCGGACTGTCTGTGCGACCAGATCAGCATCGAGACCGCACAGTCCAACCTTGACACCGGGGTTCTGGAAAGCCTGCGCGGCAAGACGATCATCCTCGGCGTGCTGGATCTGTCCGACATGACAGTGGAAACGCCAGAGATCATCGCCCACCGCATCCGACGGGCGCTGCCGCATGTCGATGCCGACAAGGTGGTGGTGGCTCCGGACTGCGGGCTGAAATACCTGCCCCATGACGTTGCCTTCGGCAAGATGAAGGCCATGGCCGACGGCGCCGCCATCGTTCGGACAGAACTGGCGTGATCGCGCTGAAAGACTCCCCTGTCCGTGAACAATCGCGAGGCTCTGGTCATGAAGACGTCAGGCCGGCTCATCGACCCTTATGCCCGAGATCGCCTGCACCAGAGAATCCTCCGTGACCTCGTGAATCCCGAATTCGCGCATGATCCGCCCGTGATACATGGCCACGATCCGGTCAGAGACGCGCAGCACCTCGGGCATTTCCGAACTGATCACGATCACCGCATACCCCTGCCCCGCCAGTTCGCGCAGCAACTGGTGAATCTCTGATTTCGAGCCCACATCGATGCCGCGCGTCGGCTCGTCCACGATCAGCACGCGCGGCTGCATCGACAGCCATTTGCCGATGACGATCTTCTGCTGATTGCCGCCCGAAAGGACGCCGACAGGTTGCTTCCAGCTCGGCGTCTTGATGGCGAGCCTGTCGCGATACTGATCGAAGATGGCAAGCTCCGCGCCCTGTGACACGAACGGTCCCGCCGTCAGGTCCTGCACCTGAGGCAGGGTCATGTTGTCGCGGCAGTTCATCTGCAACACGAGACCCTGTTCCTTGCGGTTTTCGGGTACCAGCGAGATGCCAAGCGCGATCGCGTCGCGTGGCGAGGCGATCTCGACCGGCTCGCCATCGACCCGGATCTCCCCCGAGGCGGGCTTGCGCAGACCGAACAGGGTCTCGGCGATCTCGGTCCGGCCCGCGCCGACAAGCCCGTAGAAGCCCACCACTTCGCCCTCGCGCACCGAAAAGCTGATATCCTTGTACAGGCCGGGACAGCCCATGTTGCGCACCTCCAGCATGGTCTTGCCGAATGTCGGGGCGGCCTCGTCGCGCGACAGGTCCAGACTGCGCCCGATCATCAGGCGCGTGACCTCGTCCTCATTCGTGTGCGCCGTGGTCAGGGTTCCGCGATAGGCCCCATCGCGCAACACGGTGATACGGTCCGACAGTGTAAAGATCTCGTCCATGCGGTGCGAGATATAGACAATGCCTACGCCCTGCGCCTTCAGGTCATTGATGATGTCGAACAGCACCACCTTTTCGGCATCTGTCAGCGAAGCGGTGGGTTCGTCGAACACGACCACGCGTGCATCGACCGTCAGCGCCCGGGCGATCTCGACCATCTGCTGGTTGGCAATGGACAGGTTCGCAACAGTCACTTCCGACCGGAAACTGCATTTCAGACGTTTCAGAATCGTGTTCGAGCGTTCCTCGAGTGTCTTCCAGTCCACCCGCCCGAAGGATCTGCGCGGCAATTCGCCAAGATAGATATT
This sequence comes from Paracoccaceae bacterium, assembly GCA_007128135.1. Lineage (GTDB taxonomy): Bacteria > Pseudomonadota > Alphaproteobacteria > Rhodobacterales > Rhodobacteraceae > Roseinatronobacter. The sequence goes on along the minus strand of SKYA01000029.1, from coordinate 12,069 downwards.
CTCGGCCGCCGACATTTCCGGCACAAGGCTGAGTTCCTGGTGGATCAGGACCACCCCTTCGGCCTTGGCCTCGATGGGTGTGGTCATACGCACCGGCCGGCCTGCGATGATGATCTTGCCGTCATCGGGCTGATACATCCCCGCAAGCACTTTCATCAGCGTGGATTTGCCCGCCCCGTTTTCGCCAAGCAGCGCATGGACTTCACCGGGCATGACCTCGAAATCCACGCCATCAAGGGCGCGCACCCCGGGGAAGGTCTTGACGATGCCCTGCAGGCGCAGGGCCGGTTGTTGCGCGTCACTCATAGGCGCAGCCCTCCATCGGTCGAGGTGTTGAAACGCTTGTCGAGGAACAGGACGGCGATCAGGATGCTGCCAAGGATCACATAGACATAGAAGGCAGGCACCTGCATCAGGTTCATGCCGTTGCGCAGAATCCCGATGGCCAGAACGCCGCCCAGCGTGCCGATGATGTCGCCCTTGCCCCCCGTCAGCTTGGTGCCGCCCAGGACGACGGCCGTGATCACCCACAGTTCGTAATCGCGGCCCAGATTGGGCGTCGCGGCCCCCATCTGCGTGGACAGAAGCACGCCCGAAAGCGCCGCCAGAAAGCCGATAATCATGAAATTGATCATCATGTGCGGGCCAACCCGGATGCCTGCATTCACTGCCGCCTCGCGGTTGCCACCCACGGCATAGGTGTTGCGCCCGTGCACAGTGCGCGAGAGCAGCCAATGAACAGCCAGCACGCAGAGCAGAAAGATCAGCGCAAGCACCGGCAGCGGGCCGACCGAGAACGCGCTGAAATCCGAATAGGCGAAATTCATTGCGTAGAAGGACTGCTCGCCCGTATAGACAAAGACCAGTCCGCGAATGCCCAGCATGGCGCCCAGCGTGACGATGAACGCATCGACACCGGTTTTCCAGACGATGAAGCCGTTGATCGCCCCCATCGCGATCCCGACCAGTAGCGCCAGGCACACTGCCGGCAGGATCTGCCAGTTGCCCCAGGTGGCGAACATGGCCCAGGATTGCACATCGACGGCAAAGGCGGCGGCCAGCGCCAGTGTCGCGCCCACCGACAGGTCGATATTGCCGTTGATCATGACCAGCGTCATGCCCAGCGCGATCAGCCCGATGGTGGATGTCTGGACCAGGATGTTCTGGAAGTTGCGGGCATCGAAGAAATGATCGGATGACAGGCTGAAGAAGATGAAGACGATCAGCACGAAGCCCCAGATCGGGTTGCGCATCAGCCAGCGCAGGACAGGGTTCTGAAAGAGGTGTCTCATGGCGGACCTCATGCTATGGGAGAGAACAGGCGGCCGCGCTTGGCGGCTACGTCCAGCCAGACCGCGACGATGATGACCGCCCAGGTTACCAGCCATTGGGTGTAGTAGGGCTGTCCCATCAGGATCAGGCCGTTCTGGATGAAGGCCAGCATCAGCACGCCCAGCACCGTTCGCAGGATGCTGCCAGACCCGCCCAGAAGCGAGGTACCGCCAAGGATGACTGCGGCCAGAACCTGCAGCTCATAACCTTGTCCGACATTGTTCTGCGAGCCCATCACGCGGCTGCCCAGGATGATCGCCGCGATGGCAACGCAGAGCGCCGAGATCAGATAGGTCATGAACACCACGCGCGAGCGCGGGATGCCCGAGAAGACAGACGCTGTCGGATTCCCCCCCACGGCATGAACGCGCCGCCCGAAAGGCATGGTCGTCATGATGACATGGAATATGAGCGCCAGCGCACCGAAAATGATGATGGGTGTCGCGATGCCGAACACTGCGCCCCGCCCGAATATGGCAAACCAGGTGCCGCGCTGATCCACGATATCGACATTCTGCCCGCCGCTATAGATCAGGACCAGCCCCTGAATGGCCGACAGCATCCCCAGCGTCACGATCAGCGAATTGAGCCGCAATATCCCGATCAGAAAACCGTTGATCGCCCCCAGGCACAGCGTGGCCAGCACCATTACCGGAATGGCAAGCTCGGGACCGATCTTGTCGTGCAGATCGACCACCAGCACGGTAGCGAATGACAGCATCGAGCCCACCGACAGGTCCAGATTGCCACCGATCACGACAATCGTGACCCCGATGGCCATCACCCCGATGATGGCGGATTGCCGGAACACCGACATGATGTTGTCGGCCGACAGGAACCTGTCCGACATCAGTGAAAACGCAATCATGAACACGATGAAGGCAACAAGGATGCCCTGCTTTGCAATCGCGGGGCCCCCGGCCTTGAGACGGGTCATCAGCATCTGGCTCCTCCCGGAAAGTCGCTTCGCACGCTCCCCTCGGCGTGCATGACGACACGGCAAGCGTGCCATCGGAATCGGGGCGGGTCAAACCCGCCCCGACCCTTCATCTCGTCCGATCAGAAGACCGGGCGGTCGAACTCGTGCATGTTGTCCTGCGTGATCTTGGGAGTGTCGAAGTAGTTCAGCTTCGGCACATCCTCTCCCGCCAGCACATCAAGTGCCGTCTGCAACGCGGCGCGGGCATCGTCCACCGGAGACTGATAGACCGACCCCCAGTATTCGCCGCGCGCCATGGCATCATAGCCCACCGCGAAATTGGTCGCGCCAATGAAAACCATGCCCTCGGCTCGGCCAGCGGCCAGGGCCGCGTTCAGCGCGCCGACGCCCATGTTGTCATCGCCCGAATAGACGCCATCGATCTGGTCGAACCTCGTCAGGAACGTCTCCATCGTGCGCTGCGCGCGCTCGCGGTTCCAGTCGCCGGGCTGGATGTCCATCTGCGTCACACCGGGGCAGAGCTCGGCCAGACGGTCGTCAAACCCCTTCTGGCGTTCAATCGCTGTCGTATAGCCCGGCATGCCGGTGATCTGGACGATCTGCCCTTCGCCGCCCAGAGCCTCGCACATCATCTCGGCCGAGTAGATGCCCTGCTGGATGTTGTTCGGCCCAGAGAAGGCAGCGATGAAGTCCATGCCCGCCTCGGCGATGTTCGAATTGGTCACGACGACCGGAATTCCCTCGCGGTGGGCATTGCGCACGGCGGGCACCAGCGCCTGGCCATCGGTCGGCCAGATGATGATCGCATCGACCCGCTGCTGGATCAGGTCCTGCATCTGGCTGATCTGGCGGGCAACGTCACCGCCTGCGTCCAGCACGATGACCTCTACATTCGGGTTCGCCTCGGCCGCCGCGATGAAGGCCTGCTCGTAGGTTGTCTGGTAACTGTCGATCCCGACATTGTTCTGCGTGATGCCGATACGGACCGTGTCGGCCGAAGCCGCGCCCGCCAGGGCGATGGTGCCACAGCTGGCAAGCAGAATCTTCTTGGTTCTGGTCATGGTCTTCCTCCCATAGGTGTGTTCCGTGCTGCCCTGCCTTTCGAGCCGAACCCATAGCTCGTCCGGCATGCATGACAACATCTGCATCCTTGCCGCCTATTCCCCGGGACAATACCAGAGATTTGGCCGATTTGGACATCATGATGTTCATTTTGGATATACTTACGATATGATCACCTTTCTGTTTTGAACATCGTGAGGGGGACAGGCCAATGGCTACAACACGCAGGCCCGGAACAATGCTCGGCAACCAGGGAAAGACAATAGAAGTGCGGATGGGAAATGTTCAAAACGAAGGTTTCTCCCGGGTCCCGTACAGCAGCCCGGTCGCCAGCGCGTCCGAAGGCTCGGCACTGCCCGCCGCGCTGGCCTTTCTTGAGTCCGTGACTGCAGAACTGGACACCGCGCTCGAGATTGCAGATCCAAATCCGTATCTCAACATGGTCATGGCTCTGCTGCGCGCGCATCTGGGCGGAAAGGTCGTCACGGCGACGATGCTGATCTCAGCCTCCGAAGTGCCCTATGCCACGGCACGGCGCAAATTGCAGAAAATGCTGGAAAGCGGCATGGTCGAACAGCGGGTCAGAACCCGCTCGGGCCGGTCCTTCTCGCTGCATCCGACGGACCGGCTGATGGCAAACTGGCGCCAGTTTGCCGACCGGATCATGCGTCTGGGGGCGGAAGCGACGACCAGCGCCGTGATAAACGAACGCGAATACTATTTCGGCGCGTCCTATCTGCCTGCCAGCCAGTCGATTGCCCCCCCGCAAGTGCTGCCCGAACCGCTTCAGATTGCCGGCGGGGTGCGTGTGCTGGTGCATGGTGATCCGACCTTCATGGTCATGGAGAACCTCAAGCGCCAGTTCGAGCAGATCATCGGGGCCAATATCAGCCAGCGCGCCTTCTCGATCGACCGGCTGCGCACCGAGGCGTTGCGCAATGCCGAACGGCGTTTCAGCAAGTATGACATCATCGCCGTGGATCTGCCCTGGATCGGGGAATTTGCCGAAAAGGGCGTTTTGATGGCGCTTGACCAGTGTCTTGACATCGACCGGCTGGACCCGCCGGATTTCCATACCGCAGGCTGGATGGCCGCCCATTGGGGCGGACGACCTTATGGGGTGCCCAGCCAGACCACGCCTGAACTGCTGTTCTATCGCAAGGATCTGTTTGCCGAAGCGGGGCTTCAACCCCCGGACACGACAGAAAAGCTGATCGCAGCCGCGCGCCATTTCCATGACCCGCAGCGCGGGCGCTATGGCATTGCCTGGAACGCCGCGCGCGGCACGGCGCTCGGGCATCAGTTCCTGATGACCTGTGCCGATTTTGGCCAGCCGATCGTCAACCTCGAGCCGATCGCGGGCGGATTCGCCGCCGATACTGCCCGCCGCCGCGACATCGTGCCGACGATCGACACACCACTGGCGCTGGAGGCCTGCGACTACCTTCTGACCCTGCTGGACTATTCACCGCCCGATATCCTGTCGATGTCCTGGTACGAGCGCGTGCGCCCCTACGCATCGGGGAAGATCGCGATGGCCTATGGCTACACACTTCTGGCCCCGTATTTCGAGCGCGACCCGGACTCGCCTGCCAATGGCAACACAGGCTACCTGCCGCATCCGGCAGGGCCCCGTGGGCGCCCGCTTGCCCCTGTGGGCGGCTATGTGCTGGGCATCCCGGCCAATCTCGCGGCAGAACGGCGCGACGCGGCCGCCGAGGCGCTGATCGCCTTCACCTCGCCCGAGGCGCAGAAACTCTATATCCTGAACGGCAGTCGCACAGCACCGCGCTACTCGGTTGGCGCCGACCCCGAGGTGCGCCGTCTGTCGCCCATTTTCGAGGCCGTGGACGCAATGTCGCTGCGCGACGAATTGCAATACTGGCCCCGCCCTCCGATTCCCCGGATCACCGACATCTTCGAGATCTGCGGTCAGGAAATCCACGACATGCTGCGCGGGGTTCAAAGCCCCCGCGACGCCCTGAGGCGCGCCCAGTCACGGGCCGAGCGCGCCCTGACATAACCAATGCGCAAGGAGGACGCCATGGACACCACACGCCTGAAGGGCAAGAACATCCTGATCACCGGGGCCGCGCAGGGGATGGGCGCGCAGAATGCCCGCCATTTCGCCGCGCAAGGGGCCAATGTCTGCCTTGGCGATGTCAATGCGGACGGCGTCAACGAGGTGGCCGCCGAGATCAATGCGGCAGGCAATGGCAAGGCTGTTGCCGTAAAGCTGAATGTCACCTCGCGCGAGGACAACGCGGCAGCGGTTGCGGCCTGTGTCGATGCCTTCGGGTCGATCAATGTGGCGCTGCTGAACGCAGGTGTGAACAAGCCGCGCATGTTCATGGACATTGACGAAGACAATTGGGACATGATCATGAACATCAACGCCAAGGGTGTGCTTCTGGGCATGCAGGAGGCCGCGCGCCAGATGATCGCTCAGGGTCCCATGGAAGATCACCCCTACAAGATCATTCCCGTGGGCTCGATCGTCTCACGCACGGCGTTTCTGGACGTGATCCCCTATTCCTGTTCCAAATATGCGGTTCTCGCCATGATCATTGGCGGTGCAAAAGCCCTTTGGGACCACAAGATCACCGTGAACGGCTATGGCCCCGGCGTCGTGCGCACCGAACTCTGGGAACAGCTTGACAAGGATCTGGTCAAGATCGGGATGTTCGAGAAGGAAGGCCAGTCGATGGACCATCTGGCCAAGACCATGATCACCATGAAACGCTACAGCTACCCCGAGGACGTGCAGGGCACCGCTGCCTTCCTGTGCTCGGATGACAGTGATTACATGACCGGCCAGCTGATCATGATCGATGGCGGCATGATCATGCAGTAACGCCAGCCCCGCACGCAAACTTTCGCACAACATCGCACAGTTCAACGGCGGGCCGGCCCCGTCGCCCGAGAGGATTTTTCTCATGTCACGAGCCCTGATGCCGAACCTGCTGACCCCGCAGGACCTGGAACCCAACTGGCGCTGGGAGGGGCGGTTGCCCGCCTGGGGTCATACCTCGGTCGATTTCGAGCGCCGGATCGACCATGACCGGCTGCGCCGCTACCGGCTGGCGCGGACGCGGCAGGCGTTGCAGGCGTCGCAGGCGGGCACGCTGTTGTTGTTCGATGTGAACAATATCCGCTATGTTTCGGCCACCAAGATCGGCGAGTGGGAACGCGACAAGATGTGTCGCTTCTGCTTGCTGACGGGCGATGATGCGCCCTATGTGTGGGACTTCGGCTCGGCGGCGATGCACCACAAGAAGTTCTCGGACTGGCTTGTGCCGGATCATTGCCGCGCGGGCGTGGTGGGCATGCGCGGAACAATCCCGCCAGAATTCGGGCTGATGCGTCAGTATGCGAAGGAAATCGCGGGGCTGATCCGCGATGCGGGCATGGGCGACATGCAGGTGGGCGTGGATTACGCCGAAACCGCGATGTTCCACGCGCTGCAGGAAGAGGGGCTGAACGTGGTCGATGGCCAGCAGATCATGCTGGCCGCGCGCGAGATCAAGAACTGGGACGAGATCCAGCTTCTGACGCAGGCCGCCGCGATGGTCGATGGTGTCTATCATATGATCTATGAGGAACTGAAACCCGGCATCCGCGAGAATGACATTGTCGCGCTGTCCAACAAGATGCTCTACGAGATGGGCTCGGATGATGTCGAGGCGATCAACGCCATCTCGGGCGAGCGCTGCAACCCGCATCCGCACAATTTCACCGACCGCTATTTCCGGCCCGGTGATCAGGCCTTCTTCGACATCCTGCAAAGCTATCAGGGCTATCGGACCTGCTACTACCGGACCTTCAACATCGGCCGCGCGACGCCTGCGCAGAACGATGCCTATGTGAAGGCGCGCGAGTGGATCGATGCGTCTATCGCGATGATCAAGCCGGGGGTCAGCACCGACAAGGTGGCTGAGGTCTGGCCCACCGCGCAGGAAATTGGCTTTCCTGACGAGCAGACGGCCTTTGGCCTGCAATTCGGCCATGGACTGGGACTGGCGCTGCATGAGCGCCCGATCATCAGCCGGGCGATCAGTCTGGATCACCCGATGGAGATCAAGACCGGGATGGTTTTCGCGCTGGAAACCTATTGCCCCGCCACGGATGGCTACTCGGCCGCGCGGATCGAGGAGGAAGTGGTGGTTACTGAAACAGGCTGCGAAGTGATCAGCCTGTTCCCTGCAGAAGACCTGCCCATTGCCAACCGCTACTGAACGCCCCTGTCGGGGCGTGGCCTCCGGCGGGAGTATTTCCGGCAAGATGAAATGGGGGCCGAGGCCCCTTCGAGAGGACGCTGCCATGGCCAAGGCCAAGTCGAATACCGAAGACTATCTGCGCATGTATACCCAGATGGTGCGTATTCGCACCTTCGAGGATAATGCCAACCAGCTTTACCTGTCGGCGAAGATGCCCGGTCTGACGCATATGTATTCGGGCGAAGAGGCCGTGGCCGTGGGCATCTGCGAAGCGCTGACCGATGACGACCGCATCACCTCGACCCATCGCGGGCATGGGCATTGCGTGGCCAAGGGCGCCGATTTCAAGCAGATGTTCTGCGAGCTCTTGGGCAAGGCCGAGGGGTATTGCCGGGGCAAGGGCGGCTCGATGCATATCGCGGACCAGAGCCACGGCAATCTGGGCGCGAATGCCATCGTTGGCGGCTCGATGGGGATTGCCACTGGCTCTGCGCTGCGTGCGAAATTGCAGGGCAGCGACGATGTGACGGTCTGTTTCTTCGGTGACGGGGCGACCGCGCAGGGTCTGATGTACGAGGTCATGAACATGGCCGCCCTCTGGAAGCTTCCGGTAATCTACGCCTGCGAGAACAACGGCTATTCCGAGTATACGAAGACCGAGGAAATCGCCGCCGGCTCGATCACCGCGCGGGCTGAGGCCTTCGGGATCGAGGCGCATCAGGTGGACGGGCAGGATGTGCTGGCGGTCAATGACCTGACCCGCAAGCTGGTCGCGCGCGCCCGCAAAGGTGAAGGACCGTTCTTCATGGAACTGATGACCTACCGCTATCACGGTCACCATGTCGGCGACATCAACCGCGAATACTACCGCTCGAAGGCCGAGGAGAAGGACTGGCGCGACAATCGCGACCCGATCATCCGCTTCCGCGCGCATCTGGTCAGCGAGGGGATCGCCAGCGAGGACGAGCTTGATGCGCTGAATGCGCAGATCGAGAAGGACGCCGCCGAGGCCGTCGCCTATGCGCTGGAGGCCGCCTATCCGGATGCGTCCGAAGTCGACATGCATGTATACGCGGCCTGAGGAGAGAGAGAATGCGCGAGATTACCCTGTCCCAGGCCGTGAACGAGGCCATTGCCGAGGAAATGCGCCGCGACCCGACCGTGTTCCTGATGGGCGAGGACGTGGCCGAGGCGGGAACCCCGTTCAAGGTGCTGTCTGGCCTTGTCGAGGAATTCGGCACCGCGCGCGTGATCGACACGCCGATTTCCGAGCCGGGCTTCATGGGCATGGCCGTGGGCGCGGCCATGACCGGTGCCCGCCCCATCGTGGATCTGATGTTCGGGGATTTCATCTTCCTGATCATGGACCAGCTGTGTAACCAGGCCGCCAAGACGCATTACATGTCGGGCGGCAAGCTGACCGTGCCGCTGGTCCTGCGCACCAATCTGGGGGCCACGCGCCGGTCCGCCGCGCAGCACAGCCAGTCGCTGCAGGCCATCGTGGCGCATATTCCGGGGCTGAAGGTAGCGATGCCGTCTTCGGCCTATGAGGCGAAGGGCCTGATGAAGACCGCGATCCGCGACAACAACCCGGTGGTGATCTTTGAAGACAAGCTGATGTATCAGGACAAGGCCCCTGTCCAGGAAGAGGAGTATCTCATTCCTTTCGGCGTGGCCAATGTGAAGCGCGAGGGGCGCGACATCACGCTGATCGGCACATCCTCGATGGTGCAGGTGGCCGAGAAAGCCGCCGAAATTCTGGCCGCAGAGGGGATCAGCGCCGAAGTGATCGACCCGCGAACCATCGTGCCGCTGGACGAGGCCACGCTGGTTGAGAGCGTGAAGAAGACCAGCCGCGCGATTGTCATTGATGAAGGCCATCAGAGCTATGGCGTGACCGCAGAGATCGCGAGCCGCCTGAACGAGAAAGCCTTCTACCATCTGGATGCACCCGTGCTGCGCATGGGCGCGATGGATGTGCCCGTGCCCTTCAGCCCCGCGCTGGAGGACCTGACCGTGCCCACGCCCGAGGGGGTTGCCGCCAATGCCCGCAGGCTCTGCGCCGGGGAGATGATCCATGCCGCATGAGGTGACAATGCCACAGCTTGGCATGGCACAGGATGCAGGCAAGATCGTGTCCTGGCTGAAGGCGCCAGGCGACAAGGTTGCCAGGGGCGACGCGCTGTTCGAGGTCGAAACCGACAAGGCCACGATGGAGGTCGAGGCACAGGCCAGCGGCTATCTGACCCATGTGACAGCGGCCGAGGGCGAGGATGTGCCTGTCGGCAAGACGATCGCGCGGATTTCGGAGAGTGCAGAGGTTGACGCGCCGCCCGCCGCACTCCGAGCACAGGCGGATAACGCTGATGCACTGCCCGAAGGAAAACAGATCAGCATGCCGCAACTGGGCATGGCGCAGGATAGCGGCGTGCTGGTCGGCTGGCTGGTGGACCTTGGCGCCCAGGTCGGCGCCGATGAGTCCCTGTTCGAGGTGGAAACCGACAAGGCCACGATGGAAGTGCCCGCAGGGGCCAGCGGCTATCTGGCCGCGACGCTGGCGCAGCCGGGGGATGAGGTGCCCGTGGGGCAGGCTGTGGCGGTGATCTCGACCGAGAAGCCCGAAAGACCAGTAGCGCGCGGGGTGGCCGAAAAGGCGCCCGCGCCGAAAGTCACGCCAGCGCCGGCCCCGGAACCGGAGGCGACACCTGACCCTGCGCCAAGGCCCGGGCCCGCGACACCAGCCCTCGCGCCCCAAGCGTCTGATCGTATCCTTGCCTCGCCCAGACTGCGCCGCGTGGCGATGGAAAAGGGGCTGGATCTGGCGCGTCTGGTGCAGGCGGGCCATCCGCAGCCCTATCACATGCGCGATCTTGAAATTCTGGAAAACCTGCCAGCCGCCAGACCCGAGACTCAGACTGGAACGGCTGTGCGGGCAATGCGGCTGCAAGCCGCTTGCGCGCAGGACGGCTTTGGCGCCTTCGCCACATGGGCTGCCGACGCAAAGGGGCTGAGCGATGCTGATGCCCTGCTGGCAGGTCTTGCCGGGGCCTGCCTTGGCCGCACTGCGACCGTGGCTGTTGACCGCTTTGGCAACAGGCGCGCGTATGATGTGCCGACCGGGCGCAGCCTGTCGGCTGTCACAGCCTCCGACGCCGCGCCCGATCTGCTGTTGCGCGATCTGCGCATGAGCGCGCTGACTGGAGTCTGCATGGGCGCAGAAGATGTGCCGGTGCTGACGCTTCTCAAGAAGGGCGACGGTCTGTCGCTGATTCTGGAATGCACATCTGCAGGGATCGCACCGGATCAGGCAATCGCCCTTCTTTCCGAATTCGCAGGGCGGATGCACGACCCGCTGCGTCACCTGCTTTAACCCCCCGCGAGGCACCCATGGATTACACCGATCTCTACATCAACGGCACATGGCACAAGACGGCAGAGCGGTTCGACGTGATCAACCCCGCCACCGAGGAGGTGCTGGCCTCGGTCGCCTCGGCAGAGATCACCGATGCCGACGGGGCCCTTGATGCCGCCGAAGCCGCCATGGCCGAATGGGCCGCGCGCACGCCGCGCCAGCGGTCCGAAGTGTTGCGCAAGGCTTGGGAGCTGATGACCGCGCAGCTGGATCATTTCGCCCGCCTGATCACGCTGGAAAACGGCAAGGCGCGCGCGGATGCCATGGGCGAGGCCACCTATGCCGCTGAATTCTTCCGCTGGTTTGCGGAAGAGGCGGTGCGCGCTGACGGGCTGATCACCCATGCGCCCAGCTCTGGCGCGCGGATCATCGTGCAGCACAAGCCCGCAGGGCTGGCGGTGCTGATCACGCCCTGGAATTATCCGGCGGCGATGGGCACGCGCAAGATCGCGCCCGCGCTGGCCGCCGGGTGCGGGGTGATCATCAAGCCCGCCTCGGAAACGCCGCTGACCATGCTGGCGCTCATGCCATTGCTGACCGAGGCGGGCGTGCCGCCGGGGCTGGTGAACGTGCTGCCCTCGCGGCGCACCGGCGCGCTGGTCGATCACATGCTGCATGACCCCCGCGTGCGGGTGGTCAGCTTTACCGGATCGACGGGTGTCGGACGCACGCTTCTGAAGGGGGCTGCCGATCAGGTTCTCAAACCCGCGATGGAGCTGGGCGGCAATGCGCCCGTGATCGTGTTCGACGATGCCGATATGGACGTGGCAATTGTAGGCACAATGCTGGCCAAGATGCGCAATCTGGGCGAGGCCTGCACAGCCGCCAACCGCATCTATGTCCATGAGTCTGTGGCCGCAGAGTTTACCCGCCGCCTGACTGCTGCCATGTCGGCCTTGAAGGTCGGGGATGGCACCGACCCAAGCGTCGATGTCGGCCCGCTGGTCAATGCCGCAACGCGTGACAAGGTGGCCGAGTTCGTGGCCGATGCGATTGCCAAGGGCGCTGTGCTGGAATGCGGTGGGGTGGTTCCCGAGGGCAAGGGCTATTTCTACCCGCCCACGGTGCTGTCGAACGTCCCCGAAACCGCCGATTGCGTGCGCGAT
>SKYA01000066.1 GCA_007128135.1 Paracoccaceae bacterium | reverse complement strand
CAATATCCCACAAGCAGCATGCGGATCAGCAGCTCCGGGTCGAGGGACGGTCGCCCGGTGTGGCTGTAGAACGGTGCCAGATGCGCACGAATGCTGCCAAGGTCGACAAAACGATCAATCGCGCGCAGCAGGTGGTCTTGCGGCACATGATCTTCAAGCGAGAAATCGTAGAATGATGCGCTTTGTGGCTGTTGCCTCGGTCCCATCATGGCCGTCATCCCTGCACCAACACACGAATTCAATCAGGGTTCAAATTCGAAAACAACAAGAGTTGTTCAACAGAATTTCCCGCATAGCTGCCTCTCATTACAGATGGCGTCTACCTGCCCGAGCGCGCCTGGGGCGCGGGTGATCGCTCCCGCATCACCCTGCCCGAAATCCAGAACCACGACCTGTCATGTGCCGTCAAGATTGCGGGCCACCGGAATCCGACGCCCCTGAGCATCGGGTATGCCGGCCTGCCTGGGCAGTCTGGCGGCCTTGCGACAGGTAACGAGCGCGACCGTGAGGAGTTGAGACCGCTTGGCAGTCGCACGGAACGTGGCAAAGAGCGATCTGGCGTGGTCGACGATCGGCGCGATCTCGCCATCGCGCGCCGGGTTCAGCCTCGACAGTGGCGTGCGCAGGGTCGTTTTGCCCGATTCTCTGACGCCGGTCAGGATTGGTACGCGAACAAGCGGCAGCCAGCCCGAGCCGTTCGCCGGGCTGAAATCGCCGACCCGGAATCCTGCCAGCCTCGAGTCGTCATTCTGCGAGTCCGGGAAAATATCGGGATCAATCGGAAAGTGGGTCTGGTGGCGTATCAATGTCCTCCATCTGCCTGTCGGTGCTGAAATCGGGCGTGATGATCCCAGGTGCATCGGGGTGCGCCGGGCTGTCTTGCTGCGCGGGCCGGTCGCTCGGGGCGACCCTCTGGCGGGCCGTTGCCTCGATCAGCAGCATTGCTCCGATCAGGAGCACGATGGCTGTCTGACCGAGCCGCCAGTCCTGCGCCCGCGCCTCGAGCCCCCGCGGGATCGCGGACCCCAGCCGCTGTACTGCGCGTCGTCTGCTGGACCAGTGGCTGCCCATCCGGTCTGATAACGCGCGGGCGGGCGCTCCGATCCCTGCGAGAAACCGCTCCAGTCCGATGAATTGTGCATGCGCCGCCACCGCGACTGCCAGCGCCATGGCAATCCCGGCTGCCACGGGCCAGAGCGCGCCGGTCGGTGCCGCGATGATCGGCGCCGCGAGGGTCGGGTCGAGCAGGGGCCATATTGCGGGCAGCGTGACGGCAGCTGCTGCCAGTGCCACGAAGGGCAGCGCGAGCGTGTCCGGTCGCGTCGGCGGTGCCTTGGGCGGATTGAGCCAGATCAGCGTCAGGGCGCGCGCCATCAGCAGCGTCGTGGCCATGCCCGAGAAGGACAGCGCAACAGTGAGCCAGGGCAGCCATATCGGCGAGCCACCGGCCAGCGCGGTCTTCAGCGCCTCCTTGCCCAGCGCGCCCGAGGAAAAAGGCAGGCCTGCCAGTACCAGCGCCGGCACGGCAAGCGCGAGGCTGAGCGCCACACGACCCATGCGCCCGCTCTGCACGGCCCATGCACCAACGCCAAGAAACAGCGCGCCCTTGGCCAGTGCGTGATGCGCGGCAAGGAAGACCACGACCGGCAGGAGCGCAGACCAGGCTTCGGGCACCATCAGCCCGGCCCCCAGCCCCAGCGCGATGATCCCCATCTGGCTGACCGACGAGAAGCCCAGTACGGGCTTCGTGCTCGTCTGCTGCACCCCCAGCAGAAGCGCGGCAAAGATCGTCACCATACCTGCGGCCATCACCACTGTTCCGAGGTCGTCATAACTTACCACCCCCAGCGGCACGGAAGAGATGATGCCGAAGAGTCCGGCCTTGATCATGGCCCCCGACAGCACGCAGCTTGCCGGAACGGGGGCCGCGCCATGGGCGGGCGGCAGCCAGAAATGCAGTGGCATGACGCCCAGCTTGATTCCGAAGCCCACCAGCAGCAGCCCCACGCTCAGCCCCGAAAGCTCCGCTGCGCGCATGTCCGCCAGCAGGAGCGAGCCTGCCTGCGTCGCTGCCAGCACCAGCCCCGAGAACAGGATCAACTCGCCCAGAACCACAAAGCCGATATAGAGATAGGCCGCGCGCTGGGCATCGGCGCTGCGGGTATGAATCACCAGCCCGTAGGAGGCAAAGCTCATAAGCGCAAATGCACCGTAGAAGGCAACTGCATCCTGCGACAGGATCAGCCCCAGATTGCCGCTCATCGCCAGCAGGAACACCACACCGAAAGAGGTGGCGCGCTTGTCCTCGCGCATCCAGTGCCGTGCAGCACTTGCCGCCGCGATCCACAGCACCGAGGTGAAGATCACGAACAGACGCGAGATCTGGTCCATCCCCATGGTCAGGCCCAGCACGAACCACCCGTTGTAGACGCTCACGGGCTCGGTGGCGAGCAGCCCCAGCATCAGCGCTGGCAGTGGGGCAAGCGGCATCACCCGCCACAGGGCCGACCGCGCCGGCGCCCACAACAGCGCCACAGCCATCGCCAGCGGCAGGCTTACCGCAAAGAGAAAGGCAGCGAGCGTCATTGGGATTGCTCCCGATACGCGATGGCAACGACGAAGCGTGTCCATTCCAGAGGGCTGAAGGGCGCATTCGCAAAGCCGCCCACGGCCAGCACCATCAGCGCCGTGGTGATGGGGGGCGCGGCCAGCATCCAGCCGATGCGCGGTCGCTTCGGCGTCTCCTTGGCTCGGGTCCCGTCGCGAAACCAGGCTCGGTGCAGCATGGGCAGGAAATAGACCGCATTCAGCAGGCTGGAACCCAGCAGCAGTGCGATTACCCAGGCCGCGCCCGCGTCAAGCCCCCCCTGCGCCAGATACCACTTGCTGACAAACCCCGCGAGTGGCGGCAGCCCGATCATGGCGAGGGCGGCAAGCGTGAAGGCCAGCATCGTGCCCGGCATGGCGCGGCCGACACCGTCCATCTGGCTGACCTTCTTGACCCCCAGCCCCTCGGCCAGGTTGCCCGCTGCCATGAACATGGTGATCTTCATCAGACCCTGATGGATCAGATGACCCAGCGCCCCAATGGCCGCGATCGGGCTTGCAAGTGCCACCCCGAGCGTGATGTAGCTGACCTGGCTGACGGTCGAATAGGCCAGCCGTTTCTTGATGTCGTCCTGTGTTATGGCGCGCATCGAGCCATAAAGGATCGTGATTGCGGCCATTGCGGCCAGAGGTGCGGTCATCCCCAGGGCCTGCGCGGTCTCGATCCCGAAGATCTCGTAGACCACGCGCATGATCCCGAAGGCCCCTGCCTTGACGACCGCAACCGCATGCAGCAGCGCCGAGACTGGGGCAGGGGCTACCATGGCAACGGGCAGCCACGCATGGAACGGCACCAGCGCGGCCTTGACCCCCACCGCACCGACCAGCACCACGAACAGCAGTTGCGCGGCACGCGGGCGTTCGGCTGCCACATTGTCCAGCACGCCGCCGGGGATGAAATCGGTCGTGCCTGCCAGCACCCACAGCCCCAGCGTGCCCAGCAGCAGCACCAGCCCGCCGGTGAGAGTGTAGATCAGATAGATGCGCCCCGCGCGCAGGGCCTCGGCCGTGCCGTGATGGATGACCAGCGGGTAGGTGGCAAGTGTCAGCAACTCGTAGAAGATCAGGAAGGTGAACAGATTGCCCGCCATGGCGATGCCCACTGTCGCGGCCACACACAGGCTGAAGAAGCCGAAGAACCGCGCGCGATGGGGGCCATGCTCCAGATAGCCGACCGAATAGACTGTGGTGATCAGCCACAGGATGGCCGAGAGCGAGACGAACAGGATCGCCAGCGGATCGGCCTGCAGCTTGAACTCCAGCCCCGGCAGCATGGTGAAGCGCAGATCATAGATCACGCCTTCGCTGACCTTCACGGCCAGCCAGGCGACCAGCGCCACCTTCAGCGCCGCCATGCCCAGATTGATGCCCGTGCGCAGCCGCGCCGCCGATTCCGGCAGCGCGAAGAGGATCGGCGCCACCAACAGCGAGGTCAGCAGGATGAACAGCGGCAGCAGCGGGAAATCGGTCAGCGGGACAGGGGTCATGGCGCTGCTCCGAACGGATAGCCGAGTTCGATGAAGCTCAGCACGGGTGCGGCGACCAGGCCAAGGCCGATCGCGGCCAGCGCAAGCGTCAGCGGCGGCAGGTCCGCCAGCGCCCAGCCCTGATGCTCTGCCACCGGGTTGCGCATGCGGTCAAAGCGCAGGAAACCCGCAAAGACGCGGCTGAAATAGGCTACCGACAGCAGCGTGCCGATCATGGTCACCACGACCCAGTGCCAGTAGCCCGAGGACATCGCGCCCTCCAACAGTGACCATTTGCCGATGAACCCCAGTGAGGGCGGCAGGCCGATGATGCTGATCGCGGCCAGCGCGAATGTGAATTGCGCCAGCGTGGGCCGGACGGGCGCGCGGTCGAGATCGCGGATGATGTCATGGCCCAGCTCGGCCCGGATGCGGCCAGCGGCCATGAACATCGCGGCCTTGGCAACACCATGCGCGAGGATCAGCAGCGCGGCCACCTTCCAGCTCTCGTGCAGCCCCGGCGGCCCTGCGTGGGCGAATGCGATGAAGATCAGCCCGATCTGCACGACCGTGGACCAGGCGACCAGAAGTTTCAGCCGCTCGGCACGCAGGGCTTGGACCCCGCCCCACAGCACGGCGCACGCACCCAGCACGCCCATAGACGTGACCATGATCTCGTCGAGTAGCGGCATGTACATGGTCAGTCGCAAGAAGATATAGAGCGCGGCCTTCACCACCAGCCCCGACAGCAGCGCGCTGGCAGGGGCGGTGGCATTTGCATGGGCCGCAGGCAGCCAGAAATGCAGCGGAAAGAGCGCGGTCTTGAGCATCAGTCCCACCACCATCAGCGCGAGAGCCGCGCTCAGGGCGCCGGAAGGTTCGGCTTCGATCAGCCCCGCGAGGTCCAACCGTCCGACATGAAGATAGACAAAGCCCACCCCAAGCAGGAACAGAAGCGCGCCCAGGATCGAGGCATACATGTATTCCAACCCCGCCCGTAGCGCGGCCCTGGTGCCGCTCAGCACAGTCAGTCCCACGGCGGCCAGCGCGATGACCTCGATCATCACATAGAGGTTAAAGATGTCGGTGCCCAGATAGACGCCGTTCATGCCGGTCAGCAGCAACAGCCAGAGCGGCCAGAAATACTGCCGAGTGCGCATCTGCCCGGTGCCCTTGAAGCTGTCGAGCGCGCCAAGGCTTACCAGCAGCCCGACAGCGCAGGTCATCGACAGCATGGTCACGCTCAGCCCGTCGGCGCGCAGCGCGATGCCCAGCGGCGCCTCCCAGCCCCCCAGTGCGGTCATCACCTCGCCTTTGGCCAGGACGTCGCGCGCGAGGAAAAGCACCGCGCCGCAGGTTGCCGCAACGCTGGCCAGCCCGATGGCAACGGAAGCTCTCGGCAGGAGAAAGACCGCCATCGCCCCGAACAGGGGCAGGAACAGCGCGAAGGTCATCGGATCAGTCGTCATCCCGGGTCTCGAGGCTCTGCAGGCGGCGGATCAGGGCAAGCGCGACGGCCGTGGCGCTGACCACCACCACAATCCCGGTGATGACCAGCGCATGCGGCACCGGGTCCGGCGCGTCAGGCGGTACGCGCCAGGCAGCCACAACCAGCAGGAAGCCCGCGCCCATCGAACAGAGTTTCAGCGCCAGCAACCGCCGCAGCCTGTCCTGCGCGCATAGTGCGCCCGCCAGCCCGATGGCGAAGACCGCAATCCCGGTCAGCCCGTAGATCATGTCAGGTGTCATTGCGGCGCTCCTCCTCTCCCAGTGCCACCGGCTCGCGCCCGTGGAACAGGGCGGCCAGCGTGACGGCAATCGAGATCGTGACCAGCCCCTCGATCAGCAGGATCAGCGTCTTGGCGTGTTCCAGCGGATACTCGAATGCGACCCGCCCGCCGCCACTGACCAGAAGCGCCACTGCGGAAAAGACCCCGGTGCCCAGCACGAAGGCGAGTCGGGCGATGCCTCGATGCGCGGGTTGCGGCACATAGAAGCGCGAGAGCAGCAGCAACAGTCCCACCGATGCAAGCACTGCCCCGCCCTGGAATGCCCCGCCAGGTGCTTCTGCCCCTACCCACAGAAGATAGGTGCCCACGACAACGATGGCCGGCAGCGCCAGTCGGGCAAAGCCCTGCCAGACCTCGCCGAGATGGGGGGCAGGAGCCTCGGACAAGCCGCGCTCGACCTGCCAGACCGCGATCACGGCAGCCAGCAGCACGACCACCTCCATCAGCGTGTCATAGGCGCGGAAATTCAGCAGCACGGCCGTCACCGGATGATCGACCCCGCTGGCGGGCATGGCCTCTGCCACCAGCGCATCGAAGCCCGGTCCCACCTTCGGCGCCTCCAGAAAGGCCACGGCCAGCCCCAGCGCGATGAGGCCGCAGAAAGCGGCATTGACCCAGAGCACCGGCATCGGCACCGGCGTCACGGGCGTCAGGTTCATTGCCTCGGGGCGGTCCAGCGTGCCGGTGACATAGCGCAGATGGTGCAGCGTCTTGAGCAGCAGCGCGCCGGTCACGCCGGTGCCGATGGCGGCCTCGGCCAGCGCCACGTCAGGCGCCGACAGCCGGACCCAGGCCAGCGCCGACAGAAGCCCGAAGATGACGAACAGCACAATCGCCGCAAAGAGGTCGCGCACGCTCAGCACCGCAAGCGCCAGCGCCACGATGGAAAGCCCCAGCAGCAGATCGAAGATGACAAGCGGATCAGTCATAGCTTGGACCCTCGCCACTGCGCCGCTCGTAGCGGGCGATCAGATGGCCGCAGGTGGCGCTTGCCACGGCGACAAAGAACCAGATCAGGATGATGCGGAACACTTCCCCCATGCTATCCGCCAGCAGCGCCACACCCAGTGCGATCAGCGCCAGACCAAGGCCGTCGGCCTTGGTCAGCGCATGAAGCCGGCAGTAGATGTCGGGAAATCGCAGCAGGCCGACCGTGCCCGCGATGAAGAACACCGTGCCGAGCGCAATGAGGATCATGGACAGGCTCTCGAGCATCATTCGATCCTCCGCGAGGCGAGCACGACGAAGGCCACCAGCGTCACCGCCGCGAGCAGGGCAAAGACCATGGCCACGTCCAGCAGGGCAGGCAGGTCCATCACCTGCGACAGGATCAGGAGAATTGCGACCGCCGCAGTGCCGAAAAGCTGCGCGGCGATCATCCGCTCGGCGGGCGTGCGGCCACGCAACACACGCACCAGCCCGGCAAGGATGCTGGCCAGAAGTATTACTAGTATGACGCCCAGATAGGTGGTCATGGTGATGTCTCCGCCTCGAGCGACAGCGCGAAAAGCGCAGCGATCCGTCTCTCCAGTGCGCCCAGGTCCTTATCGAGATCGGCGCGGGTGTCGAGCATGTGCACCATGACCGCGTCGCCTGCCTGTTCGGCCGCCAAAGTGCCGGGCAGAAGCGTTATGGTGTTGAGGAACATCACCCGCGGCGCACCAGATGGCAGCGCGATGGGGTAGCGCCGGAAGCCGGGCCGCAACGGCATGCGCGGCGAGAAGGCGCGCCGTGACACATCGACCGCCCCACGCACAGATTGCACCGAAAACCACAGCGCAAAGACCAGTGCACCTTGTGGCGACAGCCGCCATGCCGGGGCTGCGGGCATCAGAAACACCAACCCCGCACCGGCCAGCACGGCAGGTAGTCCGAACACCCAGGCATCGGCCCGGAAATCGGTCAGCACGGCCCAGATCGCACCAAGCACCAGCGCCTTTATCGTGAACAGCCGCCAGCGCGACGGCATGGGCGGATCGGGCGTGTGCGGCGGCACAGGCGCATTGGTCCCGCGCCGGTCCGGGGCGGCGGCGTCACTGCGGTCGGATGCGGTTTCTTGCATCGGGGCCTCTCGATTCGGGCAGGTTGTCTTTCGCTGAAATTCTCCCCGCCGCCGGGGTGGCGAGGCAAATGCAACGCTGTCAGTGTATCAGCTAACGCCTGATTTGCAGGTCTTATCCGACGGTTGCGCAAAAAATCGCTTGGAAATCACGCAGCGGTGACACCGGGATGAAAGGGCAGGGCAGAGCGTTCCGGGCTGGCAGCATGAATGAAGGATGCACTGTCAGTCATGGCGTTTGCTTGCGACCCCGCTGCCCATGCGCACGGGCATGCTCGACCGGGCCTCTGTGGCAGACCAACCCATCACGAGCCCGCGGCCCGCAGCCGGGCCATGGCTTGCGCATCGCCGATATGTGCCTCGACCGGATGCTTTGCCGAACCCGCAATCAGGTGCATGATGTCGAGATTGCCCGGGTATGTCCCGTCGCGTTGAGCGGCACTGGTTCTGCCGTTCACGAATGGCCCGCGCGCCTGATCCGGGTTGCACTGTCCTGCGCGTGACCTATGCTTTGCGAAACGAACCCACGACCCGCGCCTGAACAGGAATTCAGCAATGTCCAAGTCCAGATCCGTGCTTGTCGTGGGGGCAGGGCTGACCGGCGCGGTGGTGGCGCGGGCGCTGGCCGAGCAGGGGCACCGCGTGCGTGTCATCGACGAGCGCGACCATATCGCCGGAAACTGCCACACTCGTCGCGACCCCGAGACCGGGGTGATGGTTCATGTCTATGGTCCGCATATCTTTCACACCGATGATGCCGGGGTTTGGGACTTCATCAACCGCCATTGCGAGATGATGCCCTATCGCCATCAGGTGAAGGCGAAGGTCGGTGGTGCTGTGTATTCCATGCCGGTCAACCTTCACACGATCAACCAGTTCTTTGGCACCGCCATGTCCCCGCATGAGGCCGAGCGATTCGTCGCCGGGCTGGCCGAGCATGGCCCGGATGCGCCGCACTCTTTCGAAGAGCAGGGTCTGCGCCTTGTCGGGCGCGCGCTCTACGAGGCCTTCTTCCAAGGCTACACGCGCAAGCAATGGGGGGTCGAGCCGTCCCGATTGCCTGCCGCGATCCTCAAGCGTCTGCCGCTGCGATTCACCTATGACGACAATTACTTCTTCCACCGCTTCCAGGGTATCCCGCGCGAGGGCTACACGGCTGCCGTGGCTTCGATCCTCGACCATCCCGGCATCGCGTTGCACCTTGCGACATCCGCCGAGAACCTTGGTGCCGGAGGGGACGATCACACGGTCTATACCGGAGCGCTCGACCGCTATTTCGGACATCGGCTGGGGCGGCTTGGCTACCGGACCTTGCGGTTCGAGCGCGAAGTCGTGCCAGCGCCCCATCAGGGAACGGCAGTCATGAATTACTGTGATGTGGACGTCCCCTATACCCGCATCACCGAGCACATGTATTTCGCGCCATGGGAAATGGCGGGTTTCGACCGCTCCGTGATCTACCGTGAATACAGCGCCAGCGCGGGGGCAGGCGACATTCCCTACTATCCGGTCCGGCTGCTGGACGACAAGGCCCTGCTCCAACGCTATGTCGCGCTGGCGCGTCAGACGCCGGCGGTGACCTTTGCCGGTCGGCTGGGCAGCTATGCCTATCTGGACATGGACGTGGCGATCCGGCGGGCCATGGATGTGGGTTCGCATCTGCTTGCCGCCTTCGCGGCAGAGTGCGCGCCCGAGGCGTTCGTTCACCCTGTGTGAGGCGGTTGCCGCCGCTGCGACACTGCAGCGGCGCGCAAGCGTGTCAGGGCAGGTCCGCGCGCGCGACAGGCACCCCAATGTCGAAAAACCAGAAGACCCTTTCCTGCACCATCGAGACCTCGAGCACCCGCGCCCCGGACGGGATCCGCAAGTCCAGGTCCATGTCGATCATGCCTTGGGCGGGTATGTCGCGCGGAAGGTTCCGGCGCTCGTCGTCCCAGCCGGTGATCGGCGCGCCCCCACTGTCGAGGAACCGCCACGACACCCTCAGGGCGCGGTCATGTGTTGCCATGGCAGAAAATACAGAATCGGCAGTGCTGGTGATGCGGATCGTTGCCTGTTCCGCGGCGTGATCGATATGCGTGATCTCGTAGGAAATATGACGGATCTGCTCGGGCGTGTAGGGGGTTCTGGCAATGGTGATTGCCGGTCGTTGCAAAAGCTGCTCGGTGTCACAATGCTCGAAACCGACGAAGACGATCCGCTCTGAAAGCGCGCGCCAGCCGGCCTCGTCCAGCGGGTTACCGGAAAGCTGTTCATGGGCCGTCAGGCGGCGGCCATGTTCCATGCAGTCCTGTCCGAAAAAGAAACCCGCGTCAGGCGGGGCCATTCCGGAATAGCCGTTCAGGGTCGGAATGCCGCGCTCCAGCGCGATCCACATCGCCTCGAGATCGGCGGTGACAAATGGCCCGGTCTGCTGTGACATGTACAGGATCGCATCAGCCGGCAGCGTTGCGGGCATGCGTGCCTCTGCAAACGCCATGCGCGCGCGCCAGTGTTCCTTGGGCGCGCTGTAGGACCGGTGCATCGACATTTCCACGATTGCCACCGCGGCGATAACGCCAGTCAGCCCCAGCGCAGTTCCCGGCGACACCCGCCGTCGCAACGCATCAATCGCGATCATCGCCAGCAGGCCGACCGGAAAGAGAAGCACCTGGTCAAAGCGCGTCATGGCGCGGATCGCCGAGGCCAGTGGTATCCAGTGGATCAGATACCAAAGGCTTGCCCCCCCGACATAAAGGGTGATCAGGATCAGAAGCCCCATGGCGCCGGTCATCACGCCTGCCGCCCTGTTCCACCCAGCGCGCAGCAACACGACCAGCCCGGCAAGGGCAAGCACGAGCGGCACCATGCCCATGAACATCTGGTGTTCGTGACGCATCGGCAGAGTGTCGAAAAGCCGGTTTGCCGCCGGTGACCACAGGAACGATCCGTCCGAGAGCAGATAGCTTTGTGGCCGTGGCAGCATCAGGCTGATCTCGGACCAGTATCGCGTTGCCCCATAGATATGGCGCACCTGAAGATAGGGATAGAACAGCAGCACAAGCGCCGCCAGCAGGCCTGAAATGCCGAGCAGCACCCCGGCGCGCGCCAGGCCAGTGCGACTGTTCCAGTCCAGCGCAAGCCGGGTGCGCTGGTTTCCCAGGCTGTCACCCTGGTCGCTGATCAGGCTCGCCAGGCCATGCCAGACCACCATCAGCGCCATGAAGATCAGCGCGAAAAAACCCATGTAGATGCCCGCATAGAACTGCCAGACCAGCCAGCCGAAGGACACCAGCAGCGCGCGCAGGCTTTGCCGTTGCAGGAATTCCGCAAAGAACACCAGCGCAAGCGGAATCCCGAATCGGTAATGCAATTGCACATGCCACGCATGCGCTGCGGTCGGGAGTGCGAAGGCAAAGATCAGTGCCCCGATCGCGGCGGCCGGCACCGACCCGCCAATGCGGCGCAGGGCATAATAGGCAGCAGCGAAATTCGTGGCAAAGCCGAAATGGAACCAGATCTGGAAGGCCGTGTCGGCGGGCGCTCCCAGAGCGCGCGCAAGCAGATAGACCGGGACCGAACCGAACAGGTTGTCCGAAAAGCCGAGCACCCAGGGGAACGGATAGAAGAACGGCATGTGCCAGAGCGATGGCGCATTGCCGCGCAGGACCTGCCAGACATGCTCCAGGAAATAATTGTTCAGCCGCGAATCGTCGAACAAATGCAGCGGTTCGGAATGGCCGCCCGGAATGCGGCCCAGTCCGTCATAAAGCTGCCAGGGGACCATCCAGAAGGCGATGGCGAAGACTGAAAGCGGAACCAGGAACCTGAAGGCGAAACTCATTTGCACCCCCTCACTGCTCTGCCGAACCGCAGGTATAGTCGCGCCGCTCGGCGCTGTGCCGGAACGGATCGGTCAGATCATCGCTGTATTCGCCCATCAACAGCCGTGTCCGGGGCAGGAAATGCCGGCGAAACGTGCGCGAGAGCCCGGCGATACGTGCGCCGCGCGGGGTTAGGAGCACGCAGCCATCCGCGATCTCGATCGTGCCAGATTGCAGTTGCTCGGTCAGGCGAACGTCCACCAGCCGATGCTCGACCATGTATTCCTCGACGAATACATCCGCGAAACGCTCCAGCATGATCCCGCCCCCGCGCTGCTGGAGCTTCTCGAGAATGTAGAAGGACAGCGAGCGGTCCAGAACGGTGGGCACCGATATGGCCAGCGCATAGCTCGTCAGCAACCAGATGACGACAAGCTGCGCGCGTTCGAACCCGTTGAGCCCGCTGGCGCGTCGCAGGACATGCAGCGCCGCTGCGGTCAGCAATGCGGCAAGGATGCCATTGCCGATGGCGGCATAGAACACCACGTTCACCGGCAGGAAACGGACATGCAGGTAATAGATCGTCATCAGCAGGACGAGAAATGCGAGCGTTGCCAGCACAGCGGAAAGTATTTTCGTCATCGGAACACCAGATACTTGTTGCCAAGATATGTCAGGCAGACCTGAGCCCCGGTCGCGACCACGAAGCCCACGCGGAAATCAAGCCCTGCGTGATCGGTCCAGAGCCAGAGTGCTGCGCCGTGAAACAGCGCGATGGTCCCGTAAAGGGCGCAGAACCGCAAGAAGCGCGTGCCCATCCGGCCATGATTGCCGGGAAAAACGTAGAAGTAGTTGCCCAGGAACGACGCCGACACCCCGAACAATGCGGCCACGAGATTTGCAAGGCCCGCCGAGCGAAACTCCAGCACGGTCATGTTCACGTTCAGCACGGCGTAATGCACCGCCGTTGCGGCCAGCCCGTTGACCGCGAAGCGGAATATCTCGGGCGTGGGGCGAATCATGCATGTGAGGGGGCAGGGGAGACAGCAGGCTCGCGCGACTGCGTGGCATGGACTTCCTCGACAAGGTCGCGATAGCTCAGCGGCCTGACGATCGCGCCGCTGCGCACGACTCCGGTCAGAAGCAGGCTCATCAGTGCCAGCGTTCCGGTCTGCAGGAAGATCAATACCAGGATGCCCAGCGCGATGGAAAACCAGCCCGGGGTCGCAAAGCCGATGGTCTTGAGCAGGATGGCCAGGGCCGCGCTCAGAAAGGACAGCACCGCAATCACGCAGCAGGCAATGCCCACACGCACCAGCACATCCTCGGCAAAGACCATCAGTGCCTTGAACCCGTGCAGTGCCAGCCCGAGGAAATTCATCTTGGATTTCCCGGCATATCGAGGACCGCGATCAAGCAGCAGCATCCGGATGCGCAGACGCGACGCCAGAACGGTGCCGGCGACATGGATGGACAATTCCGGCATGGCCACAAGCCGCCGGACGGCCTTTGGACTCAGCGCCATGAAGTTGCCGAAACTGATCCTGCGGCCGGTCATCAGCGCGAAGAACCGCTTGTAAATGGCGTAGAAGGCCTTGAAATGCAGGGTCTCGACGCGGTTCTTGCGCTGCGCGACCACGACATCGGTGGTGGTCGGGTCCAGCGCCCCGAGCAGCACCGGGATGCTTGCGGGCAGGTCCTCACCATCGGAATCCATGACCACGACGCGCTGATGAGGCTGCATATGCTCGGCGACGAAACCAAGCCCGACGCAGATCGCACGCTGATGCCCGACATTGCGGCGCAAGCGCAGGACGACGCCTTCGACACCGGCCTCGGCCAGGTTCGGTGTATCCAGCACTTCGCGCACCGAGCCGTCATCGACAGCAACGATGAACAGATCGTCGCCAAAGCTGGCACGCAATTCACGAAAAAGCCGGGAGCTGGCCTCGGCATCTTCAAACACGGGTGTGACAACAAGCAGTTCATGGCAGGCAGGGATCATGCCGCAATCACCTTCCTGAAATAAGCGATGGTGCGCTTCAGCCCCTCTTCGAGAGGTACGTGTGGCTCCCAGTTAAGGGTACTGCGCGCAAGCGATATGTCGGGGCAGCGCTGCCGCGGGTCGTCCTGTGGCAAGGGCAGATGGCGCAGTCTCGAACGTCCGCCGACGAGACGAAGGACCGCCTCGGCAAGTTCGAGAATCGTGAACTCGCCAGGATTGCCGATATTGACGGGGCCAGTCACTTCGGGAGGGCTGGCCATCATCCGCACCATGGCCTCGATCATGTCATCGACATAACAGAAACTGCGGGTCTGGCTGCCATCCCCATAAAGCGTGATATCCTCGCCCCGCAGCGCCTGAACGATGAAGTTCGAGACCACGCGGCCATCATTGGGGTGCATCCGCGGCCCGTAGGTGTTGAAGATTCGCACGACCTTTACATCGAGCGCATATTGACGGTGATAGTCGAAGAAGAGTGTCTCGGCGCAGCGCTTGCCTTCGTCATAGCAGGACCGGATCCCGATCGGGTTGACTCGTCCCCAGTAGCTTTCCCTTTGCGGGTGCATCTCGGGGTCGCCATAGACCTCGCTGGTCGAAGCCTGCAGGATGCGCGCTCTGGTGCGCTTGGCAAGCCCGAGCATGTTGATGGCGCCATGCACCGATGTCTTCGTCGTCTGTACCGGATCGCGCTGGTAATGCACGGGCGAGGCAGGGCAGGCAAGGTTGAAGATCTCGTCCACCTCGACATAGAGCGGAAAGGTCACATCATGCCGCAGCAGTTCGAAATGCGGGTCCGCCATCAGATGCGTGATGTTGTCCTTCGTGCCGCTGTAGAAATTGTCGAGGCAGATCACGTCATGCCCCTGCGCGAGCAATGTTTCGCACAGATGCGATCCCAGAAATCCCCCACCACCCGTGACCAGAGCGCGCTTGCGGTTCGTGATCTTCATTATGTCCCGCCCGGTGTCGTTTTTCGCGCCAGCGGTCTGACAGCGCTCCGAGGGCTGCGCTTCCCGGTCTGCGCAGGTATCAATGTCAGGGTCATCGGTCAGGTCCT
>SKYA01000186.1 GCA_007128135.1 Paracoccaceae bacterium | reverse complement strand
CGAAGCCCGCGCTGCCCCCGAGAACCCGCCCACGCGCCATGCCGCGATTGCTGCGTTGCGTGAACGGCTGGACAGCGCGCTTGCGGCAGGCGAGCGGGTGCTGGTCGCCATCGATATCGGCTTTGGCTATCCGCGCGGCTTTGCCGCGCGGCTCGCGGGACGGCCCGAGGCTCTGGCTGTCTGGGACTGGCTGGCCGCGCGCATTAGCGATGATGCGCAGAACCGCAACAACCGGTTCGAAATCGCTGCCGAGATCAACCGCCGTTTCCCCGGTGTCGGCCCCTTCTGGGGTCGCCCTGCCACCCGCGACCTGCCCGATCTGCCCGAAAAGGGCAGCCTGCGCCATGGCACCGGGCTAGCGGAGTTGCGCGCGACCGAACGGCTCTGCTCGGGCGCGCATCCGATGTGGAAGCTCTACACGACCGGCTCGGTCGGCTCACAAAGCCTGCTCGGGCAGGCGCATCTGGCCGGGCTGCGGGCAGCCTATGGCGCGCAGCTTGCGGTGTGGCCGATGGAAGGGCGTGACGCGCCCATCATCCTGGCCGAGACCTATCTTTCGCTGCTGGACCCGGTGGTGAAGGCGGCCACGGGCTACCCCTGCAAGGATGCGGCCCAGGTCGATCTGCTGGCGCGCGCCTTTCATGCAGCCGATCCGGTGCCCCTGTTCGCACCACCTGCCGCGCCGGACGTCCTGCGCGAGGAGGGCTGGATCCTCGGCGCCGGACATGAGGCGGCGCTGCTGGCGGCGCTGGAAGCGCCGCGCCTCACGCCACCGCGCCTGCGCAACGACTGTTTCGCACTGCCGCAAGGCGTGGACTGGGTGCCGGTTGATGACGCCCTTGCGCGGCTGCGCGCAGCGTTGCGCCCGCTGACCCGCACCGAAACCGTCCGCACCGCGCATGCCGGCGGGCGCGTTCTGGCGCTGGACGCCATCGCGCGCCGCGCCAACCCGCCTGCCGCCAATTCCGCTGTCGATGGCTATGGGTTTGCCCATGACGCGCTGGCGGGGAATGGCCCCTATCAGCTGCCGCTGGTCGCCGGACGGGCTGCCGCTGGTCAGCCCCATGAGACGCCCGTGCCCCGGGGCATGGCCATCCGCACCCTGACCGGAGCCATCCTGCCCGAGGGGGTCGATACGGTCGTGCTGGAGGAGGATTGCGCGACCGACGGCGCGCGGGTCGCCTTCGACGGGCCGGTCAAGCCTCGTGCCAATACCCGCAAGGCAGGCGAGGACATGGCCGAGGGCGCAGCCTTCCTGCCTGCGGGGCGTGTGCTGTCCGCGCCCGATCTTGCGCTTGCCTCGGCGCTGGGGCTGGGGCAGCTGGCAGTGTTCGCGCAGTTGCGCGTTGGCGTGCTCTCGACCGGGGATGAAGTTCTGGCCACGCCTGACCACCACGCCGCGCCGCATCAGATCTTTGACGCGAACCGCCCGATGCTGCTGGAAATCCTGCGCCGCTGGGGCCACACACCGGTTGATCTGGGCCATGTGCCGGATGATGCCGCCCGCTTGCGCGCGGCGCTTGATGCGAGTGCGGCGCAGTGCGACGTGGTGCTCAGCTCGGGCGGGGCCTCGGCGGGCGACGAGGACCATGTCGCACGGCTGCTGCGCGCGGAGGGCCAGCTCAGTTCGTGGCGTATCGCGCTCAAGCCGGGGCGTCCGCTGGCGTTGGCGCTCTGGCAGGGAATGCCGGTCATCGGCCTGCCCGGCAATCCGGTTGCGGCCTTTGTCTGCACGCTGATCTTCGCGCGCCCCGCGCTGTCGCTCATGGCCGGTGCCGGCTGGAGCACGCCGCAGGGCTTTGCGGTTCCTGCGGACTTTGCCAAGCGCAAGAAACCCGGGCGGCGGGAATATCTGCGCGCAAGGCTGACGCGCGAGGGCGCGGCAGAGGTCTTTGCCTCCGAAGGCTCGGGCCGGATCAGCGGGCTGAGCTGGGCCGAGGGGCTGGTCGAACTGGACGACGGCGCGGCCGAGATCGTTCCGGGCGCAACCGTGCGCTACCTCCCCTTTGCCAGCTTCGGCCTCTGAGGCAGAGGCGGAAACAATCGTCCCGCAGCCTGTTTCGCAGGCGGCACAAAAGCCCTGACAGCCGTCGCGATTGTCCCGGTATTGTCGCGCCGCGACCCAATTCTTGCCCGAATTGGAAAGGATATTGAAACTCCAAAGTCGTTGCTCGCGTAGGACCTGTTGATGGATCGTCTGACGGAAATGGAAGCATTTGCCACTGTCGTGGATCAGGGCGGGTTCACTGACGCCGCCCGCAAGATGGGGATCTCCAAATCCGCTGTCTCGAAGCATGTCTCCTCGCTCGAGGCGCGGCTGGGAGCGCGGCTTCTGAACCGCACCACAAGGCGCGTCAGCCCCACCGATATCGGTCTGGCCTATTACGACCGTGCGCGACGGGTGCTCAATGACGCGGGTGAGGCCGACAATCTGGTCACATCGATGCAGTCCGCCCCGACCGGTATCCTGCGTCTTGCGGTGCCCACCGATTTCGGGGCCACGCATCTGTCGCCCATCCTTGGCGAGTTCCTGAACCGCTACCCCGAGGTTTCGGTCAACATGGTGCTCAAGAACCGCTATGTGGAACTGATATCCGAAGGGTTCGACCTGGCCATCCGCATGGGCGAGATGGAGGATTCAAGCCTGCGCGCACGCAAGATCTGCGAGACGACACAGCGCCTTATCGCCTCGCCCGACTACCTGGAACAGGCAGGCAGGCCGGCACGCATCGACGATCTGAACGATCACCGGCTGCTCTATTATTCGCATAACGCCACCACTTCGGTCTGGAAGATCACCGCCCCATCGGGCGAACAGCGGCAGGTACGCTCCGCGACCTGGTTCTCGGTCAATGACGGACAGTCGCTGCTCAATGCCGCCATCAACGGGCTCGGCATCGCCTATCTGCCCAGCTTCCTCTATGCCCCCGCCATGAAGGCCGGTCAGGTTGTCGATGTCATGCCCGAGCTGCCGCAAGACATGCAGAGCCTTTATGCCGTCTATCCCGCCGGGCGCTATACCCAGCCCAAGGTCCGCGCGCTGATCGATTTTCTGGTCGAGAAATTCGGCAGTCGCAGCGGCGAGGACTGGTAGCGGTAGCGCAGCCCGAAAACAGGACTCCCCAGCAGGCCCATGGCCTTGCATCTGCCCGCCTGCCGGAGCACGCAAGTGCTCCGGCCTTTTGCCTTGCGGCTCAGACCCGGTGATAGGGGCTGCCTGAAAGGATGGTGGCGGCGCGGTAAAGCTGTTCTGCCAGCATCACCCGCGCCAGTCGGTGCGGCCAGACCATTTGCCCGAAGGACAGCATCTGATCCGCACAGTCTGTCACCTCGGGCGCCAGCCCGTCGGCACCACCGATCACGCAGGCCAGGTCGCCCGCGCCACGGTCGCGGATCTGCACCAGCCGGTCGGCGAACGCGGGAGAGGTCATCTGAGCCCCACGTTCGTCAAGTGCGATGAGATACGCCCCCTCGGGGACCGCGCGCAGCAGAGCGTGCCCTTCAGCGGCCTGTGTCGCCGCCTTGCGCTCGTCGATTTCGTGCATATGGCAGGGACCGAGCGAGAGTGCCCGCCCTGCCTTGTCGAACCGGGTCAGATAATCGTCGATCAGAGCGCGTTCGGGCCCAGAGCGAATCCGCCCGACCGCACAGATATGCAGCCGCATCAGGCAACAGGCGGACGCGCAGGCTCCTGCCACATCTTCTCGAGTTGGTAGAACTCGCGCACCTCGGGCCGGAAGATATGAACCACGACATCGCCGGTATCGATCAGCACCCAGTCGCCCACGTCCTTGCCCTCGGAGCGCGCGCTCAGCCTGAAGGTCGCCTTCAGCCGGTCAAGCAGCTTCTGCGCCATAGCCGAGACCTGACGTGTCGAACGGCCTGTGCACACCACCATGTAATCGGCCATGGCCGATCTGGAGCGCAGGTCGATGGTCACGATGTCTTCAGCCTTGTCGTCGTCAAGCGAGGTCAACACCAGATCCAGGAGTGTATCGCTGCTCATGGCAAGGGCAGCTTCCGGTTCCGGGCGGGCCGCAAATGCGGTCATGTCAGTGTAAGACAGAGATCTGTCCTCCTTTGGCTTGGTGACATTGCGAATATAACATGTTTTCTCGGCTTCTCAATCTGGGGCGCGCGAATTTGCTGCATTGTGATGAAAATCAGCGCAACCCTCCACGCACGATCCGGCGTTGCCTTGGCCTTGATTCCGGCCTATTACTGCGCGCATGACACGGTTTTTCGACATGACGGAT
>SKYA01000076.1 GCA_007128135.1 Paracoccaceae bacterium | reverse complement strand
TCATCGCTGATCTGCGTGACGGCAGCATGGGTCTTGCCCTCGTCATCCTTCGTGACCAGAAGTGCGTTGAAGCTCATAGTCCTCTCCCTTGTCCTAGTTCCAGAATGCTGCCTGAACCTGTGCCGCGCGTGGCCCGTCAATCGCAAGCGGCATGATCTGCTGTACCGGCCCTTCCCTGGCCACGCGCAACAGCGCATCGCGCCCGATGCAGCCGATCGCACTCTGAGTGTTGCAGAACCGGCCCAGACCGCATTCATGGGGCGTGTTGTCGTCGCTCATGTCGTTGCCATAGCTCAGCAGCCCTGACTCCACGCGCTCAATCAGGTTGGGGCAGCCGGCATGCACATCCAGATCGCGCCCCGCCTCCATAAGCGTAGTCCAGAGCGGCATGCCCATATCCGTGCCGTTGACGTATATTTCAAACCCGCCCTGCTTGGAATAGCCCGAGCGTGCGATCACCATGTCGCGGCCCTGAAAGTCGAAGTGCCCGAAACGGAAGAAGCGCAGCCGCGTCACCGCATCGCCAAAGACACGCGCCATCAGCACATCGGCCTTTGGCCCCTGCACCGCCAGCGGCGAGACATCCGGCTCATCGACCAGCACATCCAGCCGGTAGCCATAGGCCAGCCCCTTGACCCAATACAGAAGGTCGCTGTCAGCGATGGAAATCCACCAGCGATCCTCGGCCAGTTTCACGGCCACGGGGTCATTCAGCATGCCGCCGGTTTCATCGACAATCGGCACATAACAGCACTGGCCCGCCAGCATGCCGCGCAGGTCGCGCGGGGTCAGCATCTGCACCAGCCGCCCGGCATCCGGCCCGCGGAGTTCCACCTGCCGCTCGCAGGCCACGTCCCAGACCTGCACGGCGGCTTTCAGGTGGTGATAATCCTCCTCGACCGAGCGAAACACGGTCGGCAGAAGCATGTGGTTATAGACCGTATAGGCCTTGACGCCTGCGGCCTCGACCCCCTCGGAAAAGGGCGTGCGTCGCAACCGCCGCGAAGGGGCCATCAGCGGCAGGCTCACCGACCCGGTCCTTTCCAGTCGATCTGGCAGATCTCGGCGCTGCGCCCGTCGAAATCCCACACCCGGCCAAAGGCACGCACACGGCCCCTGGTGGCGGTGGCCACGGTAATATCCGGCCCCATCCAGTATTCGGTATTCGTGACGACAATGTCGCGGTCAGGGTCCGCGCCCTGCACCGGGACGACCTCGCCCTGAATCTTCTTGCCCACCATCAGGCGGCGCGTCTTGCCGTCGGCTTCATAGGACACCGGCGCGCGCTCGGCGCCCAGAAACTCGCTGACCAGCATCCCGAACAGCCCCGTCGTGCCCCGCGCCGCCCCCGAGAAGATATGTACAAGCCCCTCATAGGCGCCCTCCGAGGCGCGCTCGTCGATGAAGGCCGCAGCCTGCCAGTTGCCGCGCGCCATCAGGCCGGGGATTTCCAGCAGCAGCCCGACATTCAGCCCCGACAGGTCGTCCGCGCCGTAATGCCCGCTGTCGATCCGCACGCCGGCCCATGCCTGGCAATAACCCTCGGTCGGGGCATGCTTGCCCAGAGAGACCACACACGGGCAGAACACCGTGCAGTTGCAGTTCAGGATCAACTCGCCCTTGATCGCCCAGGGCACTGTTCCCACAGCGGGTTTGTCCAGTGTCTCGCTCATATCCATCCTCCCAGTCCCGAAATCACGACAACCGCGCTCAGCCCCAACAGCCCATAGCCCAGGGG
This sequence comes from Paracoccaceae bacterium, assembly GCA_007128135.1. Lineage (GTDB taxonomy): Bacteria > Pseudomonadota > Alphaproteobacteria > Rhodobacterales > Rhodobacteraceae > Roseinatronobacter. The sequence continues at coordinate 37,316 of SKYA01000076.1, read as the reverse complement.
TCTCGTCACCACCGCGCCAATGCCCGGCAGTTTTTCAAGCATCATCAGCACCATTGCGCCGCCCATCCACATCAGGTTCATGGTGCCACCGACAAAGGCCAGCATCATCAGCGTCCAGCAGCAGCCCAGACAGGCCGCGCCCAGCCGCAACCCCATGCGCCACGGCCCATCCTGCCAGTGTTGCATGAAGAATGTCAGCGGGCGGCGGCATTTCGACAGGCAGGCGTTTTTCAGGGCCGAGAACTGATACGCCCCGGCGCCCGCCAGCAATGCGGCACTCAGCCAGAGGCTTGCGCTCTCGCCCAGCGGGTTCAGCATCCCGGCGCCCGCCAGCGCAAGCTGCGCGCCCGTGGCCAGCGCGGCGAAACCCAGCCAGACCAGCAGATACCCGCCCGCCAGCAGCCCGAATCCCGCCGCGGGGCCGGTCTGCACCAGATCGTCCCATGTCGCAAAGGCAGGCAGCGCCGTGGGCGCCATCATCGCCGCCGACATCAGCGCCCACATCAGAAAGATATTCGGCGCGCTTGCCAGCCCCGGCTCCACCCGGCACAGCGCTTCCCAGAACCCGGAGCCATAGAGGCTGGCCGCCGCCACCAGATCGGGCGGCAATTGCATCGCGTATAATAACGCCCAGGCCAGCAGGATCGCCGCATACAGCCCCAGCCAGTGTGGCGCGGTCATTCTGCGAAGGCGCGGGGCAAACTGCACGTGGGGCGACCTTTGGGCTTGGCGGGGCAGGGAGGGTCGTATATGTCTGACATATCAGACCAATCAGGATCCGGCAATTGTTAATTGTCTGACATATTGCAGGGCAGCAAGGTGAAAACCGATCTCGACAGCGCGCGCGACTACTCCCAGCAGATTGCGGAGAACATCCGCGATGCCATCATCTCGGGCGACCTGCCCGTTGACGGGCGGCTTCCCTCCGAGGCCGATCTCGCGACAAGGTTCAATGTCTCACGCCCCACGGTGCGCGAGGCACTGAAACGGCTGGCCGCGCAGAACCTGATCCGCACCCAGCGCGGCGCGACGGGCGGCGCCTTCGTCACCCGGCCGAGCTTCGAGCAGGCGCAGGAGCATATGGTCACGACGGCAACGCTGCTGCTGTCCATGAACACGGTCGATTTCGAGACCGCCGTCGAGGCGCGGTTTGCGCTGGAACGCGCCTGCCTGCCGCTGGCCTGCGCCCGGCGCACGCCCGCGCATCTTGCCAGCATGCGCGCCGAGATTGCACGGCAGGGCACCGACGGGCTGACAGACGAGGAATTCTGTGCCTCGGATGTCGCCTTTCACCGCGCTCTTGTCGATGCGACCGGCAATCCGGTCCTGTCATGGCACATGGCCGGCGCGGTCGAGGCCATGCAGCCGCTGATGAACATGATCACCTTCACCGCAAGATCGCGCGCGCAGATCACGGACCTGCATCAGGCGCTTGCGACCGCATTGGCCGAAGGCGACCTGACCGCCGCCAATGCCGCCATGGATGCCCTTGCCAGCTATACCTTGGACCTTGGTGGCGAAATCCGCGCGCGCCGCAGTGCGCGGCCAACCTCGCGCCCCGGGGCGACCGGCTAGACAGCGCCGCCCGGCGAACCTTCGGATGCGACCATTTCCCGACTGTCAGGGCAAACGGGCTCGGCTTGCAGCCCCCACGCCATAGGCGGCTGGCCGCCGGATGGATGCAGGCGCATTGCCTCAGGTCGTTCCGAGCCGGTCCATACGGTCACGCAGCAGCGCGATGAACTCCACCCGGTAGTCCGGGTCAGACAGCGCGTGATCGACGATCGCGGTCAGATAGCCGAATTTCGACCCGCAATCATATCTCTTTGACGGGTTCATGATGGCCGCGACCTTGCCCTGCCGGGCAAGCTGGTCGATGGCATCCGCAAGCTGGATCTCGCCCCCGGCACCGGGGGCGAGCCCGCGCAACACACCGAAGATCTCTGGCGTGAACACATACCGCCCGAAAGAGGCCAGCCGCGAGGGGGCGTCCTGCGCTGCCGGTTTCTCGACAATCCCCGCGACAGACATCACGCCATCGGCATCCACCGGGCCGGCGCGCAGGATGCCGTATTTCGACACGTCCTCAAGCGCGACCTCCGACACCGAAAGCAGGTTCGTCGGGCTTCGCAGGAATGTCTCGATCAGCGCGGCCGTGGGAAGGATCTTGCCCGTCATCAGGTCATCGGCCAGGAGTACGGCGAAGGGACTGTCCCCGACCGCGGGGGCGGCGCAGAGCACGGCATCGCCCAGGCCCAGTGGCTCTGGCTGTCGTACGAAGATGCAGGACACCCCTTCGGGCACGATGTTGCGCACCATGTCCCGCAGGTCGGTCTTGCCCTTGGCGACCAGCTGCGCCTCCAGTTCCAGATTGGCGTCGAAATGGTCGCCCACGGCGCGCTTGTTGCGCCCGGTGACAAAGACAAGTTCGGTGATGCCGGCGGCCACGGCCTCTTCCACGGCATATTGCACGATGGGCTTGTCGATGATGGGCAGCAGTTCCTTCGGCATTGCCTTGGTTGCGGGCAGAAAGCGTGTGCCCAGACCAGCGACCGGAAAAACTGCCTTTGTAACCCGTTTCATCAACTCACCCCGAAAATTCACCCCGCACTGCACCCAGATGCAGCACCACCGGGATAAAGCCATCCTTTCGGGATCACAAGCGCGCTGTTCAGAACCCGGGCCATGGCGACGGGCGGGTGCCGCCGGAACGGGCGGCCCCGCCGTTGTCCGGTCGTGCGAAAAGTCATGCGACATTCCGGGCGGGGCAGATGACTTGCCCAGTGACAACCGAAGAGTGTAGGAAGAGTCAGGCGCGGCAGCACAGGAAAGGCGGCACCATCACGCCGGAACAAGATTGAAGACAGTGCCGAAACCGTGCCCCGGGCCGCATCGTCCGCCTGCGAAGCCCCTTCGCTTCAACGCGCGTGACACCGGAGCCGTGCTTCGGCACGATAGCAGGCAGGGATCCACGGGTATTCTCATATGACGCAAGACATTCACCCGCTGCTTCTATGTGGTGGTTCGGGCACGCGGCTCTGGCCGCTGTCGCGCAAATCCCACCCCAAGCAATTCGCCCATATCACGGGTACGGACAGCCTGTTTCAGGCCTCTGCGCGGCGGCTGTCGGGGCCGGGATTCGCCCCGCCGATGGTCATCACCGGCGCAGATTTCCGCTTCATCGTGATCGAGCAACTCGCCGCGCTGGAAATTGCGCCCGCCGCGATCCTGATCGAACCGGGCGCGCGCAACACTGCCCCGGCAATCTGCGCATCCGCCCTCGCGCTCGAGGCGCGTGCGCCCGGTGCGCTGATGCTGGTCTCTCCCTCCGATCATGTCATCCCCGATGCCGACCGCTTTCGCGCCGCGGTTCACGCCGGGGCGCCGTCGGCCCTGGCAGGGGATCTGGTGACATTCGGCATCCGCCCCGACCGGGCGGAAACAGGCTATGGCTGGCTCGAACTGGCGCAACCGCCCGAGCCGGATTTCCCGCCCCTGACCCTGCCCCTGCGCGCCTTTGTCGAGAAGCCCGACGCAGAGACAGCCGCCGAACTGCTTGCCGGGGGCAGGCATCTGTGGAATGCCGGTATCTTCCTGTTCTCGACAACCGCCATTCTCGCCGCTTTCCGCGAACACGCGCCCGCGATCCTCGCCGGGGCCGAGGCTGCGTTGCAGGGCAGCACGCAGGATCTGGGCTTCAAGAGGCTGGCGCCAGAGTCCTGGCACGCCATCGAGGATATCTCGATCGATTATGCCGTGATGGAGCGCGCGCGCAATCTCAGCGTGCTCCCCTATGCCGGGGTCTGGTCCGACCTGGGCGGCTGGGATGCGGTCTGGCGCGAGAGCGGACCCGATGAAACGGGCATGGTCACGACCGGCCCGGCGACGGCCATCGACTGCAGGAACACCATGCTGCGCGCCGAATCCGCCGATCAGCACCTGGTCGGGATCGGGCTGGAGAACATCATCGCCGTGGCCATGCCCGATGCGGTTCTGGTCGCCCACAAGGACCGCGCGCAGGATGTGAAACTCGCTGTCACGGCGCTTCGGGACGCGGGCGCCCCCCAGGCCGAGACATTGCCGCGCGACTATCGGCCCTGGGGCTGGTATGAAAGCCTCGTGGTTGGCGCGCGCTTCCAGGTCAAGCGTATCGTCGTGAACCCCGGCGCCGCGCTCAGCCTGCAATGCCATCACCACCGGGCGGAACACTGGATTGTGGTCGAGGGCACGGCGCGTGTCACCATCGACCAGACAGTGCAACTGCTCAGCGAAAACCAGTCCGTCTATATTCCGCTTGGCGCCAGGCACCGGCTGGAAAACCCCGGCAAGCTGCCTATGGTGCTGATCGAGGTGCAGACCGGCGCTTATCTGGGCGAAGATGACATCATCCGCTACGATGATGTCTATGCCCGCGGGCAGGGGGCAAAGGGCTAGACCGCCAGGGCGCACCCATATTCGACCTTGAGCCCCGGTGGCAGAGCCGACATACTCGCGCAGCGCGCCCGCCACGGGCGCGCGATGTCCCGAAGCAATGACAGCGAGCCTGCATGGAGATCACACCGACCAAGCTCCCCGGGGTGCTCGTCCTGACCCCCCGACGCTTCGGCGATGCCCGTGGATGGTTCAGCGAAAGCTGGAACACGCGCACGCTGGAACAGGCGGGGGTTTGCCTGCCGGAATTCGTGCAGGACAATCATTCCATGTCGGCGCAGGCCGGAACGCTGCGGGGGCTGCATTACCAGCGCCCGCCCCATGCGCAGGGCAAGCTGGTGCGCTGCGCGCGCGGGGCGCTGCTGGATGTCGCGGTCGATGCACGGCGCGGCTCGCCGCATTACGGCGCATGGGTCAGCGTGGAACTGACCGAGGCCAATGGCCGGCAGCTCTGGGTGCCGCCCGGCTTTCTGCACGGCTTCGTCACACTTTTGCCCGATACGGAAATCACTTACAAATGCACCGATTTCTACGCCCCCGAATGCGATGGTGCCGTACTGTGGAACAGCCTGCCGATCGACTGGCCAACCCGCACGCCCCTGCTTTCGGACAAAGATGCACAGGCCACCCCGTTTGACGATTTCGACTCGCCCTTTCATTACGACCCATAGGCAGGTGACATGAAATTGCTGGTTACAGGCGGTGCCGGCTTCATCGGCTCGGCAGTGGTCCGACTGGCGGTTGCGCGCGGTCATCAGGTGGTCAATCTCGACGCGCTGACCTATGCTGCCTGCCTAGACAACCTCTCGTGCGTGGCAGACAGCCCGCTTTATGCCTTCGAGCATGCCGATATCCGCGACCGTGCGGCGCTGACGCGCATCTTTGCCACTCATCGACCCGATGCCGTGATGCACCTTGCCGCCGAGAGCCATGTCGATCGCTCGATCGACGGGCCGGGAGATTTCATCTCGACCAATATCAACGGCACCTACGAGATGCTCGAGGCCGCGCGCGCCTACTGGCAAGACCGGGGCCGCCCCCAGGCGTTCCGCTTCCACCATATCAGCACTGACGAGGTCTTCGGCTCGCTCGGCCCGACAGGACGGTTCTGCGAAACCACGCCCTATGACCCGCGCTCGCCCTATTCGGCCAGCAAGGCGGCCAGCGATCACCTGGTCTCGGCCTGGCACCATACCTATGGCCTGCCAGTGGTGATGACGAATTGCTCCAACAATTACGGCCCCTACCACTTCCCCGAAAAGCTGATCCCGGTCATCATCCTCAATGCGCTGGCAGGTAAGCCGCTGCCGATCTATGGCGACGGCTCGAATGTCCGTGACTGGCTCTATGTCGAGGATCACGCCGATGCCCTGCTTTTGGTGCTGAAAAAGGGTGCATTGGGGCGCAGCTATACCATCGGTGGCGAGAACGAGCGCAGCAATCTGGAACTGGTGCGCACGCTCTGCGCGATCCTCGACCTACAGCGGCCCAAAGCCAGCGGGTCCTATGCCGATCAGATCACCTTTGTCACTGATCGCCCCGGCCATGATGCGCGCTATGCGATTGACCCCGCCCGCATCCGTGACGAACTGGGCTGGCGGCCCTCGGTCACGGTCGAGGAGGGGCTGCGGCGCACTGTGGCATGGTATCTGGAGAACGAGGACTGGTGGCGCCCCCTGCTGGCACGCAAGGGCGTGGGCCAGCGGCTGGGGGTCGCGCCATGATCCTTGTTTTCGGCAAGACAGGGCAGGTCGCGCGCGAACTGGCGCGGCTGGCCCCGGAGGCCAGCTTTCTCGACCGCGATCAGGCTGACTTGTCCGACCCTGCCGCCTGTGCCGCCACCATCCGCGCGCTTGCCCCGCGCGCTGTCATCAATGCCGCCGCCTATACCGCGGTTGACCGCGCCGAAGAGCAGGAGGCGCTGGCCATGCGCATCAACGCGGGCGCCCCCGCGGCCATGGCCGGGGCCTGCGCCGCGCTGGGCATTCCGCTGGTCCATATCTCGACCGATTACGTCTTTGACGGCGCAGGCGACACACCATTTGCCCCCGATCACCCCACGGCCCCGCTCGGGGCCTATGGGCGCTCGAAGCTGGCGGGCGAGCAGGGCGTGCGCCAGACCGGCGCTGTCCACACGATCCTGCGCACCTCATGGGTGTTTTCGGCCCATGGCAACAATTTCCTGCGCACCATGCTGCGGCTCGGGGCCGAACGCGACAGCCTGCGGGTTGTGGCCGACCAGATCGGCGGGCCGACGCCTGCGCGCGCCATTGCCGGGGCCTGCCTGCATCTGGCCGACCTGCTGCAGCGCGCGCCCGAGGCATCGGGCACCTATCATTTCGCAGGCACCCCCGCCACAAGCTGGGCCGGTTTTGCCCGCGCCATCATGGCCGGGGCCGGGCTTGCCTGCACCATCGAGGACATCCCCAGCGCCGACTACCCCACCCCCGCGCGCCGCCCGCTCAATTCGCGGCTGGACTGTCGCACACTTCAACAGGTTGGGCTGGCGCAGCCCGATTGGCGCGCGGCGCTGACGCAGACCATCACCGATCTGAAAGGACAGCCATGACCCGGCGCAAGGGCATCATTCTGGCGGGCGGCACCGGCTCGCGGCTGTGGCCGATCACGCAGGGCGTGTCGAAACAGCTCATGCCGGTCTATGACAAGCCGATGATCTACTACCCGCTCTCGGTGCTGATGCTGGCAGGGATCCGCGAGATCGCCGTCATCACCACGCCCGAGGATCAGGCCCAGTTCCAGCGCCTGCTGGGGGATGGGCGGCAATGGGGGCTGGCGCTGGAATGGATCGTGCAGGCCCGCCCCGAAGGGCTGGCGCAGGCCTATCTGCTTGCCGATTCCTTCCTCAACGGCGCGTCCTCGGCCATGGTGCTGGGCGACAACATCTTCTTCGGCCACGGCCTGCCAGAAATCATGGCCACTGCCGACAGCCGCACGGGCGGCACTGTCTTCGGCTACCGCGTGCGCGACCCCGAACGCTACGGCGTCGTCGCCTTCTCGGCCGCGGGCGAGGTGCGCGAGATTGTCGAGAAACCGGCGCAGCCGCCCTCGAACTATGCTGTCACCGGGCTCTATTTCCTGGACAGCAGCGCCCCCGAGCGTGCGCGCGCGGTGCAGCCCTCGGAGCGTGGCGAACTGGAAATCGCCGATCTCTTGGAAAGCTACCGCCGCGACGGCGCGCTGCATGTCGAACTGATGGGGCGCGGCTATGCCTGGCTGGATACCGGCACCCATGCCAGCCTGCTGGACGCGGGCAATTTCGTGCGCACCCTGCAGGACCGGCAGGGCACACAAGTCGGTTGCCCCGAGGAAATCGCCTTCCGCAACCGCTGGATCACGCCGGATGACCTGAACCAGCGCGCGCGGATCTATGACAAGACCGGCTATGGCGCCTATCTGCGCGGCCTGCTGGACGAAGCGCGCGCCTGAGCCCGCGCGCTCAGTCCACCCGGTCGCAGATATGCGCCGCAATCGGCAGCGCGCTGGTCGCAGCGGGCGAGGGCGCATTGAGCACAGCCGTCAGGCCGGGGGCCGAGAGGATCAGGAAATCATCGACCAGCATGCCGTCGCGGCGCATCAGCTGCGCGCGGTTGCCCGCATGGTGCTGCGTCAGGTCGGCCAGTGTCAGCGACGGGCAATAGCGCTGCACCAGCCGCAGATAGCGCCGCCGCGAGAGCGCGCTCGCCAGTTCGCCCGCCACCGCGCGCGGATACCGCGCCAGCACCCGCCACAGGCCGGGATAGCTCAGCGCCTCGCGCGCATCGTGCAGATTGACCGAGGCCTTGCCATAGCCCTCGCGCGCCAGTGACAGCACGGCATTGGGGCCAAGCGTGATGCGCCCGTCGATCATCGGGGTCAGATGCACACCCAGAAAGGGCAGCGCCGGGTCAGGGACCGGATAGATCATGTGATGCACGATGCCCGCGCGCGCGGCAGGCAGCGTGTAATAATCGCCCCGGAACGGCAGGATACGCAGGTCGCTCGAAAGCCCCGCCATGCGCGCCAGCCGGTCCGACTGCAACCCGCCGCACAGCACCACCCGCGCGCTTGTTGCCCCGCCACCGGGCCAGCGCAGATGCCACACGCCCCCGCGCGGCTCCAGCGCCGTCAGCGCCGTGCTAAAGCGCAACTCGCCCCCCGCAGTTTCGACCTCGGCCAGCAGCGCACGGGTCATGCCCACATAATCGACAATCCCCGTCGCCGGGATGCGCAGCGCGCCCAGCCCCGCGACATGCGGCTCATGCGCCTGCAACCCGGCGCGGTCGAGCCGCTCGGCGGTCACCTCATTCGCGGCCGCCCGCGCCTCCAGCGCATCCAGCCGGGCCAGATCCTGCGCATCCGTTGCGACCAGCAGCTTGCCGCGCTGCTCGACCGGGATGCCCTTCGCGCGGCAATAAGCATAGGTCTGCTCCAGCCCGGCGCGGCAAAGCTGCGCCTTCAGGCTGCCGGGCGTGTAATAGACGCCGGAATGAATCACGCCGCTGTTGCGCCCGGTCTGGTGCCGGGCCGGGGCGCTTTCCTTTTCCAGCACCAGCAGACGCCAGCCCGGATGGCGGCGGGCAAGCTCCGCCGCCACCGCCGCACCGACAATTCCCGCGCCGATGATCGCCGCGTCAAGGACCGGCGCGGGGTCGTGTCGTTCAGCCAATGACCGCGTTCAGCGTGGCCGACGGGCGCATGGCCTGTGCTGTCTTTGCCGGGTCCATGTGGTAATACCCGCCCGTGTCCAGCTTCTGGCCGCGCCCCTCGTGCAATTCGGCGATGATCTGCGCCTCGCCATCGGCCAGCGCCGTAGCGATGGGGGCGAAATGCGCGGCCAGTCCGGCATCGTCGTTCTGTGCGGCCAGCGCCTCGGCCCAGTAGCGCGCGAACCAGTAATGGCTGTCGCGGTTGTCGGGCTGGCCCACCTTGCGCCCGGGCGAATGGCCATTGTCCAGAATGCCCTGGGTGGCGACATCGACGGCATCCCCCAGCACACGGGCTTTCGCATTACCCTGCGTATCCGCCAGAAAGCGGAAACTTTCGCCCAGGGCGCAGAACTCGCCCAGGCTGTCCCAGCGCAGGTGGTTTGCCTCCAGGAACTGCTGGACATGTTTCGGCGCCGAGCCACCGGCTCCGGTCTCGAACAACCCGCCGCCCTGCATCAGCTTGACGATGGACAGCATCTTGGCGCTGGTCGCCAGTTCCAGGATCGGGAACAGGTCGGTCAGGTAGTCGCGCAGCACATTGCCCGTGATGGCGATGGTGTTCTCGCCACTGGTGATCGTCTCGAGGCTGGCGCGGGTGGCTTCGCGCGGGGCCATGATCTCGAAGCGGTCGGCCACGCCGCGGGCTTCCAGAATCGGCTTCACATAGGCGATCAGTTCGGCGTCATGGGCGCGGCTCGCATCCAGCCAGAAGATGGCGCGGTAGCCGGTCGCGGCCTGCCGGTCGATGGCGAGTTGCACCCAGTCCTGGATCGGGGCCTTGCGCGTCGAGGCCGAGCGCCAGATGTCACCGGCTTCCACCTTGTGCTGGTGGATCACCGTGCCATCCTCAAGCACCATGCGGACCGTGCCGGCATGGGGGATCTCGAAGGTGGTCGGGTGGCTGCCATATTCCTCGGCCTTCTGCGCCATCAGACCGATATTCTGGACCGTGCCCGCCGTTGCTGGGTCGAGCGCGCCGTTTTCCTTGAAGAAGCGGATCGTCTCGTCATAGACCGGCGCATAGGAATTGTCGGGGATGACGCAATTCGTGTCATGTTCCTTGCCATCCGGCCCCCAGCCCTTGCCGCCACCGCGAATGAGCGCGGGCATCGAGGCGTCGATGATGACATCCGAGGGCACATGCAGGTTGGTGATGCCACGATCGCTGTCCACCATGTACATCGGTGGCCGCGCGGCAGTCACGGCTTCGATCTCGTCCATGATCTCGGGCTTGTCCCTGACCCGCTCCAGAAGGTCGCCCAACCCCGAATTGGGATTCACGCCCAGCGCCTTCATCTCGTCACCGAATTTCTCGAAGACGGGCTTGAGCCAGGCGCGCACGGCATGGCCGAAGATGATCGGGTCCGAGACCTTCATCATCGTCGCCTTCATGTGCAGCGAGAACAGCGTGCCCTGTTCCCGTGTGCGCTCGATTTCGGCCTCCAGGAAGTCACTCAGCGCGCGGGCAGACATGAAGGTGGCATCCACCACTGTGCCGGCCGGATAGGACAGCCCGTCCTTCAGCACGGTTTCCGACCCGTCCGCGCCTGCCAGCACGATCTTTGCCCCGGTGGCGTCTGCCAGCGTGGCGGATTTCTCGTTCGAGAAGAAATCGGACCCCTGCATCGAGGAAACCCCGGTCTTGCTGTCGGGTGTCCAGACCCCCATCGAATGCGGGTTGGCCTGCGCAAAGCGTTTCACGGCAGTGGCTGCGCGCCGGTCGGAATTGCCCTCGCGCAGCACGGGGTTCACGGCAGACCCCTTGATCGCGTCATAACGTGCGCGCGCCTGCTTCTCGGCATCGGTCTGCGGGGTTTCGGGGTAATCGGGCAGAGCGTATCCCTGCCCCTGCAATTCGCGGATGGCAGCCACAAGCTGCGGCACCGAGGCCGAGATGTTGGGCAGCTTGATGACATTGGCCTGAGGTGTCTTCACCAGTTCGCCCAGCGCCGCCAGATCGTCGCTGATGCGCTGGTCTTCGGTCAGGTGCTCGGGAAAGGCCGAGATGATCCGGCCCGCAAGCGAAATGTCGCGCGTGCCGACGCTGATGCCGGCGGCCGCGGCAAAGGACTGGACGATCGGCAGAAGTGAGGCCGAGGCAAGCTCGGGCGCTTCGTCAACCTTGGTGTAGATGATGTCTGGAACAGTCTTGTCAGTCATGTGCTGAGCCCCTCTGATGTTGCGCGCACCATAGGCAAAAACTTCACCGAGGTAAACAGTGCACAATGGTATACAATCAAAAATTTTCCGCTGAATTTTTCGTCATACAAAAAACGATTTCATTTTCATATGAAAAAGGGCGGGTCATCCCGCCCTGATTTTTTCATATGATGAAAGCGTTTTTCAAAGGCTGTCATCCAGTGCCGCCAGGATGGCATCACCCATTCCCGAGGTCGAAACCGGGCTGCCGCCCTCCGGGCCCATCAGATCGGCCGTGCGCAGCCCGTCTGCCAGCACCCGCTCGATGGCGGTTTCCAGACGGACGGCCTCTTCTCCAAGGTCGAAACTGTAGCGCAGTGCCATGGCGAAGCTCAGGATACAGGCGATCGGGTTGGCCTTGCCATGTCCGGCAATATCGGGCGCGGAGCCATGCACAGGTTCATACAGCGCCTTGGGTCGGCCATTGGCCATCGGCGCGCCAAGGCTGGCCGAAGGCAGCATGCCAAGCGAACCGGTCAGCATGGCGGCCAGATCGGACAGCAGGTCGCCGAACAGGTTGTCCGTCACGATCACATCGAATTGCTTGGGCCAGCGTGTCAGCTGCATGGCGCCTGCATCGGCATACATGTGGCTGAGTTCGACCTCGGGGTATTCGCGACCCACTTCGGTCACGACCTCACGCCACAGGATGCCCGATTCCATGACATTGGCTTTTTCCATGGAACAGAGCTTCTTGCCCCGTTTCATGGCCAGATCAAAGGCCGAGCGCGCCACGCGGGCGATTTCGGACTCGGTATAGCGCTGGGTGTTGATGCCGACGCGCTCATTGCCTTCCCTGAAGATGCCGCGCGGCTCGCCGAAATAGACGCCCGAGGTCAGTTCGCGCACGATCATGATGTCCAGCCCAGCGACCACCTCTTTCTTCAGCGACGAGAAATCGGCCAGCGCGTCAAAGCATTGTGCCGGGCGCAGGTTGGAGAAAAGGTCCATTTCCTTGCGCAGCCGAAGCAATCCGCGCTCGGGTTTGACGCTGAAATCCAGCGCGTCGTATTTCGGCCCGCCAACCGCGCCCAGCAGCACTGCATCGACCTCTTGCGCGCGCGCCATGGTGTCGTCATGCAGCGGTGTGCCATGCGCATCATAGGCCGCGCCGCCGACTAGGTCCTCGCTCACGTCGAAGGCAAGGCCCCGCTTTGCGCCGAACCAGTCGATGATCTTGCGCACCTCGGCCATCACTTCGGGGCCGATACCGTCTCCGGGCAGGATAAGCAGGGAAGGGTTGGTCATGGGAGGTCCTCTTGTCAGGGTGCGCTTTCGCTAGACCGTGCTTGTCGGGCCGTCAAGCCGGGGCCCGCCTGCGCGGCTTTGGTGTCGGGCGCAAGTCGTGATATGGTTGCAGTGCCTGTTCACATGGAGGGAGTCCAAATGTCCAGACATCTGATCGACCAGCCGCGCATTGACCACAATTCGCGGCTTGAGCGTTTTTCCCGAATTGCCAGGGCAGAGGGGCAGCAGGATGCGTCGCGCAAGCTGCTGGCGCAGGCGCGCGACCGCGCCGGGAAGCGGCTTGCAGCCTTTGCGCGGATAGCGCGGGGCAAGACCGCCTGAGCATGTCCGGCAACGGCTGCACCCGGCGCGCGCCTCGGGCGTGACCCGATGCGATGGTGCCCGCTGATGCGCGCTGGTGGGCCGCAGACCCGCCGGGGATCGCGTGAGGCCCGCGCCGGCAGCAGTCGGTTCAGGAGGCTTGCGGAACCGTACCCGCTGGTTCAGTCGCGCACCACATAGACCGATTGCTTTGCGTGACGCACGACGCGCGCGGCATTCGGCCCCAGCAGGTAATCCTTCGCCTCGGGGCGGTGGGCAGCCATGATGATGACATCGACATCAAGCTTGTCGGCCGCCCGCAGGATCTCGTCATAGATGTTGCCATGCAGCACATGCGGGTGCACCTCGATGGCACCGGGAACGTTCTGGCGGACCCAGTTGCGCAACGCCTCGCCGAAATTGTGCAGGGCGGTCTGCTCGAATCCGGCCTTGAAGAATGCGCCGACCATGGACATGCCGAAATCCGGCAACACGCTGGCGACATGCAACTCGCCGCCCTGCGCCAGCATCTGCTGCGCTTCTGCGAGGGGCTTGACCCATGACGCGGGACTGTTGAGATCAATGGGCATCAGGATTTTCCGGGCCATGCTGGGCTCCTTTCGCATCGGAACAAGGCAACAGCCACAGCCAAGAAGCCCGGCAGGCCCTGTCCCAGCAAATGGACACGGCAACCGGTAAGGAATCAACCCCTATTTCCCGCCATGCTCGGGGAGGCATCGAGCGGGGCAGGGTGCCGCGTGTCGCAGAGGCGTGTTCCCTCCATGCGCCGGGCGGCAAGGCCCTGAGCCGCGCGCGGGCTCGCGCCGCCCCTGCGCGAACCTGGGCTCAGCCTGTGATGCGTGTCTTGAGATGCGACACTTTCCACGGTTCCTGCGTGGCGGGCGCGCCAAAGAAATAGCCCTGCAGGCAGTCCACGCCCATTTCCACCAGCAGCCGCGCGTCCTCTGCCGATTCGACCGATTCCGCGACTGTGAACATGTCGAAATGCCGCGCAATCGAGACCAGCGCCTGGGTGAGGATCTGGTTGTCGGGGTTGTGGGCAATTCCGTTTATGAAGGCGCCGTCGATCTTGACGATGTCGAAATAGAATTCCTTGAGATAGCGGAAGGCCGTGTAGCCCGCGCCGAAATCATCGAGCGCGAAGCAGATGCCGCGCTCTTGCATGTCCTGCATGAATACCGTCACCAGATCCGGCATGAGCATGGCCGAGGATTCCGTGATCTCGAGAATCAGCCGCTCGCCGATATCGGGGGCGTTGCGCAGGCCGCGTTCCAGCGTGGCCAGCCATTCGGGATAGCCTATGGACCGCGCCGACATGTTGATCGAAACCCGGATCGAGGGTTCCCTGGCAAGCGTGGAGAGCCCCATTTCCAGGGCCATGCAGTCGATCCGGCGCCCGAGTTCATTGGTCTCGACCGCGTCCATGAAATCGACAGCCGGGATCACCCTGCCGGTATGGTCGATGATACGGATCAGCCCTTCGTAGAAGGCGGCGCGCTTGGGCATCCGGGCCTGAACCACAGGTTGAAAGGCAAGGATGCAGCGACGCTGTTCGAGCGCGTCCCGCACCAGGGTCAGCGCGTTGCGCCGCTGTTCTTCCGCTGCGACCGACAGCGGCGAGGAAAAGAGGATATCCTCGGGGTATCGGCTGGAGGAGGTAATGTGCGGCATGACAGGCTCCGTCTGTTTGCAGCAGCTTGTCCCTGACGGGCTTAACCCAGGGTTAAGAAGACTGGCTTTGCTAAAATGCGAGGCTTATTTCGGCACTGTCCGGAAGGGCCGGACAGATTGCCTTCGGGTCGCGTCAGGCGTATAGCCGCGCCGTGTCCAGACAATGCGAGAGGCCCGTGACATGAGCGAGACATCCGCGAATACCATGTGGGGCGGGCGGTTCAGCGCGGGCCCCGATGCGATCATGGAGGCAATCAATGCCTCGATCGACTTCGACCGGCGCCTGGCGCCGCAGGACATCAGGGGCTCACGCGCCCATGCGGCGATGCTGGCGGCATGCGGGATCATCTCGCACGAGGACGCGGCAGCGATCGATGCCGGGCTGTCGCAGGTGCTGGCCGAGATCACGCGCGGCGAATTCGTCTTCTCGACTGCGCTCGAGGATATTCACATGAATGTCGAGGCGCGCCTGCGCGAGATCATCGGCACCCCGGCCGGACGGCTGCACACGGCGCGGTCGCGCAATGACCAGGTGGCGGTCGATTTCCGGCTCTGGGTGCGCGAGCAATGCGACGCGGCGATCGCCGGCCTGGACGCGCTGATGCGCGCCTTCGTCACGCAGGCCGAGGCCGGGGCGGACTGGGTCATGCCCGGCTTCACGCATCTGCAGACAGCACAACCGGTCACATGGGGCCATCACATGCTCGCCTATGTCGAGATGTTCGCCCGCGACAGGGGCCGGTTCGAGGATGCGCGGCGCCGGATGAACGAATGCCCGCTCGGGGCGGCGGCACTGGCAGGCACGTCCTTCCCGATCGACCGCGACATGACCGCCGCCGCACTCGGCTTCGACCGGCCTGCGGCCAATTCGCTCGATGCGGTCTCGGATCGCGATTTCGCTCTGGAATTCCTGGCTGCGAGCGCGATCTGCGCCACCCATCTGTCGCGCTTCGCCGAGGAACTGGTGATCTGGTCCTCGGCGCAGTTCCGCTTCGTGCGCATGTCGGACCGCTTCTCGACCGGTTCTTCCATCATGCCGCAGAAACGCAACCCCGATGCAGCCGAACTCCTGCGCGCGAAGATGGGGCGCATCCTGGGGGCGACCGTCGCGCTCTTTACCGTGATGAAGGGGCTGCCGCTGACCTATTCCAAGGACATGCAGGAGGACAAGGAACAGGCCTTTGATGCCGCCGATACCCTGATGCTGGGGCTTGCCGCAATGGAAGGCATGGTGCGTGACCTGACCGCCAATCGCGCCGCCCTCGAAGCCGCGGCCGCGGCGGGCTTTTCCACCGCAACGGACCTTGCCGACTGGCTGGTGCGCGAACTTGGCCTGCCATTCCGCGAGGCGCATCACGTCACCGGCGCGCTGGTGAAACTGGCCGAGGACAAGGGCTGCGACCTGCCCGACCTGACCTTGTCCGAGATGCAGAAAATCCATGGCCAAATCACCGACGCGGTCTATTCTGTGCTTGGAGTGCAGAATTCGGTCGCCAGCCGCACCAGTTACGGCGGCACGGCCCCGGCAAATGTCCGCGCGCGCGCCGCGCATTGGAGAGAGGTTCTGGGATGAGATACGCGATTGTCGCCTGCGCCCTGCTGCTTGGCGCCTGCGGTGCCGATGGCCCGCCACGCTATTCCGGCGAGACAACGCCCGGCCTGTCGGTGACAGGGGAACTCACCATGGGAGTGTCGAAGACGCTATGACACCGCTGCGCATTCTGTATCTCGCGCTTGCCATCTGGGGGTCTGTCCACCCGATGTACTGGTTCATCACCTGGTTCGTGCAGAATGAATGGTCGCTGATGGCGATGGTGGATGCCTGGCATGTCAACGCGGCCACATCCGGTCTGGTCTGGGACCTGACGATTGCCGCTGTCGCGCTGACGGTCTTCATCCTAGCTGAATCCTGGCAGCGCCGCAGTCTGCTTGGCCTGATCGCAATTCCGGCCACTTTCGGAATCGGGGTGTCCTGCGGGCTGCCGCTCTATCTCTTCCTGCGTTCAAGTCCCTCGCAAACCAGCTGATTTCATCTTGCCACAAATACTCCCGCCGGAGGCACCCGCCGCTGCACCCCGGCCCGCCGCCTGACCGAAAGCGCCCCTGATGGACCATTTCCTCTACCGTGATGGCCTGCTGCACGCCGAAGACGTGCCCCTGATCGAAATCGCGGCCGAGGTCGGCACGCCGTTCTACTGCTATTCCACGGCCACGCTCACCCGCCATTACCGGCTGTTCGAGGAGGCCCTGAACGGGCTGGATCATCTGGTCTGCTATTCGGTCAAGTCGCTGTCCAATCAGGCTATCCTGCGCACGCTGGCAGGGCTGGGCGCGGGCATGGATGTGGTTTCGGGCGGCGAGTATCGCCGCGCGCTGGCTGCGGGCGTGCCCGGCGAGAAGATCGTCTTTTCCGGCGTGGGCAAGACGCACGAGGAGATGGCCTTCGCGCTGACGCATGGCATCCGCCAGTTCAATGTCGAGTCGGATTCCGAACTGCACGCGCTGTCCGAGGTCGCGGCGGCGATGGGCAAGCGCGCGCCGGTCACGCTGCGCGTCAATCCCGATGTGGATGCCAAAACCCATGAAAAGATCGCCACCGGCCGCAAGGAAGACAAGTTCGGCGTGCCGATTGCCCGCGCGCGCGCCCTCTATGCCGAGGCCGCCCGCCTGCCCGGACTCGAGGTCGTGGGCGTCGATGTGCATATCGGCAGCCAGCTGACCGATCTGGCGCCTTTCGAGGCGGCCTTCGGCAAGATTGCCGAACTCACCCGCGCGCTGCGCGCCGATGGCCATGCCATCCGACGGCTTGATCTGGGGGGCGGGCTGGGTATTCCCTATACCAGTTCCAACGAGACTCCACCCCTGCCGCTGGACTATGGCGCCATGATCCGGCGTGTTCTGGGCGATCTCGATGTCGAGATCGAGATCGAGCCGGGGCGGCTGATCGCAGGCAATGCGGGCATTCTGGTGGCGCAGGTGATCTATCTCAAGCAGGGCGAGGGGCGGGATTTCCTGATACTCGATGCGGCGATGAACGACCTCATCCGCCCCGCGATGTATGGCGCGCATCACGATATCGTTCCGGTGGTCGAGCCTTGTGCGGGCATCGAGCGGTATCCGGTCGATATCGTGGGGCCTGTCTGCGAATCGGGCGACACGTTTGCGAAACAGCGCCTCATGCCGCCGCTTGCGGCGGGCGATCTGGTCGCCTTTCGTTCGGCCGGGGCCTATGGCGCGGTCATGTCCTCGGAATACAACACCCGCCCGCTCATCCCCGAGGTTCTGGTCCATCAGGATCAATATGCTGTCATTCGCCCGCGCCCGAGCTTTGACGAGATCATAAACCGCGATAGACTTCCATCATGGTTATGACACGTCACCTCGCGCGGTTCTGATGGTTGCTTATTCGGGCAAGGCGCATCCCTATCTCGATGCCTTCGCTGCGGCGGTCTTTGGCGATGGCGCGTTTCGCGACTGGGTTGTGTCAGGGACGCGGACGGCGCCGGACTACACTGGTGACGATGTCCTGATTGACGAACAGCGCGCGGTCAGATGGGCGAAAAGGCAGACAAGGCAGCCGTTCTGGGCGAATTACTGGTGCGGGAAAGACAGCAGATGCACCTGCCGTGTGCCTGGCAGCAAGGGACTCGAATCGGATGCGATCTTCTTTCCGAGAAAGACCTCAGGCCGGGTTCTGGCGGTCCATCTCGAATTCAAGCTTATCGGCGAGGCTGTCGGTTTCGGCCAGGCTGCATCCTATCCACTGCGCGCCGCCTGCTTTGCCCGCACCCATGCCGCGCGCGCGACGCTGAATGCACATGATGACTGGATCTGCATTGTTCTGTGTGGTGCCCAGGGTCTCGACGATCCGGAATTGAAACATTTCGATCGCGCGATACTTCACGAAGAGGTCAGCCAAAGATGCACTGCGTTTCCGGCATGACCGGGCCGGATGGATGACCCGGACAGACATGCGAAGAGGTCGCTTCCACAGATGTTCAGACGAAATCGCCAAGACCCCAGCCCTGCCCTGACCCGCGCCCTGCGGGCCACGCTCGCGGGGCTCTGGGCAGAGCGTCTGTCACGCGCGTTCTGGCCGTTCAGCACGCTGACGCTGTTCGGGATGACGGCTTTGGGCTTCGGTGCGCAGGATGCCTTGCCGCCGCTCTGGGCCATGTGGGGCGCGCTGGGGCTGGTGCTGGCGCTTGTTGTCGCGTTCGGCGCGGGTATCTGGCGGCTGCGCCTGCCCACGCGCGCAGAGGCCGCAGCCCGGCTTGACGGCTCGATGCCGGGCCGCCCGCTCTCGACGCTGGCCGACGCGCAGGCGATCGGCGTGGCAGACCCGGCGTCGCGCCGGGTCTGGACGGCGCATCTGGCGCGGATGCAGGCGCGGCTGAGCACGGCGCGACCTGTGCCGGGTGATCTGCGGCTTGCCCGGTTCGACCGCTTCGGTCTGCGTTACATCGCACTGACCGGATTCGTCGCCGCGCTTGTCTTCGGTTCCCCCTCGCGCGTGACCGAGATTACCGAGATCGCGCAGATCCCCTCGCGCGCGGAAGCGGTGGCGTTGGGCCCCTCCTGGGAAGCCTGGGTGCAGCCGCCTCCCTATACCGGCCGCCCGACCCTGTATCTGAACGAGGTGGATCGCCCCGGCCTGCACCTGCCGCAGGGCAGTCGCGTTACCGTGCGGTTCTATGGCCAGCAGGGCATCATGTCGGTGCAGGAAAGCCTGTCGCTGCGAGAAGGGACCGATCCGACCGATATGGCGCAGGATTTCGAGATCGAGCGCTCCGGCCGGCTGAGTATCCGCGGCCCCGCCGGGCGCGACTGGGAAGTGGTTGCGCTGATCGACCAGCCGCCCAGCGTTACCCTGCGCGGCGTGGCCGAACGCGAGCGCGGCGGGCTGATGCGGCAGGACTTCTCGGCGCGGGATGATTATGGTGTCGTAGGTGGCGAGGTGGTGGTTGCGCTTGATCTCGATGCAGTCGGGCGCCGCTACGGTCTTGCCCCCGATCCCGAGCCGCGCGAGGCACTGACCTTGCCATTGCCGATGCCGGCCTCGGGCTCGCGCAGCGAGATCGAGGATGCCTTTGTCGAGGATTTCTCGCAGCATCCTTGGGCCAACCTTCCGGTGAAGATTGCGTTTGCGGTCGAGGATGCGCGCGGGCAGGAAGGCGCGAGCGAGACTGTGCCGGTGATCCTGCCGGGGAGGCGCTTTTTCGACCCGATGGCCGCAGCCGTGATCGAGTTGCGCCGCGACCTGCTGTGGACTCGCGAGAATGCGCCGCGTGTCGCTCAACTGATGCGGGCCATCTCGCACCGGCCCGATGATGCCTTCCGCTCGAATGAGGCGCGCACGCGCTTTGCGGATGCGCGCGACCTGCTGCTGGCAAGCCTCGACACGGGCGGTCTGGATGGCACGATGCGCGATGATCTTGCAGAGCTGATGTGGGATCTGGCGGTGCTGCTGGAAGAGGGCGAACTGGCCGATGCGCGCGAGCGGCTGCGTCGCGCGCAGGAGCGGCTGGACGAGGCCGTGCGCAATGGCGCCGACCCTTCCGAGATTGCCGAACTGATGGACGAGTTGCGCGAGGCGATGCGCGACTACATGCGCCAGCTTGCCGAGCAGCCGCGCGAGCGTGGTGATGCGCCGCCCGATGGCGAGCGCATGGAAATCACGCAGGACCAGATCCAGCAGCTTCTCGACCGGATTCAGGAACTCATGGAAGAGGGCCGCATGGACGAGGCGGCAGAGCTTCTGGCGCAGCTCGAGGCGCTGCTCGAGAACCTCCAGATGGCCGAGGGACAGGGCGGCGAGGGGGTGCCCGGTGACGAGGCCATGGAGGGTCTGGGAGAGACCATGCGCGAGCAGCGCGAATTGTCGGATGACACGTTCAATGACCTGCAGCAGCAGTTCCGCGACGGTCAGCCACAGGCCGGTGACGAGGACGGGGACGCGCAGGATGGCGAGGGCGAGGGCCAGCGCGATCTGGCGGAGCGCCAGCGCGGGCTGGCCGATCAGTTGCGCGAACAGCAGCTGGCCCCTCTGCCCGGTGAAGGAACACCCGAGGGCGACGCCGCGCTCGAGGCGCTGGAGCGCGCGCAGCGCGCGATGGAAGAGGCCGCCGAGGCACTGGAGGGCGGGGATGCCAGCGAGGCGCTCAGCCGTCAGGCCGAGGCGATGGAAGCCATGCGCGAGGGGCTGCGCGCGATGAACGAGGCGCAGGCACAGGACCTGCGCGAGCAGCAGGGCGACCAGGCCGGGCGCGAGACAGGGGACGGGCAGGCACAGGATCCGCTGGGCCGTGCGCGCAACCAGGGGGGCGAGGTCGGCACCGAAGAGAGTCTGCTGCAGGGCGAGGACGTGTATCGCCGGGCGCAGGATCTGCTGGACGAGTTGCGCCGCCGCTCGGCCGAACTGGACCGCCCCGAGGCCGAACTCGACTATCTGCGCCGGCTACTGGAGCGGTTCTGACCTCTGACCTCTGACCTCTGCCTGCCCTGCGGGCGGCAGGCGGGAGGGCTGACCGCCCGCAGGGCAGGCAGGCAGGGGCGGGTTCCGCTTCGGCACCGCAGACAGGCTGGCGAATATGAAAAAGCCCTGCCTCGCGGCAGGGCCCCTGTTCTGGTCAGGGTCGCGAAGATCAGTTCTTCGCGTAGAATTCGACCACCAGGTTCGGTTCCATCTGCACTGCATAGGGTACATCGCCAAGACTGGGTGTGCGCACGAAGGTGGCGGTCATCTTGGAGTGATCGACGTCCAGATAGTCCGGGACGTCACGCTCGGCGAGGCCGACGGCCTCAAGCACGATCGCCAGTTGCCTGGACTTGTCGCGTACCGCAATCACATCGCCCTCGCGCACGCGGTAGCTGGGAATGTTGACGCGCGCGCCGTTCACGGTGACATGGCCGTGGTTCACGAACTGCCGGGCAGCGAAGACGGTGGGCACGAATTTCGCGCGATAGACCACGGCATCGAGGCGGCGCTCGAGCAGGCCGATCAGGTTTTCACCCGTGTCGCCCTTGATCCGCTCGGCCTCGGCATAGATGCGACGAAACTGCTTTTCGGTCAGATCGCCATAATGACCCTTGAGTTTCTGCTTGGCGCGCAGTTGGGTGCCGAAATCCGACAGCTTGCCCTTGCGGCGCTGGCCGTGCTGGCCGGGGCCGTAGTCACGCTTGTTCACTGGGCTTTTCGGGCGGCCCCAGATGTTTTCGCCCATGCGGCGGTCGATCTTGTACTTGGCAGACGTGCGTTTGGTCACGGCTGATCTCCTTCGTGTTGCGCGGATGCGCGTTGTGAAGGGCGTTGTCCTCTCCCGGTTTTGGCCGGGCGACAGGGTGCCTCTTGCGAGGGCCTCCAACACCAATGAAAACACCCGAGGCAGCGCCTCGGGATGGCGGCCTTATACGCGGCGCGGAGCCCGAGTCAAGCCCAAGTCGGGCCCGGTCAGGCGGCCAGCAGGGCGGCCTCGCCGGCATTCAGGCAGCGCCGGACGGTCGGGCCATAGCTATCGGGGGCATGGAGCAGACGATCCGAGAGTTGCCGTAGCGCGTGCCGGTGCTGGCGCAAGGTGGCCTCGGGGGCAAGTGCGGGGTGGAAGCTTTCGGTGGGCAGGCCATTGGCAAAGATGATCTGATGCGCCTCGAACAGCAGATGCACATAGGTCACGCCATGCAGCGCCGTATCAGGGGAAATGGTATGGTAATCGACCAGATCGCCCGCCCGCGCGAGGACCTCATCGCAGCCGAACAGGGCGCGCGCCTGTACGCCGCGCACCAGAACGCGATGCGCGGGCGAAACGCAGAGATCCTCCTCGGGCAGGCCGTCGATGAGGGATCCGCGGCGCAGGCGGATCGGGCGAAGATGCGGATGGTGGCGCAGCGCCATCCCCGAAAGCGTGCTTTGTCCGACCCACATCACGGGCTGGGGGCCGTTATCCTGTGTCAGGACCTGATCCCCGGCGCAGAGCCGGGCAATGGGAACCGGCCCGCGAGGGGTCGAGATCAGGGCATCGGAGGCAAAGCAGATCACGCTGTCATCCGCCGGCCTGGCGTCGGGTGCGCCAAGATTCACCGATGTTATCCAGCAGGTCTGACCATAGGGGGGCAGGGCGCCTTCGAACACGACGAACTGCCCGCGCCGGATCGTGACGATGCGTGCAAGATAGACATGGAAGCCGTCGGTAAGCACAAAGCCGTCGGGCGGTGCGTCCCGACGGGCGTCAGGGCGGGGCAGGGGACGGATGGTGCCACTCAGCCGCTCGGCGATCTGGCGCGCGCGGGCGTGAAGCTCGCTCTGCTCGCGCCCGATGCCAAGCGGGATGACGCCGGGTCGGCCATCAAGCCGGACCGGCACGCCGTCCCATCGCCACGAGGCCCCGACGCGCAGCCATTGCGGCGCGAGACCCTGCACATCGTCGGTTTCGGTATTGTTCCAGTCCAGCGCGAAAACGCCGCCGAGCGGGGTCGCCTGTGCCATCTCTGCCTCTGTCACTGCCCTGCCGCGTTTTCCGCAGCTTATGAGTCGAGGCTAGCAGAGCTTTTGTCGCGAAACCAGCGGCATGAAGCACAAGGCGCTGCGAGTGATGCGTTTTTGCCTGCCCGGGGCCCGTCAGCACAGGTTGCGCGTCCGCGCGATCATGGCGGCCTGGGTTCTGTTACTGGCCCCGAGGCGGCGGTAAAGTGTCTTGACATGAAGCTTGACGGTCGGCTCGCCAAGCCCGAGATCACGGGCGATTTCCTTGTTGGTCTTGCCCGCACACAGCGCCTGCAGCACATCGAACTCGCGCGCAGACAACCCCGGCGGTCTCTGCAGACCGCCCCTGGGCAAGGCTTTCTGGTTCGTCGTCGTTTCCGTGCCAACAAGGAAATCCACTGGCACGAAACGCTCGCCCAGCACCATGAAGCGGATGGCGTTGAGCAGCGAGGTGGCCGGCATGGTCTTGTGCAGGAAGCCACGTACTCCCAGCGCCAGTGCCTGCTCGACCACCTCGCGCGGGGCCATGCCCGAGATCAGCGCCACGGGTGGCGCGGGTTCCAGCGCGAGGATTCGGCGTAGGCCGTCGAGAGCCTCCATTCCGGGCATCCCGTAATCGAGAAGCACCAGATCGAACGGGGCCTCGCGCGCGATGGCGGCGCGTGCCTCCTCGACATCACCGACCGAGACGATCTGGATGTCGTCCTGCTGGCTGAGAAAGCTGCTCAGCGTGTCGCGGAGCAGCTTGTGATCATCCGCTATCAACAGGCGCAGTGTCATGCGTCGTCTCCCCGGCGCGGTGCATGTGGCGCTGCTTCGATTTCAGGAGAACATTGACAAGAACAGAGGCGGAAACAGGTTTTCTCAATACCATAGTGATCGCAGGATTGGTTGCGCATGGCAACTTGTTTGCGCCCGTTACCATGAAAATTGGCAGGTCCGGGTTCAGCTTGTGAAGCTCCGTGGCCAGCTTGCTGCCCGACATCGACCCCATGTCATGGTCGGTAACGACGGCGTCCCAGCAAGCCGGATCAGCCCTGACGGCCCCGAGCGCCTCGCGCGGGTCAATGCAGCTGACGGGGTCGGCCCCGGCCTGTGACAGGGCTTCGGACAATCCCGCAAGCATGGTGTCATCATTGTCCACCAGCAGGATCTGCATGTCGCGCAGGGGTTCGGTCGCGGGCTCGTAGGAGGATCTCAGCAGGGGCCAGAAGACCTGAAACACCGTGTCCTCGCCGGGTGTGGAGAGCACGCGCAGCGCCCCTTCGTGTATCTGCAGGATATCGGTCACGATGGACAGGCCAAGCCCTGCTCCCCCTGCGCCCTTGGTGGTGAAATACGGCTCGAGCATCTGGCGGCGGATTCCGGGGGGGATCCCCTTGCCGCTATCGGCGATTTCGACAAGCCCGTAGGGTTGTCCGTCAATCACGACCCCCAGATCAAGCGGGGCGGCGAGATCTGCGGCCCTGGTCCGGCGCAGCCTGACGCGGATATGGCCCGCGCTGCCGGTACCGTCTGTCCCGGCGAGGGCATCGCGGGCATTGAGCATCAGATTGAGCATGACCTGCATGACCGCCGTCTGCTCGCCCATCACCTCGAGCGGTGCGGCGGGCAGGTCGAGGTGCAGGGCGATTTCCGGCCCAAGGCTCGGGCGGACCAGATCGGTCGCCTGCCGGATGCTCTGATCGAGTGCAATGGCGTTGCGCGAGGAACTGCGCTGGCCCAGCCTTGACAGGTTGCCCACCAGTGCCCTGGCCTGTTCGGCGGCGGACTCGATCCTGTTCAGGCTCTCGGAGGCTGGAGGTGCCACGACGGGTTTGAGCATTTCCAGCGACTGGGTAATCACGGCCAGCACATTGGCGACATCATGCGCGAGCCCCCCCGCAAGCTGGGCGACAAGCTGGCGGCTCTGGGCGACCTGCAGTTTCTCGCGCAGCAGCGCCTGCTGCATTTCGGCGGCCTTGCGGTCGGTCACTTCGCGGGCGATGGCCAGAAAGCTGCCGTCATCCTGCACCGACATGGACACGTCGAAGACCCGGTCCGCGCCCTCGGGCACCAGCAGCGTCACCTCGCCGGCCCAGTGCCCGGCGGAATAGAGTTCGGGCAGGATGGTCTGAAGTTCCGGCGTGAAGGATTCCGGCCGAATATCATGCCACACCAGCGTTTCGGCGGCGACATCAAGCGGTATGCCCAGCAATTGCCGGAACAGCGGGTTGAGATATGTCAACTGGCCATCGGGCTGGACAATCGCGATGGCATCGCGCGAGGCGTCCATCGCGCTTTGCCGGTCGCGCAGGGCGCGCACTTCGGCCAGCTTGTGCAAGGTCACATCGCTGCCGACCACCATGAAGCCCCTGGTTTCGCCTGCCGGGTCACGCAGAGGCTGGACATTAAGGTTGAGCCAATAGGGAAGGCCGCGATGATCGATGGCGCGCACTTCCTGCTCGATGTCCTGACCCTGGTCCAGCAGCGCACAGAATGCCCTGAGCTGCACACCGCCGTCGTCCGAACTGTAGCGCAGGACCGTGCTGGGAAGCTGGCCGATCGCATCTTCCAGCGCAATGCCGGTGCGCGAGACGGCCGCAGGGTTCATCCAGGTGACGTTGCGGTCCGCATCGGTGAGCATGATGAGGTTCGTCGACAATTCGGCCACGCGCCCGAGCTGGCGAATGCGGGTGTCCTGCATGAAACTTTCGGTAATGTCGCGCACCACGAACAGAAAGCCGTGCTGGCGTCCGTCGCGCGCATTGCCGCTGGAGGTCACATGCAACACGAAACGCTTGGCGACGCCATCGATCTGAAGCGTGTAGTCATACATGTCGGACCAGCCGCTCTGGCGGGCCTCGACCATCGCCTTGCGGCACATCCCGACGACATGCGCGGGCAGGAAGGCTTCGAGCGGCTGGCCGATCACCTCT
Source organism: Paracoccaceae bacterium (assembly GCA_007128135.1). Classification (GTDB taxonomy): domain Bacteria; phylum Pseudomonadota; class Alphaproteobacteria; order Rhodobacterales; family Rhodobacteraceae; genus Roseinatronobacter. The sequence continues at coordinate 11,343 of SKYA01000076.1, read as the reverse complement.
TCCGGGGCAAGCGCGAATGTCATCGGAGCGCTCTGGTGAAAGCCTGTTACCACACCCCTGGCGTCTGTCTCGATCAGCAATTCCGGCAATGCGGTGACCATGGCGCCAATCCGGTCATGCGCCGATTGCACTTCCGCCTGCATCCGCCTGCGCTGAAGCTCGCGCTCGTGGCCATGCAGCGCAAGGTCCAGCGATGCGGCAAAGCCCTTGAGAAGCGCGATCTCGGTTTGCGAGAAGTGATGCTTGCCGCGCACATAATCGAGGCCGATGAAACCATGCATCTCGCCATCACGCCACAGCGGTGCCGCGATCAGCGAGCGGATGTCCTGATCGCGCAGGACCTGGCGCAGGTCAGAGCCGAATGCCAGCGCCTCGATATCCTCGAGCAGGAAACAGCCGTTCCTGCGGAAGCCCGACCAGAACGCATCGCCGACGGAAAAGGGAATCTGCTGCAACTCGGCCTGCATCGGCATGATGCCCTCGCGGCACCATTCATGCGTATTCTCGACATAGACCATTTCGCGGATTCGAAACAGATAGGCCCTGTCGGCACGCGTTGCCTGACCTATGCTGGCGAGTGCGGACAGGATATCGGGGGCGGTGTCGAAGCCGATGGCATGTTGCAGGGCAACCTGAGCCTCCGCATAAGCCGCGACCAGGTCTGCCTCCTGAAGAGGGGCGTGCAGGTCGGCGCTGACTTGCGTTGCATCTTCCATCACTCCTGTCCGATCCATCCCTGGTGGCGCGGCGCTGGCGCCGTCCTGCTGCAACAACGGGTCACTTGCGACGCCTTGCCCGATGCAAAAGCCCCAACCCGGACTGGTTTTCTTCCGCGTCTCATTCTATTTTGCCGCTCGATGCAAGAAAAGCGGAGTTTTACCGTGGACGAGACACATGACGGGCGGGTTACGCGCGAGGGGATTCGCATCCACAGCCCGGCGGATTTTGCAGGCATGCACAAGGCAGGACGTCTGGCCGCGACGATACTCGATGACATCGCCGACCATGTCTTTCCCGGCCAGACAACCGGCGAGATCGACCGTATCATCACCGGGAAGGTCGCGCAGGCTGGGGCGACCTCGGCGACGATCGGGTATCGGGGCTATCAGCATGCCAGCTGCATCTCGGTCAATCATGTGGTCTGCCATGGTATCCCGGGTGACAAGCTGCTCAAGACCGGCGACATTCTCAACATTGATGTCACGGTGATTGTCGATGGCTGGTATGGCGACACATCGCGCATGTTCGTGGCGGGCGATTTGCCGCGCAAATCCGAGCGGCTGATCCAGGTCACCTATGACGCGCTGATGCTGGGAATCGAGGCCGTGCGGCCGGGCAATACCTTCGGCGATATCGGCCATGCGATCCAGTCCTATGTCGAAAGCCAGCGCATGTCAGTGGTGCGGGATTTCTGCGGGCATGGTCTGGGGCGGGTGTTCCATGCGCCACCCAATGTGCTGCACTACGGGCGGGCGGGGCAGGGGCCGCGGCTGGAGGAGGGGATGTTCTTCACCATCGAGCCGATGGTCAATCTGGGCCGGCCAGAGACCAAGGTGCTGGCCGATGACTGGACCGCCGTGACCCGCGACAAGTCGCTCTCGGCGCAGTTCGAGCATTCGATCGGGGTAACGGCGAGCGGGTTCGAGATATTCACGCTGTCTCCGGCGGGTCGGTTTCATCCGACATGGCGTTGAGCGGGCGGGGCGTGTCCTGACCCTCAAGCGTGGCGTTCAGCACACCGCCAAGCAGCACGGCATAGGCCGATATGTAGAACCACATCAGCAGCACCACTACAGCACCGATCGAGCCGTAAACCTCGTTGTAGTTTCCGAAATTCTGCAGATATATCGTGAACCCGGCCGAGGCGCCGACCCAGAGCACCATTGCCAGAACCAGCCCCGGGCGCAGACACGGCTTGCTGCCCATCGGGCGATTGGGGCCGATACGGTAGAACAGCCATATCCACATCGCGACCAACCCGAGCGAGAGTGTCCAGCGGCCCAGTTCGATCAGCAATCCGCGCGCGCCCTCGATCGGGAAGAAGGCCAGCACCACGGGCAGGATCAGCATTGACAGCAGAGCCACAACTCCGGCCAGCACCATGCCCAGCGTCATGCCCAGAACCCGCAGGGCATGCGCCACGCCCTTGCGGCGCGGCGTGCCGTGGATGGCATTGATCCCGGTCAGCATGGCATCGACACCGCGCCGCGCCAGAAACAGCGCGAACAGCAGAGACAGGACACTGGCCCATCCCAGAACACCCTCGTTGGCCCAGACCAGACGTGTGACCTGATTGCTGAGCAATGTGAACGCCGCAGGCGGCACCAGATCCTCGATCAGGCCAAGCTGATCCTGGATCATCCCGGGGTCGGCGAAGACACCGAGAACCGAGATCAGGGCCGCCAGTCCGGGAAAGATGGCGAGCAGGGTGAAAAAGGCGACCCCGGCCGAAAGCAGACCGATATTGCGTGTCTGCATCACCCGGTAGAACGCCAGCCCGAAGGCAAGCGGACCTGCAGGCGCTGCTGTCAAATCGCCATATCTTCGAGCGTTTTCCCGCTCTCCAGAGCCTCGATCACCCATTTCGGCTTGCGTCCGCGCCCGGTCCAGGTCTGCGAACTGTCGGCCGGATTGGCATATTTCGGCGCAACCGGCTTGCGGCCTGTCGCGGGTGCCACGCCGACGACCTGCTCGATGGTGAACCCGCGCTCTCGTGCAAGCGCGTCCAGTTCGGCCAGAACAGCCTTGCGCTGACGTTCCTCGAAACTGTCGATTGCCTTGGCGACGTCCTTCTGGAGTTTCTTCAGTTCCGGCAGGGACATGGTGTTCAGGTCGAACATGTTTTCCTCGTTCTTTTCATTAACAGACTATCTTCAATTCCAAATCAGGCAGGATTTCAAGAGAAAAGATTTTTCAGGTCAGCCATTTTTCATAAATATACCGGCTCGTCATCAAATCCAGATGCGCGCCGCCGCCATTCTTGGAAATTGTGATGGCCTCTGGTTCGCGCCTGCAGAAAAATCCCGATTCAATATCATAGAAGTCTGCAGATATATCGTCAGGAAGGATGACACCGCGAGAAATCGGGATTTTCAACTCTCCAATATGGTCGATTGTGGTCTCGCGGCTATCAACGAAAATCTGCGCGCGCCTGATTGCGTCGTCATCGACTTCGCGCATATCGGGTCGAAAGGCGCCGATCAGGTCCAGGTGCTGGCCGGGGCGCAGCCACGCGCCCCTCACGAGCGGCTCGGTGCTCATGGTGGCGGTACAGATGATATCGGCCGTGCTTACGGCACTTTCCAGATCCTGTGCGATCCGGACGCCGGGCAGGTCGCGCGCGAATGCTTCTGCGGCGGGTTCGCTGCGATTCCAGATGGTGAAGCGCGCTTCGGGAAACAGCGCGCGATAGGCAGAATGCATGCTCCGCGCGACGGTTCCGGCGCCAACAAGCGTGATGTTGCGACTGTCGGGGCGGGCCAGCCTGCTTGCCGCAAGCAGGCTGTCGCCGGCGGTTTTCCATCTGGTCACGAGGTGGAAATCGATCAGCGCCTCGAGCAGTCCATCCTTGTCCGAGAACAGCGAAACACCGCCATTGACCGAAGCCTGCCCGTTTTCGGGATTGCCCGGAAATATCGTGGCGGTCTTGACCAATGCTCCCATGCCGTCAATCCATGCCGCACGCGACAGCAGCGTATCGGCCCCGCGATAGAGGAAACTGTCGGATATTTCCGCCCGTGGTCCGCGATGTCCCTTTTCGAGCGCGTCAATCAATTCCAGCCAGTCCAGGCGGGATTCGATCTCGTCTGTAATGAAAGGCACGGGCATTCTCTCAGACCTTTAGTCCATGCAGATTCAAGGCGTCCCTCAACCCGGCGGCACCTGTAAAAAAATGCGTCTGCCAGCCGCGCCGTGCAGCCTGTGCAATATTGGCGGCGTTGTCATCGGTGAAGAACAGCGCGTCGGGCGGAAATGAGGTTGCTGCCTCGACGATGGCGTAAATCTCGGGCTCGGGTTTCATGACCCCGAGCTGGCCCGAAATGAAGCGCAGATCGAACTCGTCGAGAAACGCATGCTCCGCGCGCGCGATCTCGAATGTCTCGGCCCCGAAATTCGACAGCGCATAGACCGGCAGGCCGGCAGAGCGCAGGGTGCGCATCAGCGCGACGCTCTCGGTCAGCACGGGGCTCAGCATCTCGCTCCAGCGGTCCTGCCAGATCTGGATCTCGGATGCCCATCCCGGATGGGCTGCGCGCATCGCGGCGATGCTCTCGCGCAGCGACGCGCCCCTGTCCACGGCCAGGTTCATGCCGTGCAGGTCCACCTCGGCAAACAGGGCGGCGCGACGTTCCGGGCCGATGACGCGGTCGAAGAACTGCTCGGGCTGCCAGCCCAGCAGTACATTGCCGATGTCGAAGACCACTGCCTGAACAGGGTTCATTGTCGTTACCTCCTGTGTGTCCGCCGTCTGCAAGCGTGTCAGAACCCCGTCACCCATGCAATCACCACCGGGACTGTCGCGATGCTGACAAGGGTCGAGACAAGAATTGCCGCTGAGACACGTGCGGGGCCAGTGTTGTAATGCTGCGCGAGGATGAAGACATTGCCGGCAACCGGAAGGGCTGCGGCGGCAATCAGCACGCCCGCGACCTGCGGATTCACCCCGAACAGCGCGAGCGCCGACAGCGCGACCAGCGCTGGATGCAGCACCAGCTTGCCAAAAGTCAGCCAGCTTACGATTCTCAGTCGCTCGACCTTCTTGTCAGCCAGCGACGCGCCGATGGCAAACAGGGCACAGGGGGTGGCCGCTGCACCCAGCAGGGTCAGGAACTGGTTGGCAATGGCGGGCACGGTCCAGCCCGTGGCGGACCAGATCAGCCCCAGTGCCATCGCCACAACCATCGGGTTCTTCAGCACCGCCACCGCAAGCTTGCGCGGCAGCGTGGCATCCACCCGGCCATCCCGGGCGAGCGTGATGAGCATCACGAAGAGGGTCGAGAACACGATCATGTCTATGGTCAGCACCAGCAGCACGGTCGGCACGGAATACGCCCCCAGCAGCACGACCAGCATCGGCACGCCCAGAAACCCGGTATTGCCGATGATGCTGCATTGCGCCTCGATCAGGGCCTCGACCAGCCTGGCGCGACGCAGGAAGGCCACGCCCATGACAAGGATGTAGAGCACTGCGCAGGCCCAGAGATAGGCGGCGGCGGCGCGCAGGTCGAACACGTCCGACAGGCTGAGATTGGCGGCAAAGCCGAACAGCATGGCCGAGAGCGCGAAGTAGAAGACGAATTTCGTCAGGTAGGCCGTGGCTTCGGGCGGAAAGAATCCCGAGCGGCCGGCACCGAAGCCAAGCCCGATCAGACCGAAGAACGGCAGCGTCTTGAGAAAAATCTCGATCATGTTCTGAACGTGTTAACAGGTGAGTCGGGGCACCACCAGTCAGGCGTGCTTTTCCCGGGGGATGCAAGGCACTATCTTGAGGGCAAGAGGAGACAACATGACCGCAACCGCAAGTGCAATCCGGCAGGGCCGCAAGTTCGACCAGGTGCTCGCGGGGGCGCGCGAAGTCTTTGTCGAGATGGGATACGAGCGCGCCAGCGTCGATGAGATCGCGCGTGTGAGCGGCGTGTCCAAGGCCACGCTCTACAGCTATTTCCCCGACAAGAGGCATTTGTTCACCGAGGTCTATCGCGCCGAGATCCTGCGTCTGGCGGACGCGGCCGTGGAACTCGGCAGCAGCGACACTCCGCCCGAACTTGTCCTGCGCGAGGCGGCGCAGCGCATGGTGGCTTACCTGATGTCGGATTTCGCGTTGGCGATGTATCGCATCTGCGTCTCAGAATCGCCCCGTTTCCCCGAGATCGGGCAGTTGTTCTACGAGACCGGCCCCGAGCTTGGGCGCGCGCGTCTGGGCGCGTATTTTCGCACGGCGCAGGCCCGCGGGCAGTTGGTGATCGAGGATTACGATCTGGCAGCGGACCAGTTCTTGCAGCTCTGTCAGACCACCATCTGTGACCGCATCCTGTGCGGCATGCAGACCCGCTTCTCCGACGCCGAGATCGCCCGCGTCGTCGATGGGGCGGTCGACATGTTCCTTGCGCGCTACGGGGCGCAGGCGAGAGACTGAAAGGAAAACGTTGTCCGTAGGGTGGGTGCTGTGCACCCACCATTCACAGCTCGGCGCCCTGATCAGCCGATCTCGAATATTCCCTCGATCTCGACGGCCACGCCAAGGGGCAGTGACGGAGCGCCGACTGCCGCGCGCGCATGGCGACCGGCCTCGCCGAAAACGGCGACCATAAGGTCCGAACAGCCGTTCACGACCTTGGGCTGGTCCGTGAAATCGGGGGCGCAGTTCACGAATCCGGTCAGCTTGACCACCCTGCGCAGGCGTGTCAGGTCGCCCTCGCAGGCCGCGCGAAGCTGCGCGATCAGTGCCAGCCCGCAGGCGCGCGCAGCTGCGATCCCGGCCTCGACCTCCAGATCATCGCCCAGCGTGCCGCAGATCAGCCCCTCGGGGCCGGCGCTGATCTGGCCCGAGATGAACACGAGCGCACCGCTCTGGACAAAGGGAACATAATTCGCCGCTGGCGCCGGCGCGTCGGGCAGGCTCAGGCCAAGTTCGGCAAGACGGGCTTCGATTGTGTTGCTCATGGGGGGCTCCCTGTCTGGACTTGCGGCACTATGCGCGAAAACCACGGCATAGCCAGCCCTTATCGGGTGGCGTTGCGGGGTTTTCGGCTGAACACCATCTTCTGTGATACCAGTTTCTCGGCGGATCCGGTCCAGGCATAGGCGAGCAGCGAGGGTTCACTGTCAGCCACGGTGATCCGGTGCATTTGTCCGGGAGGATTGAAGATCATCGAGCCGGGCACATAGACGCCCTGGTCGTTCTGCGACATCGCGCCTGACAGGCAGATATAGGATTCGGTGATACCGTCATGCGCATGGGTGGGGTAGACGCAGGATGGCGCGAACAGCACCAGCCCGAGGATGATTTGGTCGCTGGGCACGGGCCCTGTCGGGCCGAGCAGTTCGACGTAGGCGTATTTCTGATCCAGCCCGCGTGGCACCTTCTCGTAGCCATATTGCCAGCACAGTTGCGCCGCGAGCCCGTCGATGCTGCGGATCACCCGCGACATGCAGGTGCCGCGCCCCTGATCGAGCGCGCGTTGCAGATGGGCGGCCACGGGCTTGCGGGCCGGGTCGGTCTCGCGCAGGGCCGGATTGGTGCGCAGCACCGAGGCGATACGCTCGCGCACAAGCCGCTGGTGGGCGCGTATCCTGGCACTGCCGCCTGCCGGGATGACGCGGTACATCTCGAGAAAATCGCGCAGCAGATAGCCCCAAGCGGGCCGGTCGGACAAGAGCGCGGGCGGGGTCTGCTGTTCCATGCCGACAGGGTTGCAAGGGCCGTGCGTGCCTGCACGCCCCCGCGCGACATGGGCCAGCCTGTCCGCGACAGGTCAGACCAGTCGCGAGACCTCGACCGCAGCGCGCACGAAATCGGCAAAGAGCGGATGCGGATCGAAAGGCTTGGATTTCAGTTCCGGGTGGAACTGCACGCCGATGAACCAGGGGTGATCCTCATGCTCGACGATCTCGGGCAGCTTGCCATCGGGCGACATGCCGGAAAAGGTCAGACCCTTGCCTTCGAGCGCCTCGCGAAAGCGCGTGTCCACCTCGTAGCGGTGGCGGTGGCGTTCCTCGATCCGGGTGGTGCCGTAAATCCGTGCCACGCGCGAGCCCTCCTTGAGTGCTGCACTGTAGGCCCCGAGGCGCATCGTCCCGCCCTTGTCGTCGCCGGGCTTGCGTTCGACCTTGTGGTTCCCCTGCACCCATTCCTTGAGGTGATAGACGACCGGCGTGAAACGCTTCTTTCCTGCCTCATGGTCGAACTCCTCGGATCCCGCATCGGCAATGCCGGCCAGATTGCGCGCCGCCTCGATCACGGCCATCTGCATGCCCAGGCAGATACCGAAATAGGGGATCTTCTTTTCCCGCGCATAGGTCGCCGCCCTGATCTTGCCTTCGGTTCCGCGTTCGCCAAAGCCGCCGGGTACGAGAATCGCGTGGAAATCCTCCAGCGCGGGGCCGGGATCGGCACTGTCGAAGACGCTGGCATCGATCCATTCGACCTGCACCTTGACGCGATTGGCGATGCCGCCATGCACGAGTGCTTCCTTGATGGATTTGTAGGCGTCCTCAAGCTGGACATATTTGCCCACGATGGCGATGCGCACCTCGCCTTCGGGGTTTTTCAACCGGTCCATCACGTCTTCCCAGCGCGCCAGATTGGGGCGCGGGGCGGGCGTGATGCCGAAAGCGTCGAGCACGGCCTGATCGAGCCCGGCCTCATGATACGCCAGGGGCGCCTCATAGATCGATTTCAGATCATAGGCCGGGATTACCGCTTCAGGCCTGACATTGCAGAACAGCGCAATTTTCTGGCGTTCCTTTTCGGGGATGGGCTGTTCCGAGCGACAGACCAGCACATCGGGGGCAATCCCGATCGACTGCAATTCCTTGACCGAGTGCTGTGTCGGCTTGGTCTTCAACTCGCCGGATGCGGCCAGATAGGGCAGCAGCGTGAGGTGCATGAAGATGCACTGACCGCGTGGATGTTCATGGCTGAACTGGCGGATGGCCTCGAAAAACGGCAGTCCCTCGATATCGCCCACGGTGCCGCCGATCTCGCAGAGCATGAAATCGACCTCATCCGCTCCGATGGCGAGGAACTCCTTGATCTCGTTGGTGACATGCGGAATCACCTGAATGGTCTTGCCCAGATAGTCGCCACGGCGTTCCTTCTCGAGCACGTTGGAATAGATCCGCCCCGATGAGACCGAATCAGTCCTGCGCGCCGCGACTCCTGTGAAACGCTCGTAATGGCCCAGGTCCAGATCGGTCTCGGCACCATCATCGGTGACAAAGACCTCGCCATGCTCGAAGGGCGACATGGTGCCGGGATCGACATTCAGATAGGGGTCAAGCTTGCGTAGCCTTACGGTAAAGCCGCGCGCCTGCAACAACGCCCCCAGAGCGGCCGAGGCCAGCCCCTTGCCAAGGCTCGAGACCACACCACCCGTGATGAAGACATAGCGTGCCATGGTCACACGACCCCCGTGATAGCTGAAATGACTGGTCTGGCACGCGTCGCAGAACACGACCACCACGGGAGTCGAGACTTACCCGACTTCGCCTCAAACCGCAAGATGATGGCGCGAAAAAGCTGCGCCTGACTATAGATTGTGGCAGATCTCAGTCTGCCGGGGGCGGCGCCAGCGAGTCGTCCGCTGCGGGCGGCGGCAGCAGGCTGTCGCCTGCCGGAAGCTGCGGCACAGCGGGCGCGCTGGGGGCTGTCGGCACCCCGAGCCGGTCCAGAACCGACGTTGTCGCGGATTGCTGTGCGGCTATGATGGTCAGCGTCAGCGAGGTTGCGATAAAGGCAATCGCCAGAGCCCATGTCAGTTTTGCCATGGCCGTCAGGGGCGGACGGCCCGCGCCCGGGGCGCCATCGCCCCCGCCGATGCCAAGACCGCCACCCTCGGACCGCTGCACCAGGACGACGCCGATCAGCGACAAAGCCAGCAGGAGATGGACAATCAGCACGACATTCTGCATCAGGACAACCCGTTATTCATGGTGCGGCCTACTTAGGCGCTGGCCGCCTTGCCCGCAACCCCTCTTGCAGGTGCTGCCCGCAGAGTTTCGGGTTTTCCCTGTCGCGGCGACAAGCTATGACGGGCGTCGGTTTGCTGCATCAGAGGAGCCTTGCGCATGGCCAATGTCGTTGTCGTCGGTGCCCAATGGGGGGACGAGGGGAAAGGCAAGATCGTCGACTGGCTGTCAGAGCGCGCCGATGTGGTGGCCCGCTTTCAGGGAGGGCATAATGCCGGTCATACGCTAGTGGTGGATGGCACGGTCTACAAGTTGCACGCCCTGCCCTCGGGTGTGGTGCGGGGTGGCAAGCTGTCGGTCATCGGCAATGGCGTGGTGCTCGACCCCTGGCATCTGTTACGCGAGATCGAGACGATCCGCGCGCAGGGCATCGAGATCACGCCCGAGACGCTGATGATTGCCGAGAACACGCCGCTGATCCTGCCCTTTCATGGCGAACTGGACCGCGCGCGCGAGGGCCAGACGACGGTGGCCAGGATCGGCACCACCGGGCGCGGGATCGGTCCGGCCTACGAGGACAAGGTTGGCCGCCGTGTGATCCGCGTGGCCGATCTGGCGGATGAGGCGACCCTGCAGACCCGCGTGGACCGAGCGCTTGTCCATCACAACGCGCTGCGCGCCGGGCTGGGGCTGGAGCCGATCAACCGTGACGCGCTGCTGGCGGAATTGCGCCGCATCGCGCCCGAGATCCTGCGGTTCGCGGCACCTGTCTGGAAAGTGCTCAATGACAAGCGCAAGGCCGGAAAACGTATCCTGTTCGAAGGCGCGCAGGGGGCATTGCTGGATGTCGATTTCGGAACCTACCCCTTCGTGACTTCCTCGAACGTGATTGCCGGGCAGGCCGCGACCGGGGTGGGTATCGGCCCCGGCGCGATCGATTATGTCCTCGGGATCGTGAAGGCCTACACGACGCGTGTGGGCGAGGGGCCTTTTCCGACCGAATTGCAAGATGCCGATGGCGAGCGGCTGGGCGAGCGAGGGCATGAATTCGGCACGACCACGGGGCGCAAGCGCCGCTGCGGCTGGTTCGATGCCTGTCTTGTGCGCCAGACCTGCGCGACCTCGGGTGTCAATGGCATTGCGCTGACCAAGCTCGATGTGCTGGACGGCTTTGAGGTGCTGAAGGTCTGCGTGGGCTACAGGCTGGATGGCGAGGTGCTGGATTACCTGCCTACGGCCTCGGACGCGCAGGCACGCTGCGAACCTGTCTATGAGGAGATGCCGGGCTGGCACGAGAGCACCGAGGGCGCGCGGTCCTGGGCGGAGCTGCCAGCCAATGCCATCAAGTATGTGCGTCGCGTGGAGGAGTTGATCGATTGTCCGGTCGCCCTACTTTCCACCTCACCCGAACGCGACGATACCATTCTGGTCAAGGACCCGTTTGCAGACTGATGGCCATGTCATGGAAAGCCCGCAGACGCTGGGCGCTGTTCGCGCTCGTGGTGGCATTGCCGCTCTATATCGTGGTGGCGGTGAATGTGATCGACCTGTTCGACCGCCCGCCCTTTCTGCTGGAACTCGTGATCTATGTCGTTCTGGGCTTTCTCTGGGCGTTGCCCCTCAAGCGGCTGTTCCGCGGGGTCAGCCAGCCTGACCCGGATGCTCCGCCTGAGCAATAGTCAGTCCGACCATGCCGGGCCCGCCGCCCTGCCC
>SKYA01000167.1 GCA_007128135.1 Paracoccaceae bacterium | reverse complement strand
CGTTGGAACAGGCGCCGAGGCACTCGACCTCTTCCCAGCTGAACTCGCCGTAGACCGCGTGCGCCTTGGGGCCGATCTTGGTCTTGCAGACCTCGACCAGGCTTTCGGCGCCGCACAGCATGCAGGGCGTGGTGCCGCAGACCTGCACGTGCACCCGCCCCACCGGGGCCAGCTGGAACATGAAGTAGAATGTCGCCACCTCCAGCGCGCGGATCCGCGCCAGGCCCAGCATGTCGGCCACCGCCTCGATGGCCGGGCGGCTCAGCCAGCCCTCCTGCTCCTGCGCGCGCCACAGCAGCGGGATGATCGCGCTGGCCTGGCGGCCCTCGGGATACTTGGCGATCTGCGCCTGCGCCCAGGCGGCGTTGGCCGGGGTGAAGGCGAAGCTCTCGGGCTGGTCGGGGTGCAGGCGGCGCAGCATCAGCGGTCGATCTCCCCGAAGACGATGTCGATGGAGCCCAGGATGGCGCTCACGTCGGCCAGCTGGTGTCCGCGGCACAGGTGGTCCATCGCCGCCAGATGCGGGAACCCCGGCGCGCGGATCTTGGCGCGATAGGGCCGGTTGGTGCCGTCCGAGACCAGATAGACCCCGAACTCTCCCTTGGGCGCCTCGACCGCCGCGTAGATCTCGCCCGCGGGGACGTGGAAGCCTTCGGTGTAGAGCTTGAAGTGATGGATCAGGGCCTCCATCGAGGTCTTCATCTCGGCGCGCGGGGGCGGCGTGATCTTGCCGCGCGCCAGAACATCGCCCTGCCCCTCTGGCGCGCGCAGTTTTTCAATGGCTTGCAGGATGATCTTCGTGCTCTCGCGCATCTCGGCCATGCGGCACAGATAGCGGTCATAGCAGTCGCCATTCTTGCCCACGGGGATCTTGAAGTCGAATTCGTCATAGCATTCATAGGGCTGCGCGCGGCGCAGATCCCAGGCCAGACCAGACCCGCGCACCATCACGCCGGAATAGCCCCAGTCGAGGATCTCCTGCTCGCTGACAACGCCGATATCGCAGTTGCGCTGCTTGAAGATGCGGTTCTCGGTCAGAAGCCCATCAATGTCGTCAAGCATCTTCGGGAATTCATGCGCCCAAATCTCGATATCGTCGATCAGATCGGGCGGCAGGTCCTGATGCACACCGCCGGGCCGGAAATAGGCCGCGTGCAACCGCGCGCCACAGGCGCGCTCGTAGAAGATCATCAACTTCTCGCGCTCTTCGAACCCCCACAAGGGCGGAGTCAGCGCGCCCACATCCATTGCCTGCGTGGTCACGTTCAGCAGATGGTTCAGCACGCGCCCGATCTCGGAATAGAGCACCCGGATCAGCGAAGCCCGGCGCGGCACCGTCACCCCGGTCAGCTTCTCGATCGCCAGGCACCAGGCGTGCTCCTGGTTCATCGGCGCTACATAATCCAGCCGGTCGAAATAGGGCAGGTTCTGCAGATAGGTGCGGCTTTCCATCAGCTTCTCGGTGCCGCGATGCAACAGCCCGATATGCGGGTCACAGCGCTCGACGATCTCGCCGTCCAGTTCCAGCACCAGCCGCAGAACACCGTGCGCGGCAGGGTGTTGCGGGCCGAAATTGATGTTGAAATTGCGGATGCGCTGCTCGCCTGTCTGCGCGTCCTCGAACCCCTTGGCGCCGTCCATCATTTCGCGGCTTCCTTCTTCTCGTCACCCGGAAGGATGTAATCGGCCCCTTCCCACGGCGACATGAAATCGAACTGGCGGTATTCCTGTACCAGTTGTACCGGCTCGTAGACCACACGCTTGAGCGCCTCGTCATAGCGCACTTCGGTATAGCCCGTGGTCGGGAAATCCTTGCGCAGTGGATGGCCGCGAAAACCGTAATCAGTCAGGATGCGGCGCATGTCCGGATGCCCCGAGAACAGGATACCGAACATGTCGAATACCTCGCGCTCGAACCAGTTGGCCGAGGGGTGAATGGAGGTGATCGAGGGCACGATCTCATCCTCGCCCACAGGCAGCTTTACCCGGATGCGGTGATTGAGATACATCGACAGGAAGTGATACACCACCTCGAACCGCTTGCGTTGTCCCGGCCAGTCGATGGCCGTAATATCCACCAGCGTGGAAAACCGCGTATTTTCATTTGCCTGCAGGTGGCGCACCAGTTCGGTCAGACGTGAGAGCGTGCTTGTGACTGTCAGCTCCCCATGTGCGATCTCCGACCCTGTCAGGGCGTCGGACATGCGCATTTCCAGATGGGCGAGAAGTTCCTCAAGTGCCTCGGACATGACGCGCCCCCTTACCTGACCAATGTGCCGGTGCGGCGAATCTTGCGCTGCAACTGCAGGATGCCATAGAGCAGCGCCTCGGCTGTGGGCGGGCAGCCGGGCACATAGATATCCACCGGCACGATCCGGTCACAACCGCGCACCACCGAATAGCTGTAGTGATAATAGCCGCCACCATTGGCGCAGGAGCCCATGGAGATGACGTAGCGCGGCTCTGGCATCTGGTCATAGACCTTTCGCAGCGCCGGCGCCATCTTGTTGGTCAGGGTGCCGGCCACGATCATCAGGTCCGACTGCCGGGGCGAGGCGCGCGGCGCGGTGCCGAAACGCTCCAGATCATAGCGCGGCATCGAGGTATGCATCATCTCGACTGCGCAGCAGGCCAGGCCGAAGGTCATCCAGTGCAGCGAGCCGTTGCGCGCCCAGTTGATGATGTCTTCGGTCGAGGTGAGCAGGAACCCCTTGTCCTGCAATTCGCGGTTGAGGGTCTGCGTGGCCACCTCGCGGTCAGGCCCGGCGGCATTGGCTCCGGTCATCACTCCCATTCCAGCGCCCCCTTCTTCCACTCATAGGCAAAGCCGACCGTCAGCACGCCGAGGAAAACCATCATCGACCAGAAGGCGGTCATCGACATTTCGGAAAACGCGACACCCCAGGGGAAGAGAAAGGCGATCTCGAGGTCGAAGATGATGAACAGGATCGCGACCAGATAGAAACGGACATCGAATTTCATGCGCGCATCGTCAAAGGCGTTGAAGCCGCATTCATAGGCCGAGTTCTTCTCGGGGTCGGGGTTGCGCACGGCGATGACGATGGCCGAGAGCATCAGCACCAGCCCGAGTGCCACGGCGATGGCCAGGAATATGATGATCGGCAGATAGGATGCGAGAAGGTCGTCCACCTTTGGCTCCTTTGTCAAGCGGTGCCGGGCACACCCGAACCGGGGCGGCAGGCAGTGGACCGCTTTGTTGCTGACCTTCAATTACTCTTGTCGCGGTGCAGGGTCAACTCAAGCCACACCGATTCAGCACGAATTTTCTGCAATTGCATACTGTCGCATGCCGTAAATATGCATGTTTCTGAATGATTTGCCGGTGCAGCCCCGGCGCGTCGATGCCCGCTCACCTGCAACAACAGATATCTGAAAAGATTACCTTTCCGCCCTCGTCTTCGAGCCGGGACCCTGTGCCCAAGGCGGGCTCTCGCGTTTGAAGAAGGCTTCGATTCCGGCAGGAGCCTCATCCCCCTCCCAGGCCGCGACCAGTTCGGCGATCGAATGATCCACCGCCGCTGCCCCGATCCCTGCTCCGAGATGCTGCGCCAGCGCCTTGGCCCTCGCCACTGCACCGGGCGCGCAGGAGAGATAGGGGATGATCTCGGCCTCGACCGCAGCATCCATCCCCTGCGCATCCACGGCGCGCGCCAGAAGCCCCAGCGTGACCGCCTCGGCGGCCTCGAAGATCCGCGCCGACATGAAGACCCGCCGCGCCATGGCCTCGCCCATCCGCGCCAGCACATAGGGGCCGATCGTGGCCGGGATCAGCCCGAGCCGTGTCTCGGTCAGACCGAATTTCGCCCCCTGCACCCCGATGGCCACGTCGCAGACCGCCATCATGCCGACACCGCCGCCAAAAGCCTGGCCCTGCACCCGCCCGATCAGGGGCTTCGGCAGGCGGTTGAGCGCGCCCAGCATCTCGGCCAGCTTGCGCGCCTCGCGCGCGCGGGTGGCACTGTCGGCCTGCATCTGCGCCCGCATCCAGCCCAGATCGCCGCCCGCACAGAAACTCGCGCCTGCGCCCGTCAGCACCACCACCCGCACCTGCGGGTCCGCACCCAGCACTGCCGCCGCCTCGGTCAATTCCGCGATCATCTGCGCCGAGAGTGCATTGTGCTTGTCCGGGCGCGCCAGCGTCAAGGTGGCTACCCCGCGCGCATCGGTCTCGATCTTGATGGTCTCGAAGCTCATGTCATCTCTCCAATCGCTTGGGCGCGTGAAAGCGACCAGAGCACGCGGGTGGGTGGGT
>SKYA01000146.1 GCA_007128135.1 Paracoccaceae bacterium | reverse complement strand
TTGTCTTTCGCCATGATGCGCGCCCTCCTTGGCCCATGCGGGCCTTCGCTTAGCCCAAGGGAAGCGCCGGGGCAAGCCCGCTTGCCCCGGCGCCGCACATACCGCAAAATCTGGGGCCCCAAGACGACGCCCACACCACATGAGCCTTACCCACAACCCATCCACAGGCTTATACAATTTGCATGCCTGCCCCGAATCCGTTACCATTCCGCACAAGCACAAGCCGGGCAGTGGCGCAGAATCCTTGGGGGCAGGAATGAACGAGATCACCGCGATCCGCGGTCAGGACAGTTCCGGAACAGAGGGCCTGCCGAACAATATCGAGGCCGAACAGCAGCTTCTGGGCGCAATTTTGGTCAATAATGATGTCTATGACCGCGTCTCGTCGCTGGTTCGGGCCGAGCATTTCTACGACCCTGTTCATCAGCGCATCTTCGAGATCGCCAGTGCGCGCATCCGCAAGAATGCGCTTGCCTCGCCTGTAACGCTCAAGGCCTTCATGGAGGATGACGCGGGGCTCAGGGAACTGGGCGGCCCGTCCTATCTGGTCCGCATCGCGGCGGCTGCGATCTCGGCCTATGCCGCACGCGACTATGCGCAGATGATCTATGACCTTGCCGTGCGGCGCGACCTGATCCGGCTGGGGCAGGACATCTCTGCGCGCGCCGCGCAGATGGATGTCACCTCCGAACCGAAGGAACAGATCGTCGACGCCGAGCAGCGGCTCTACAAGCTGGCCGAACAGGGAGTCGCCGAGCGTGGCTTCCAGTCCTTTCTCAAGGCCGTCACCGATGCAGTCAACATGGCCAACGCCGCCTATCAGCGCGATGGCGGGCTTGCGGGCACATCGACCGGGCTGGTCGACCTCGACAGAAAGCTGGGCGGGTTGCACCCGTCCGACCTGATCATCCTTGCCGGGCGTCCGTCCATGGGCAAGACTTCGCTCGCCACCAATATCGCCTTCAACATCGCCAAGGCCTATCGGCACGGGATGCGCCCGGACGGGACAGAGGGCTCGGTCGACGGGGGTGTGGTGGGCTTCTTCAGCCTCGAGATGTCGGCCGAACAGCTTGCCGCGCGCATCCTGTCAGAGGCCGCAGAGGTGCCCTCGGACCAGATCCGGCGCGGCGACATGCGCGAGGACGAATTCCGACGCTTTGTGGAGGCCGCAAAGGCCCTGGAATCCAGCCCGCTCTATATCGACGACACACCCGCCCTGCCCATCGCGCAGGTGGCTGCTCGGGCGCGGCGGCTGAAACGCACCCACGGGCTGGATGTCCTGATCGTGGATTACCTGCAACTGCTGCGCGGCCTATCAAAGGACAGCCGCGTACAGGAGGTCTCGGAAATCACGCAGGGGCTGAAGGCCATCGCCAAAGAACTCAACATCCCCGTCATCGCGCTCAGCCAGCTCTCGCGCCAGGTTGAAAACCGCGAGGACAAGCGCCCGCAACTGTCGGACCTGCGCGAATCAGGCTCGATCGAGCAGGACGCCGATGTGGTGATGTTCGTCTTCCGCGAGGAATACTACCGCGAGCGCGAGAAACCTTCGGACCATGACCTCGATGCCATGGCGAAGTGGCAGGAAATGATGGAATCGGTCCATGGCAAGGCCGAGGTCATCATCGGCAAGCAGCGCCACGGCCCCATCGGCACGGTGGAACTCAGCTTCGAGGGGCGCTTTACCCGCTTCGGTAATCTGGTCAAGCCCTGGCAGCAGGCCGACGGGTTCTGAGCGCGTGATCACCGGTGTCAATCACGTGACGCTGGTGGTCAGCGATCTTGACCGTGCCATCGCCTTCTATCGCGACCGGCTGGGCCTCGGCCTGCGCGCGCTGGGGCCGCGCATGGCCTATCTTGAGGCGGGTGCGCTCTGGCTCTGCCTCGAGCGCGGTACCCCGACCCCGCGCGCCGATGACAGCCATGTAGCGCTGTCCTGCACGGCCGCGGATTTCCCGATCCTCGCGCGGCAACTCGCAGATGTTCCGCAATGGAAGACCAACCGCTCCGAAGGCGCATCGCTCTATATCCTCGATCCTGATGGCCACAAGTTCGAGATCCACTCAGGCTCTCTCGACACCCGCCTTGCCCATTACCGCAGCACACGGCCCGAAGGACTGACGACCTTCTGATGTCATCCTTGTTCAAATATCGCGGGGAGCAGCGCCCCCCTTCCCGGTTGGCGCCCATGCGTGACGCCCGCTACAGTGCCTTGCGGGCCCGCAGCGCCGCCCCGATCGTGCCATCATCGAGGTAATCCAGTTCGCCTCCCATCGGCACACCCTGCGCCAGTGCCGTGACCTGAACCTCCAGCGCAGCAAGCGCGTCGGCGATGTAATGTGCCGTGGTTTGCCCGTCCACCGTCGCACCCAGCGCGAGGATCACCTCACGCGCGCCCTCGTCACGGACCCGCGTCACCAGTTCGGGGATGCGCAACTCCTCGGGGCCGACGGCATCAAGCGCCGACAGCGTGCCGCCGAGCACATGGTAGCGGCCGCGAAAGGCCCCGCCGCGCTCCATCGCCCAGAGATCGGCAACATCCTCGACCACGCAGAGTTCGCCAGTGGCCCGCCTCGGGTCAGCGCAGATCGCGCAGACCGGGTCGGTCGAGATATTGCCGCACTGCGCGCAGCACTGCGCGCTGAGGACCACGCGCTCGAGCGCGAACAGAAGCGGGCGCAGGCTCTGCTCGCGGCGCTGGATCAGATGCAGCACCAACCGCCGGGCCGAGCGCGGCCCCAGCCCTGGCAACCGCGCCACCTGTGCGATCAGCGCATCGATGTCATTGGGGGGCGCGTGCAATTTCGGCTCACATTGGCAGGTTCATGTCACGCGGCAGCCCGAGGCTCTCGGCTATCCGGCCCATCTCTTCCTTGGCGCGCGCCTCGGCGCGCGACTGCGCATCCTTGACCGCCGCCAGGATCAGATCCTCGACCACTTCCCTGTCATCGGCATTGAAGATCGACGGGTCGATGTCGAGCGCGGTCAACTCGCCCTTGGCGGTGGCCGTGGCCTTCACCAGTCCGGCCCCGGACTCGCCGGTCACCGTGATCGCCTTCAGGTCCTCCTGAAGCTGCGTCATCTTGGCCTGCATCTCCTGCGCGGCCTTCATCATCTTGGCCATATCGGCCATTCCGCCCAAACCTTTCAGCATGTTAAGCGCCTTTCTTCATATGTCCTCAAAAGGATCCCAATCCGGGTCGATCTCGTCGGCATTTTCGGGCAGGGCCGCTGAGGCGGCTTCCTGCTCGGCGGTCTTCAGGTCTCGGATTTCGCGGATGCGTGCGTTGGGGAAGTGCTGGAACACGGCCGCCACGACCGGGCAATTCAGGGCGGCCTCTTCCTGATGGCCGCGCGCCTCTGCGCGCGCCTCGGTTACTGTCGGCCCGCCCCCGGTCGAGGTCACCGACACGCCCCAGCGCGCGCCCGTCCAGCCCTGCAGGCGCGCGGCAAGCCGCGCGGCCAGATCGGGTGCGGCCTCCTCGGTGGGCTGGAACTCGATCCGGCCGGGGCTGTAGCGCACCAGACGTAGGCAGGTTTCGACCTCGTAGAGCAGCGCCATGTCGCGCCGCTCGCGGATCAGCGCCAGCACATCGTCGAACCGGGCATAGGACGCCAGTACCGGTGCCGCGTCCGCCCAAGCGGTTGCCGCCCCAGATTGCGAGGCGCCAGCGGTGCCAGCGGCGCGTCCGCGCGGCTGCGCCGGTCCCGGAGATCGCGGCGCAGCCGCGCCGTTGCCTGTCCCGCCGCCGCCGGCCCCCTTGCCCGGCGCCTGGTCGTGCCACTTGCGCACGATCTCCTCGGGGCTGGGCAGGTCGGCGACATGCGTCAGGCGGATGATCGCCATTTCCGCCGCCATCATCGCATTGGGGGCATTGGCCACTTCCTCGAGCGCCTTGAGAAGCATCTGCCAGCTTCGCGTCAGCACCCGCATCGGAAGCGCCGTTGCCATGGCCGCGCCCCGGTCGCGTTCCTCGGGGCTGATCGTCGGGTCATTGCCCGCCTCGGGCGTGATCTGGGTCACGCTCAGCCAGTGGGTGATCTCGGCCAGATCGCGCAGCACGGCCATCGGGTCAGCCCCGTCGGCATACTGGCTGGCCAGTTCCTCCAGCGCGGCGGCGGCATCGCCCTTCATGACATGCTCGAACAGGTCGAGCACGCGCGCGCGGTCCGCAAGCCCCAGCATGGCGCGCACCTGCTCGGCCGTGGTCTCGCCCGCGCCATGGCTGATCGCCTGGTCGAGCAGGCTCATTGCGTCACGCACCGAGCCTTCTGCCGCACGCGTGATCAGCGCAAGCGCATCGGGCGCGACCTGCCCGCCTTCGGCCTGTGCCACGCGGGAGAGATGCGCCATCATCACCTCGGGCTCGATCCGTCGCAGGTCGAAACGCTGGCAACGCGACAGCACCGTGACCGGCACCTTGCGGATCTCGGTCGTGGCAAAGATGAATTTCACATGCGCGGGCGGCTCCTCCAGCGTTTTCAAAAGCGCGTTGAAGGCATTGTTCGACAGCATGTGGACTTCGTCGATGATGTAGATCTTGTAGCGCGCCGAGGCCGCGCGATAGGCGACAGAGGCGATGATCTCGCGGATGTCATCGACGCCCGTGCGCGAGGCTGCATCCATTTCCAGCACATCGACATGGCGCCCTTCCGAAATGGCGCGGCAATGCTCACAGGCCCCGCAGGGCTCGGTCGTGGGGCCGCCCTGCCCGTCCCGCCCGATGCAGTTCAGCCCCTTGGCGATAATCCGCGCGGTTGTCGTCTTGCCAGTGCCGCGAATCCCCGTCATCACGAAGGCATGGTGGATGCGGTCGGTCGCAAAGGCATTGCGCAGCGTGCGCACCATCGCGTCCTGCCCGATCAGATCGGCGAAGCTCTCTGGGCGGTATTTCCGCGCAAGAACCTGATAGGGGACCTGTGAAGACGGGGGGGGCGTGTCGTTCATGGCGTCAGTCTAGCGCGGCCTGCGCGCGATGGGAAACGGGTTTTCCCGCCAGCAGGCGTCCTGCCCGGGGCAGTTGTGGATTTGAGCGTTCCGGACAGGAAAATGCATCTGCTCATGCGGGCAGCCCCCCGGTCTCGCGCAGGAAACCGGTCAGGATCGCGCCGTAGCGCGCGGGCTGTTCGACATGCGGCAGATGGCCCGCCTTGCGGACAAGCGCGAAACCTGCCCCCGGCACCAGTCCGGTCGTCTCGCGCACAAGATCCGGCGGGGTGGAGCCGTCACGATCGGCTGCAATGCCCAGCACGGGCAGGCGCAGGCCAGAGGTGCTGGTGTAGAAGTCACTTCCCGCGATGGCCGCCGCGCAGCCCGTCCAGCCTTCGAGCGGGGTGGCAAGGAACATGTTGCGCCAGAGCGCGAAGCCAGGCGTGGCGCGGAACTCTGGCGTGAACCACCGCTCCATCGTCGCCTCTGCCAGTGCCGCCAGCCCGCCCTGCCGGGCCGCGGCGATCCGCTCGTGCCATATCGCACTTGTGGCAATCCTCGCTGCCGTGTTCGACAGCACCATGGCCCGGATCAGGTCGGGGCGCTTGACCGCGAGCCCTTGAGCGACCATCCCGCCGATCGAGAGCCCGACGAACACGCAATCACGCCAGCCCAGATGGTCGAGCAGGGATTCGGTGTCATGCACGAGCTGGCCCATGGTATAGGGGGCATCGGGCGCATCCGACAGGCCATGACCGCGCCGGTCATAGCGCAGCAGGCGCAGCCCTTCGGGCAGATGCGGAAGCAGCGGTTCCCAGAGCCGCAGATCGGTGCCGAGCGAGTTGGAGAATACGACCGGCAGCCCGTCCTCGGGCCCGGTGATCTGGTAATGCAGCCGGATACGGCCCAGATCAGCAATCTGCATGGCGCGCTTCTTCGTTGAGCGCGCGGATGAACACGGCCCGGTCCACATTGCCGCCCGACGCGATGACAATCACCGACTCGCCCGCAATCTTCTCGGGATGAAACAGGGCGGCAGCCAGCGCGACAGCACCCCCGGGCTCGATCACGAGTTTCAGGCGGGAGAATGCCAGCGCCATGGCGCGCAGCACCTCGATGTCGGTGACCACCAGCCCCGGCCCGGCAAGGCGGCGCAGGACGGGAAAGGTGAGTCGCCCCGGCGCGGGTGTCAGGATCGCATCGCAGAGCCCGGTGCGCGCGGTATTGGGCGTCACGATACCGGTTGCGAGCGCCCGGGCCGTGTCGTCAAAGCCCTCGGGCTCGACCGTGCGGACCTGCATCTGCGGTGCGCGGGCCTCGAGCGCAAGGGCAATACCCGCGCTCAACCCGCCGCCGCCGCAGCACACCAGCACCTGCGCCGCGACACCCCCGGCCTGCTCGGCCAGTTCCAGCCCGACACTGGCCTGCCCCGCGATCACCTCGGGGTGGTCGAAGGGCGGGATCAGGGCAAAAC
The DNA here is from genome assembly GCA_007128135.1 of Paracoccaceae bacterium. GTDB lineage: Bacteria > Pseudomonadota > Alphaproteobacteria > Rhodobacterales > Rhodobacteraceae > Roseinatronobacter. The sequence continues at coordinate 8,588 of SKYA01000146.1, read as the reverse complement.
CCCGCGTCTCGGCAATCTCGTGGCAGAGCGCGTCACGGTCCTGCGTGGCGCGATCATAAAGCACGAGTTCCGCCCCGAGCGCACGGGTATTCGCGATCTTGGTTGCCGGGGCGTCGTCCGGCATCACGATCACGGCCGCCCGCCCATGGCGCGCGGCGGCCAGCGCCACGCCCTGTGCATGGTTGCCCGACGAGGCCGCGACCACCCCCCGCATCCCTTCGGGCAAGGCGGAAAGGGCGGCCCAGCCCCCGCGGAACTTGAAGCTTCCGGTATGCTGCAGGCACTCGGCCTTGACCAGCACCCGCCGCCCGGCAAGGGCATCCAGCGCAGGCGAAGACAGCAGCGGCGTGCGCCGCGCCCTGCCCGCCAGCCTGGCCTGCGCGGCCAGGATGCGCGCCAGATCGACAGACTCGCTCACAGGCACATGCCCAGCCATTCATGCACCGCGCGCAGCGATTCGGGCTCGTCCAGGAACGGGATATGCCCGCGGCCCGGCACTTCGCGAAACACCATGTCGGGGCGCAGCCGCTGCATCTCGGCGGCGGTTGTGGCACTCAGCAGCGGCGATGTGGCACCCCGGATCAAGGCCAGCGGCACGCCCTCCAGCGCCTCGAACATGGACCACAGATCGCCCCCGCCGCCTTCCATGGCCTTCAGGAACGCCACGCGCAGGGCGGGATCATAGGTCAGGTCCAGCCCCTGATCGGTCTCGATGAACTGGCGCTGCGCCTCGGCCAGCCAGCGCCCCGCGGGCATGTCGCTGAACTCCGGGAAAGCGCGCTCGAGCGCGGCCGCGGCCTGGGCATGGGTGCGGGCATTGGGCGTGCGACCGATATAGTCCGAGATTCGCGCCAGCCCTTCGGCCTCGATGACCGGGCCGACATCGTTCAGGCACAACCCGCGCAAGCGCTCCTTCGCGACCATTGCCAGATACATCCCGATGATTCCCCCGCGCGAGGTTCCCAGCACCGCCGCCTGCTCGATTCCCAGATGGTCGAGCAATGCCAGCACATCGGCGCCTTCCTGCGGCACGGCATAGCTTTCGGCCCCGGTCCATTGCGACCGCCCGCGCCCGCGATAATCCGGCCGGATCAATCGCAAGGGCGGCAGATGCGGGGCCATGTAGTCGAAATCGCGCCCGTTGCGCGTCAGGCCCGGCAGACAGAGCAGCACCCGTCCGTGACCCTCATCGGTATAGAACAGCTCCGCCCCGTCAGGGGCAGTGAAATAGGGCATCGCTCCCTCCGCGCTTTACTGATCCGAGATGTGACACGCGGTCTGCGAAAGGAAAACCCCTGCAGCTTCATCTTGCCAAAAATACTCGAATCCACGGCCTGCGGCACGTCCCGGCATCAGCGATTGAGCCGGTCGAGCCGCGCCCGGACCGACAGCCCGTGCGCCTCGAGGCTCTCCGACATCGCCAGTTGCTCGGCTGCGGGTCCGATGGCGGCCAGGGCCTCGGGCGTCATCCTTGCAAGCGTGGTGCGTTTCATGAAATCCAGCACCGACAGGCCGGAAGAAAACCGTGCCGAGCGTGCCGTGGGCAGCACATGGTTCGGCCCGCCGACATAATCGCCGATGGCCTCGGGCGTCCAGTGGCCCAGGAACACCGCCCCGGCATGGCGGATCCGCGCAAGCAGCGCCTCGGGGTCGGCGACGCAGAGTTCCAGATGCTCGGGCGCGATCCTGTCCGACAGCGCAGCGGCCTCCGCCAGATCGCGCACCACGATCACGGCGCCATAGTCGCGCCAGCTTGCGCCCGCGATGGCGCGGCGCGCCAGCGTCTCGAGGCGCCTGTCCACGGCCCGCGCGACCGCGCGCCCGAAATCCGCATCCGTGGTGATCAGGATCGATTGCGCGCTCTCGTCGTGCTCGGCCTGGCTCAGCAGGTCGAGCGCGATCCAGTCCGGGTCATTCCCGCCATCCGCGATGACGAGAATCTCGGACGGGCCTGCAATCATGTCGATGCCCACATGCCCGAAGACCCGGCGCTTGGCAGCCGCGACATAGGCATTGCCCGGGCCGGTGATCTTGTCAACTGGCGCGATCGTCCCGGTCCCATAGGCCATCGCCGCAATCGCCTGCGCGCCGCCGATGCGATACACCTTGTCCACACCGGCCAGTTGCGCCGCCAGCAGCACCAGCGGGTTGACCTTGCCACCGGGCGTGGGCGCGCAGATCACCAGCCGTTCGACCCCGGCCACCTGTGCGGGAATCGCGTTCATCAGCACCGACGAAGGATAGCTTGCCAGCCCCCCCGGCACATAGAGCCCCGCGGCCGCGACCGGTCCCCAGCGCCAGCCCAGTTCCGCGCCGCTGGCATCCGTCCAGCGCGCATCCTCGGGGCGCTGGCGCGCGTGATAGGCGCGGATACGCTCGGCCGCAAGGCCGAGCGCCTCGGCCTCGGCCGCAGGCACAAGCGCGACCTGCTCGGCGATTTCCTCAGGCGAGAATGCGAGCGTCTGGGGTGTCAGGTCCAGCCGGTCGAAACGCGCGGTCAACTCGATCAGCGCCGCATCGCCGCGTGCACGCACATCGGCGATGATCGCGGCCACGGCCTCGTCAACATCGACGGCTTCCTCGCGCTTGGCCCCCAGCAGGGTCGCGAATCCGGCCTCGAACCCCGAGGCGCGACTGTCCAGAAGGACCGGCATTCACTCCTCCAGCTTGTGGGATGGCGCGCGGCCCGAGGGCGCGCGATAGGGGCGCGTCACGTCGCGCAGGGCCACATCCAGGCACTCGACGGCAAGCTGGATCTCGCCATCGCCCGCGAGTGTCAGCGACACATGCCCTGCCCCGTCCTCGCCCGGCAGGAAGTCCAGCGTCAAGACCGAGAGCACAAGATCGGGGTCGTTGCGGTCGATCCCCTGCGAGGCCACGCCCAGCACATCCGAGACGACCAGCAGCGACTGCACGCGCTCGAAATCACCCGCGCGCGCAGCGCGCGTCCCGTCTTCCCAGCGAAAGCGGTTGACGAGCAGCGCAAAGCGCCGCCGCCTGCGGTCCCAGGCCATTTCCGTGGCCGGAAAGACCGCGTCCTGCACCAGCGCCGAGATCACTTTCAGATCCTCGCTGTCCCGGGCCTGCAGCCGCAGCGGGGCCTCGGCCCCGTCCTCGAAGCTTGCGTCACTCATTGCGCCTGCACCCGCTCGATCCGTGCCCCGCAGGCGCCCAGCTTGTCCTCGACATGTTCATACCCCCGGTCCAGATGATAGACGCGACTGACGATGGTCTCGCCCTCTGCGGCAAGTGCTGCGAGGATCAGCGAGACCGAGGCACGCAGATCCGTCGCCATGACAGGCGCGCCGCGCAGCCGCTCGACGCCTGTCACCCGAGCCATGCCGCCCTGGACCTCGATCCGCGCGCCCATGCGCATCAGTTCCGGCGCATGCATGAAACGATTCTCGAAGATATGCTCCTCGAGCACCGACACCCCGTCCGCCGTGCACATTGCGGCCATGAATTGCGCCTGCAGATCGGTCGGAAAGCCAGGGAAGGGCTCGGTCGCCACATTGACCGGGCGCAGCCGCTCGACCGAGCGCGTCACGCGCAGGCCGCGCGCGGTCTGTTCGACCTCGACCCCGGCCTGTTCCAGCTTGTCGGCAAAGGCCTGCACCAGATCCAGCCGCCCGCCAAGGCATTCGACCGAGCCGCCGGCAATCGCCGGGGCCAGCATGTATGTACCCAACTCGATCCGGTCGGTCACGACAGAATGGGTTGCCCCGTGCAGCGCGGCCACACCCTGGATCGTGATGGTCGAAGTGCCCTCGCCCTCGATCTCGGCGCCCATCGCGCGCAGGCAACGGGCAAGATCCGCGATCTCTGGCTCGCGCGCGGCATTCTCCAGAACGGTCGTCCCCCTGGCCAGCGTTGCCGCCATCAGCGCATTCTCGGTCGCCCCCACCGAGACGATGGGAAAGGTGAAGCGCGCACCCTTCAGCCCGCCGGGCGCCTTCGCATGTACATAGCCGTCGCGAAGGGTCAGTTCCGCCCCCATCGCCTCGAGCGCGCGCAGATGCAGGTCCACGGGCCGCGCCCCGATGGCGCAACCACCGGGCAGCGACACGACCGCATGCCCGTCGCGCGCCAGCATCGGCCCCAGCACAAGGATCGAGGCGCGCATCTTGCGCACGATCTCGTAATCAGCCCGGTGCGAGGTCAGATCATGGCTCGACAGCGCCAGCACCTGCCCGCCCTGCAGGCTTGCCACCTCGGCACCCAGCGAGCCCAGCAGCTCTGCCATGGTGCGGATATCCGACAGCCGGGGCGCATTGGTCAGGGTCAGCGGAGCATCGGTGAGCAAGGTTGCCGGCATCAGCGTCAGGCAGGCATTCTTGGCTCCGGCGATCGGGATTTCCCCGTGGAGCGGGCCATTTCCCGTGACGACTATCGAATCCATCTGCCCGACCCCTTACGTCTTGTCATTTTCTGTCGCAATCGGCCCGGTCCCGCGCGCGCGGGACTGGGCCTTGCGCTTGGCGATATTCGCTTTCAGCGCGGCTTTCAACCGGGCGGCACGCGCGGCATCGGCGGATTTTGACTTGCCCTTCGCAGGCTTCGCTTCACTGGTCATGCCCTGTCGTATCCGAGATATGCAAAACCGTCCAGATTGGGGTTGCGCGGGTCGGGTTTTCGGACTACTCAGCCGCCCGAGATGCTGCTGTAGCTCAGGGGCAGAGCACTCCCTTGGTAAGGGAGAGGTCGAGAGTTCAAATCTCTCCAGCAGCACCAGCACGCACCCTTGAGACTGGCAGCTCGCCCTGCAGGGCGGCGCGCAAGGCACGGCATGCCCGTCATCGCGATCTGGCGCGCCGGGTCGAGAGCAGCAGGTTCGTCTCGGATGCAGTAACACCGTCAAGGGCACGGATCTGGCTCAGGACCTTGTCCAGCTCGACCAGCGACTGCGCCGAGATCTCGACGACCAGATCCCAGCGGCCATTGGTCGAATGCACTGCCGTGACCTGCGCCAGTCCCGACAACCGCGCCATGATCCGTTCCGCGCCGCGCCCCTCGATACCGATCAGCATCAGCCCGCGCACTGGCGCGTCGGCCACATCGCTGCGCGTGATGGCCGTGAAGCCGACAATCTCGCCCTGCTGCTGCAACCGCGCAAAACGCGCGCGGACCGTCGCGCGGCTGACGCCGAGGCGGTCGGCCAGCGTCATCACGGATACGCGCCCGTCGCGCCGCAATTCGGCAATCAATCGCTGATCTGTATTGTCCATTTCGATAATTCTTTCCACCATTATGGAACATCTGATCACCATAATTGCTGCCTGTCCAGTTGAATCCTTCCCATATTGCGCGGCAGATGGCAGAAAACGGAGAAGACCATGAACCAACCCGTACTGATCGGAGCGCCTGTCGACAGCGGCCAGCGTCAACCCGGCTGCCTGATGGGACCGGCCGCCTACCGGGTCGCGGGACTGCGCGACATGCTCGATGCACTTGGACACCCGGCGCAGGACAGGGGCGATCTGGCGCTGCCCGACAGCCTGCCTGCCTGCGACACTCCCAACCCGGCGCTTGACCAGTTGCCGGCAACGCTGGCCTGGACCGCGCTGATCCGCGCCGCGGTCGAGGCCGAGCTTGTCGATGGCCGCCTGCCGATCGTGCTGGGCGGGGATCACTCGCTTGCGCTGGGGTCGGTCGCAGGCGCCGCGGCCCATGCGGCGCGGGTCGGACGGCCACTGTTCCTGCTGTGGCTGGATGCGCACAGCGATTTTCACACGCCGCGCAGCACGACTTCGGGCAATCTGCACGGCACGCCCGTGGCCTATGCCGCCGGATGCGAGGGCTTCGCCCCCTTTCCACCCTTTCCCGGGCCGATTCCGGCGGATCGGATCTGCCTGTTCGGCATCCGCAGCGTCGATCCGGCCGAGCACCGCGCACTGGCAGAGTGCGATATCTCTGTCACGGACATGCGCGTGCTGGACGAACAGGGTATCGCCGCGCCACTGCGCGCCTTTCTTGACCGCGTCCGCGCCGGGGACGGGTTGCTGCATGTCAGTCTGGATGTCGATTTCCTGGACCCTGCCATCGCACCGGCTGTCGGCACGACGGTTCCGGGCGGCGCGACCTTCCGCGAGGCGCATCTGGTCTGCGAGATGATCCACGAGACCGGGTTGATGTCCTCGCTCGATCTGGTCGAATTGAACCCCGCGCTGGATGAACGCAGTCGCACAGCGCGGCTGATGGTCGATCTGCTGGGCAGCCTTTTGGGTCGCAAGGTGTTCGACCGCCCGACCCGCAGCTTCACCTGAAGGAGAAAGCCATGTCCACCCCTTCACGCCATGCGCTTGTGCCCTTTGTCAGTGTCGAACACATGATGCGCCTCGTGCTGCATGTCGGGATCGAGCAGATGATGCTGGAACTCGCCGATGCCATCGAGGCCGATTTCCGCCGCTGGCCGCAGTTCGACAAGACGCCGCGCGTGGCCAGCCATTCCGATATCGGCGTGATCGAACTGATGCCGACGTCGGACGGGCAGCAATACGGATTCAAATATGTCAACGGGCACCCGGCCAACATGCGGCAGGGCTTGCAGACCGTCACCGCCTTTGGCGTACTGGCAGATGTGGCGACGGGCTATCCTGTGCTCCTGTCGGAAATGACCATCCTGACCGCGCTGCGCACTGCCGCGACCAGCGCCATGGCCGCGAAATGGCTGGCCCCGCGCGACGCGCGCGTGATGGCCATGATCGGCAATGGCGCGCAGGCCGAGTTTCAGGCGCTGGCAATGAAATCCGTCTGCGGGATTGACGAGGTGCGGCTTTACGACATCGACCCGGCGGCCACGCGCAAATGCGTGGCAAACCTTGCCGGGCGGGGGCTGCGCGTGGTGCCCTGCGCCACGGCCGAGGAAGCGATCCTTGGCGCGCAGATCATCACCACCTGCACCGCCGACAAGCAATATGCCACCATCCTGACCGACAACATGGTCGGCGGGGGCGTGCATATCAACGCCGTGGGCGGTGATTGTCCCGGCAAGACCGAACTGCACCGTGACATCCTGCTGCGCGCGGGCATTTTTGTCGAGTATCCGCCCCAGACCAGGGTCGAGGGTGAGATCCAGCAGTTGGATCCCGACCACCCGGTGACCGAACTCTGGCAGGTCATCACGGGTGCGGAGCCGGGCCGGATAGATGCCGGGCAGATCACCCTGTTCGACTCGGTGGGCTTCGCCATCGAGGATTTCAGCGCGCTGCGCCATATCCACCAGCGCCTTCAGGGGACCGGGCTTTTCCGGGAACTGGACATGATCGCAGACCCCGATGACCCGCGTGACCTGTTCGGCATGATCTGCCGCGCCGAGGCTGCCGCAAAGGTGGTCTGACCCGTCGGGCGACCTGCACGGCCACCTGCGCGGCGCCAGTGCGGCGCCATCTGGCAAGAGCCGGGCGGTCCTTGGGCACAAGGTGCCGGGCGGGGCGCCGGGCTGCTCACGAGGCTGCGCCTTGCCCGCTGCTCAAAAACCTATAGGATTCGGGACAGGATCAGGCTGGGAGGAATCCGTCGCATGAAATACATCTTCGGAATTGGCGTCCTTGTCGCTGCGGTGGCTGGCTATCTTCTGCTGGTCGCGCCAGGCGATCCCCCCGTGCCTGTCCCGCAGCCGGAGCCGGCAGCGCCCGAGCCAGTCCGTCCGCCCGAAACGGTCGCCCCCCAGGCTGCCGCCCCCGAAGCTGTGGCCCCCGTCGATCAGGACCCGCAATCGCTGCTCGAGGAGATGGCGGCAGATTTCCGCGACGCCCTGCCCGAAGCGGTATCCGAGACGCTCACCCTGACTGATGCCGTGTTCCTTCCGCGCATGCGCATCATGGAGTTCATCTATGTGACCGGCAGCGCCGACACACGCGCGGCCGCAATCGATCTGCGCGCGCTGATCGAGGCGCGGTCCGAGACGATCTGCCGCGAGGGGCGCGAGATGTTCACAATGGGCGCGACGCTGCGACACAGCTTCGCGACCGGGGACGGCAATCTGTTCCAGCGCGTCTATCTGCTGCCCGAGGACTGCGCCCGGTTCTACTGACCGCCCCTGCGTTGTGCCTGTCACGAAGGGCGCGCGCATTCGGCGCCGTGGCACCGTCAGGGACACGGATTGCGCATGATACCGGCCGCTCCGACCGCCATACTCATGCGTCTGTCATTAGCGCATTGCGCATTTTGCGACTATAAGCGAAGCAGCACTCCGGCCAGAGGATGGATTTCAGCCAGCCTAGCTGGTGTCGTTCCAGTCCGACGAACAAAGGAAGACATGATGTCACGCGCCCCGCTCAAGACCACGACCGCGATCGTCGCCAGCCTCTCGCTGCTCATGCCGCACCAAGCGATTGTCGCCAGCGCCTGGGCGCAGGAAGTCGAGTTGCTGTGCCGTGACGAGAGCGCACCGCCCTGCCCCGAAGGCGAGCCGGAAGAAGGCTCGACCCCGGAAGAACGGGCAGAATTCGCCGCTGACGAAGCCGCAAGACTGGCGGCTGAAGCCGCAGCCGCTGAGGCCGAGGCGCAGGCCGCAGAGGAAGCCGCCGCCGCTGAGGCCGAGGCGCAGGCCGCAGAGGAAGCCGCCGCCGCTGAGGCCGAGGCGCAGG
>SKYA01000049.1 GCA_007128135.1 Paracoccaceae bacterium | reverse complement strand
GTTGCCCGCGGCAATGATCGGGCCCTGGTGGACGATTTCTTCCGCGGCGTGCAGCGCGAGCAGGCCGTCATCAATGCCGACCGCAGGCAAGGCATTTTCCAGCGTCCCTTTCTGGACTTCTCGCGCGCGCTGATCTCGCAGAACCGGATGAATGCCGGCCGGGCGAATTACGACCGGCACCGTGCCGTGTTCGACCGGGCGCAGCGCGATTTCGGCGTGTCGTCGGGTATCCTGCTGGCCTTCTGGGCCTTCGAGACAGATTTCGGAGCCAATCAGGGCGATTTCAACACGGTCAATGCGCTGGTCACACTGGCGCATGACTGCCGCCGCCCCGAACTGTTCCGCCCGCAGGTGCTTGCTGCGCTGGAGATGTATCGCCGCGGCATGCTCGATCCGCGCGCGACGCGCGGCGCATGGGCGGGCGAGATCGGCATGGTGCAGAAACTGCCCTCCGACATCATCGATTACGCTGTCGATGGCGATGGCGACGGACGGATCGACCTGCAACGCTCGGCCCCGGACGCGCTGCTGTCTGCCGCCGCGATGCTTCGCGCCAAGGGATGGCGCGCGAACGAACCCTGGATGCACGAGGTCACGATCCCGCAGGGGCTGGACCTGCGCCAGACGGGGTTGCGTACCGACCTGACCGTCAGCCAGTGGCAGCAGCTGGGCGTGCGTCCGACCCATGCCAGCCTGCCCGAGGGCAATCTGCGCGCCTCGATCATCCTGCCACAGGGGCATCGCGGCCCGGCCTTCATGGTGTTTCACAATTACCGCACATTGTTCGAATGGAATCAGAGCTTCATCTATGTCACCACCGCCGCCTATTTCGCCACGCGCCTGATGGGTGCGCCGGTCTATCAGGCCGGCACCCCCGAGCCAGGGCTTGATCAGGACCAGATGCGCCAGTTGCAGCAGCGCCTGCAGCAGCGTGGCTTCGATGTGGGGGGCATAGACGGTATCCTTGGCGCCAATACGCGCGCGGCCGTGCAGGACGTGCAGGCGCAACTGGGCCTGCCCGCCGATGGCTGGCCCACGCCGCAACTCCTGCGCAGCCTGTAAGAGCCGCAAGGCGGCAGCGTGGCTCAGATTCCGCTTGGTTTCGTGCGGATTTTCTTCCACTCTCGGAGCGGCGCCACTGTGTGCGCCCAAACGTGAACATGTCGGACGGGACAAGTAATCGGGAGAGAGTGATGGGACGTCGTGACGAACTGATTGAACGGTATGCGAGAGACCTTCGCGAGAAATGCGGGGTCGAGCCGGATATGGAGCTTCTGCGCAAGGTCACGATCGGGTGCGGCCCCTCGATCTATGATGCCGATGCCTGCACTGTCGCGGCCACGCAGCAGCACGAACTGGAGACGGTGCGCCGCAGTTTCCTGATGAAGAAACTCGGCCTGCCGGACGGCCAGGACCTGCATGACGCCATCGATGCCGTGATCGAGCAATACGGCCGGTCCGAGCGCAACAAGTATCGTGCCGTGGTCTATTATCTGCTGACCAGGCATTTCGGCAAGGAAAGCGTCTACGGCTGAGCGGCCCCGGGTCGTTAAAATGCCTAGGGCTTTGTGCTTGCCCTGACGGACGGCTTCGGGGATGCTGGGCACACCTGGTCAGTAGGACCGGAGTCTTTGCTTCCCGTGACGTGAAGGGCACGTGGGTGAGTGGGGTTCCGGTCCGCCGGAACCCCTTTCCTCGCCAGACCTGCCGCCATGTGCCTTGCCCGCTCGCGCGGGTTTTTCGGGATGACGGACCGGAGACGCCACATCACGGTCATGCCTTGGTCAGATTGCACCGGCAGGGACGGCGCTGGTCGGCACTGGCGCTGCCTGCAGACATGACGGGTTGAAACTTGCCGGGCCAGCCCACAGATTAGCGTCAACCCGCACATTCGAACCGAGGATAGCAGAATGACCGATGTCACCCGCCACCCTGTCCTGCCCCTGCGTGACATGGTGGTATTCCCGCACATGATCGTGCCGCTCTTTGTCGGGCGCGAGAAATCCGTTCGTGCACTCGAGGCCGTGATGGCCGAGGACAGGCAGATCCTGCTGGTCTCGCAGAAGAACCACGCCCAGGAAGACCCCGGCGAGGATGACATCTTCCGCGTCGGCGTGCTGGCGAATGTGCTGCAACTGCTGAAACTGCCCGACGGCACGGTCAAGGTGCTGGTCGAGGGGCGCGCGCGCGTGCAGATCGCGAGCTTCACCCCGAATGATCATTATTTCGAGGCCGACGCCTCGCTCCTGCCCGAGGTAGAGGGCGATGCAGCCTCGATCAAGGCGCTGATGCGCTCGGTCCAGAGCGAGTTCGAGCGTTACGCCAAGATCCGCAAGAACATCCCCGACGAGGCCCTGACCGCGATTGCAGAGGCGCGCGATCCTGCCGTGCTGGCCGATCTGGCGGCCGGGCATCTGGGTGCGGATGTTGCACAGAAGCAGAAGCTGCTGGAAACCGGCAACACCGCCCAGCGACTGGAGGAGATCTATGGCCTGATGCAGGGTGAACTGTCGGTCCTGCAGGTCGAGCGCAAGATCAAGAGCCGCGTGAAAAGCCAGATGGAGCGCACCCAGCGCGAATATTACCTGAATGAGCAGATGAAGGCGATCCAGAAGGAACTGGGCGATGGCGAGGATGGGCAGAACGAGGTCAAGGAACTCGAGGAACGGATCAAGGCGACCAGGCTGAGCAAGGAGGCCCGCGACAAGGCCGAGGCCGAACTGAAGAAACTCAAGTCCATGTCGCCCATGTCGGCCGAGGCCACTGTGGTGCGCAACTATCTGGACTGGATGCTCTCGATCCCCTGGGGGGTCAAGAGCCGCGTCAAGAAGGACCTTGGCCGCGCGCAGGAAGTCCTCGATGCCGATCATTACAGCCTCGACAAGGTCAAGGAACGCATTGTCGAGTATCTGGCCGTGCAGGCGCGCTCGGCCAAGCTGAAAGGCCCGATCATGTGCCTTGTCGGCCCTCCGGGCGTGGGCAAGACCTCGCTGGGGCGATCGGTTGCAAAGGCCACCGGGCGCGAGTTCATCCGCATTTCGCTTGGCGGAGTGCGCGACGAGAGCGAGATTCGCGGCCACCGTCGCACCTATATCGGGTCCATGCCCGGAAAGATCATCCAGGCGCTGAAGAAGGCAAAGACGACGAACCCGCTCATCCTGCTCGACGAGATCGACAAGATGGGGCAGGATTTCCGCGGTGACCCGGCCTCGGCCATGCTGGAAGTGCTGGACCCGGAACAGAATTCGACCTTTGTCGATCATTACCTGGAAGTGGAGTATGACCTCTCGAACGTCATGTTCCTGACCACGGCCAACAGCTACAACATGCCGGGCCCGCTGCTGGACCGGATGGAGATCATCCCGCTCTCGGGCTATACCGAGGACGAGAAGCTCGAGATCGCGCGGCGCCACCTGATGCCCAAGACGATCAGGAATCACGGGCTGCGCAAGGGTGAACTGACCATCTCGGACGCCGCCATCACCGAGATCCTGCGCCGCTACACCCGCGAGGCGGGCGTGCGCAACCTCGAGCGTGAACTGAACAAGATCGCGCGCAAGGCTGTGACGAAGATCGTGAAGAAGGAGGCCGACAAGGTGATTGTCGCGCGCGACAATCTGGCCGATTTCCTGGGCGTTCCGCGCCACCGTTTCGGGCTGGCCGAGAAAGAGGACCAGATCGGTGTCGTCACTGGCCTGGCCTGGACCCAGGTGGGCGGCGATCTGCTGCAGATCGAGGCGCTGCGCCTGCCGGGCAAGGGCCGGATGAAGACCACTGGCAAGCTGGGCGACGTGATGAAGGAATCCATCGACGCGGCCAATTCCTTCGTGCGGTCCATCGCGCCGCAGATCGGGGTGAAACCACCGCGATTCGACACGATCGACATCCATGTGCATGTGCCCGAAGGCGCAACGCCCAAGGACGGGCCGAGCGCGGGCATCGCGATGGTGACCTCGATCGTCTCGGTCCTGACCCAGATTCCGGTGCGCAAGGACATTGCGATGACGGGCGAGGTCACGCTTCGCGGCAATGTGCTGGCCATTGGCGGGCTGAAGGAAAAGCTGCTGGCGGCCTTGCGCGGCGGCATCACGACCGTGCTGATACCGGAAGAGAATGCCAAGGACCTGCCCGAGATTCCCCACAACGTGAAGGAAGGTCTCACCATCATCCCGGTCAGCCATGTATCCGAGGTCCTGCGTCACGCGCTGGTGCGCGTGCCGACCCCGATCGAATGGGACGAGGCCGCAGAAGAAGAAGCCTCACGCCTCGCACGACTGACTGCAGGGCCCGGCGCCGAAGGCTCCCGCGCCGCGCATTGATCCCTTTGCGGGGGCAGGCCCGCCTTGCGGCGGGCCTGCCCTTGCGGAGCGTGCATCTGGG
>SKYA01000018.1 GCA_007128135.1 Paracoccaceae bacterium | reverse complement strand
TCACACGCTGCGCGCGCTGGCGGCCGAGCCTGCCCGGCACCGGGCCGCGGCTGATCGCGCGCGGCTGCGCCAGATCGACACGGACGAGCCGGTGCATCTGCTGGCCTTCGGCGAGGCGTTCGACCCGGATTTCGCCAATCCCGACATGCCCGCGCCCGCCGACATGTCCAGCCCCCGCAAGCTGGCCGCGCAGATGCATGTGCCCGCGCGCAGCACCGGACTGGAGCCGCAGGCATGACCCGGGCCACGCATGCATATCCGCTGACGGGCCTGCGCCGGCTGTGCCTGTCGGGCGTCACCGGCCTTGCGATGCTGGCCGTGCCCTTCGGGGGCGTTCAGGCGCAGGGCAGCAGCAGCGGCGGCGGCCTGATCGTGCTGCCCGAGGATGACGGGCTGCTGGTCCCCGACCTGCCGGAATTCGACGTGATCGAGGCGCGCAGCCTGCGCGGAATGGTGCGCGACGAGGACGCACCGCCCCCCGAGCCGCGCCTGCACGAGCGTTGGGTCTCGCCACTGCGGCTGATCGACATGGATTATCCGCTGCGCCAGGGCATCGCGCGCATCTCGGGCGAGCGTGAACTGGTCAATTTCGACCTCTTCACCACCCAGTTCGCCGGCCAGCAGACCCTGCGGCTGCGCACCATCTCGGGCATCAACAACCTGCCCGAACGCTCGGCCATGCGCGTCTGGATCAATGGCGACGAGATCGGCGCCCGCAATCTGGTGAATATCGAGCAGTTCGGCACCGACGAGTTCGTGATTCCGCCCGACATCCTGCGCACCGGGCGCAACCGGGTGCAGATCGAATTCCGCCAGCATCACCGCATCTTCTGCGGCCCGCAGGCCTCGTTCGACATCTGGACCGATATCGACCTGTCACGCTCGGGCCTCGTGGTGCAGCGCGACCGGATCGATGTCGGCATCGACAGTTTCCTGATGGGGCTGGCCGCGCAGGCCGCCAGTGCCCGCCCGGTCGAGATTCGCGGTCTGGATGCGCTGGGCTCCGAGCGCACGCAGTGGCGCGACTGGCTGGTGCAACGCGTCAACCAGGTGCTGACCGGAACCCCGGTGGCCTTTGCCTTCCCCGACTACTGGACGCTGCAGTCCGAAACGCCTGATTTCGCCCGCATCACCATCCTGCCGGCCGCCGAAAGCCGGGTCAGTTTCCGCAGTGGCGGGGACGGGGCCGTTGTCATGGTGCTGGAAGTGGCGCAGGGCACACGGCCCGAGACGCTGCTGGCGCCGCTTTCGGCCATTGCCGCCGTGCCGCCCGACCCGCTGGTGCCTACCATCCTGCCGCAACAGGATGTGCCTTTCGCGCAGTTCGGCGTCACCACCGAGTCCTTCGCGCAGCGCTATGCGATCCGCTCGTTTCCGTTCCGCCTGCCGCGCGACTGGCTGGTGCTGACCTCGGCCAAGGCCCGGATCAACCTGGACTATGCCTATGCCACCGGCCTGCCGCGCAATTCGCAGCTTCTGGTCAAGATCAACGATACAACGGTCCGCCTGCTGCCGCTGCGCGACGAGGGCGGGGTGCCGATCACGGCCTTCCCGATCGATTTCGAGGCCAATCTGATGCACCCGGGCACCAATATCCTGACCTTCGAGCTGTTCGTGCCCGGCGACCCCGAGAGCCTGCCCTGTCCGACCACCGACACGCCCTTCCTGCGCATCAGCGACACCTCCACGCTCAATGTGCCCTACAGCCCGGCCATGTCCATCCCCGACATGGACCTTGCCTTTGCCGCGCTCACCCCCGACAGCCTGCGCGTGAACGAGATGAGCGCGCGCGCCTATTCCGGCACCGATGTCATCACGCTGGCCGCTGCGCTGTCGCGCACCCGCGCCACGATCCGGCCCTCGACGCTGCACCTGATCTCGCTCGATGATCTCGGCTCGGTGCCTTCGGCGCATCACCGTGCCGACCGGCGCCTGCTTGAGGATGCGGTGCTCAATACCGAGTTTCTCACCGAACAGCTCATCGCCTCCGAGCATGAGCGCGGTGGCCCCGACCCGTTCCATGTCCGCCGCCAGGAACGTCGCGGCTTCTCGGTGGCGCTGAGCGCGGGCTGGGCGCAGGTCACCGAACAGGCGCAAACCCTGATCGGACGGGTGTTTCCGCGCAATGGTGACCATCTGAACCAGTGGCTTGCCCAGCAGCGCGGACAGGCCGTCATGTTCCAGCTCGACCCCGCCCGCCCCGACGAGATCTGGATGCTGCGCAGCCCCGATTCCGAGATCCAGGACATCGCCCATGCCATCGCCGCCGCCCGCAGCTATGGCGGGGGTCCGCGCGGGCAGGTCTCGGTGCTCGACCGCAACGGCCAGTGGCAGAACTGGATGGCACCCGACCGCCGCCCGATCCTGCTTGAACCCTGGTCGCGCGAGAATTTCCGCTTCGCGATGGGCAATTTTGTGTCGGCACGCCCCATTTTCTACACAATTCTGATGCTTGGTCTTGCCATTGTCTCTGCCTTCGTGGCGCTGAGACTGGTGATATCGACAAGGGAAGAGAGATGATCAACCGACGCGCGTTCCTGACCACTGCCCCGGCGCTTGGCGCACTGGTACTGGCAGGCCGGGCCTCCGGCTATGGCCGTGATGACATCGCAAAGGTCGCCGGTCCTGTCTGGCAGGCTTGGAAATCCGCCTTCCTGACGCCGGAAGGGCGGGTCATCGACACGTTGCAGCAGAATGCCAGCCATTCCGAAGGGCAGGGCTACGGGATGGTGCTGGCCACCTATTTCGACGATGCCGATGCCTTCCGCCGGATGTTCCAGTGGACCGAGCGCCACCTCGCCATCCGCCCCGATCCGCTCCTGTCGTGGCGCTGGCTGCCCGCGCAGGCCAACCCGGTGCCCGACCGCAACAACGCCTCGGATGGCGACCTGTTCTATGCCTGGGCGCTGGTGCGTGCGGCGACAAGGTTCGGCGAGCGCAGCTATCTGCGCCGCGCGCAGGAGATCGCGGATGCGCTGGCGGCCGACTGCATTGTCGAGATGCCCGACGCCTCGGGGAGCACCGTCCTGCTGCCGGCCGTGCACGGGTTTGTCCATGATGGCCGCCTGACCATCAACCCCTCCTATTACATGCCGCTCGCCATGCGCGAGCTTGCCATCGCAACCGGGGTCAGCGCACTTGCGGCCTGCGCCCAGACGAGCGACGGGCTGCTCGACACGCTGGCGCGCGATGGGCTTGTGCCGGACTGGGTCGATATCTCGGCGCAGGGGATAGCGCCCTCCGAACGCATGCCCGCCAATACCGGATACGAGGCGCTTCGCGTGCCGCTCTTCCTGATCTGGTCGCGGATGGAGGGTCATCTCGCCGTGCGGCGCATGGCCTCGCTCTACGAACGCACACGCCAGCCCGGCCTGGGTGTGCCCACGGTCATCGAGCCGCTCTCGGGCGTGGTGCTCGAAAGCAGCGACGATCCCGGCTATCAGGCGCTTGCCGGGCTTGCCGTCTGTTCCAGCCAGCGCGCGCTGGGGGCACCGATCCCGCCCTTCACTTCCGCCCAGCCCTATTACCCCGCGACCTTGCAGCTCTTCTCGATGATTGCCGTTACGGAGACCTCCCCGGAATGCGTGCCGATATGATCCGCCCCCGTCGCCCCTCCCGCCTGCGCAGGCTGGCCTTCTGCGCGCTGCTGTGCCTTGTGCCCGCAGGGCAGCCGGCATTTGCACAGACAGCCGGTGCCGAGGACCTGCGCGCATTGCGGTATTACCTCCAGAACAACGACCAGACGTCTGCGCAGGCCGAATTGCGCCGCCTGCGCCTGGCCTATCCCGACTGGCGTCCACCCTCGGATCTGAACGAACTGCTGGCCCCCCAAACCCAGAGCGTGGTTGATGAAGGTGCGATCTGGCAGCAGATCGAGCGGCGCGACTATACCTCCGCGCGCCAGCTGATCGAGCGCAGCCGCCAGAATGTGGCAGGATGGACGCCGCCCTCCGACATGCTGCGCGTTCTGGAAATCAACGAGGCACAGGACAGTTTCGACGCCGCCGTGACCTCGCGCAATGCCACCCAGGCCATCGCGATCGCGCGCCGCTCGCCGCAACTGATGACCTGCGAGCGGATCAACAATGCCTGGCTTCTGGCCGACATGTATGTGCTGGCCGGACAGAAACAGCCCGCATTGACCACCTATCGCAACACGCTGCAATCCTGCCCCGGCTATGCCCAGATGCAGCCCACGCTGGAAAAGGCCAGCGTGATCGCCTCGCGCGGCGAATTGCAGGAACTCTTTGGCGTGGCCCGCGCGGCCAATGCCGGTGCGCGCCCGCAGCTTGACCAGCTTCAGGCCCGGCTGACCGGCGCCGCGCCCGCGCAGACCGCCGCTGTCGCCGCACCTGCGCCCCGCCCCGCCGCCGTCGCCTCCCAGCCCG
>SKYA01000005.1 GCA_007128135.1 Paracoccaceae bacterium | reverse complement strand
GCTGTTCTCGGGCATCGAGGATGCCTATCACACGATGGCGCTGGTCGAGGCCTGCTTCAACGCCATGCAGCGCCCGGCAGTGCCGCTGCAACTGGACTAACGGGTCGGCGTGATGGTTTCCCCGTGCCTGTCGGGGGCGGTCATCACGCCGGTCTGCACCCGCGCGGCAGCCCCGCCGCCGAGGCTCTTGCTCAGGGCATTTGCCGCCCCGATGACCCCGTCGCGGCATTCATTGAATCCGATGGTGTCGTGATATCGTTCGACATGCGGGATTGTCAGGGCGGCGATGGCGTGGCCGGTATGGTCGATGATCGGGGCCGAGATGTTGACCACGCCGCGCATCACGAAACTGTCCATAACCTCGTGTCCGGTCCGCGCGATATGTGTCAGTTCGGCCCGCACGCGGGTCTCGTCCATGTCAGCAGGCAGGGGAACGCGCGCGACCATCTTGTCCAGATCCTCGGGCGGCAGATGGGCAAGGATCACCCGGCCGGACGAGGCACGCCACAGGTCGATCCTGGCGCCCAACCGCACTGACATGACATTGTTTCCGGGGCTGTCGACCTGACCAACCACCAGAACCGCCGCGTCCGAGATGACGGCGAGGTGGACGGACTGGTTCACGGATCTGGCCAGGCGCTGCATGACTGGACCGGCCAGCGTGGTCAGGCGGCGCAGCATCGGCGTGCGATGGGCGAGTTCGAACAGCAGCGCGGTCAACACATAGCGGTCGCTGTCCGGGTCCTGCGCGAGATAGCCCCTGTCCTGCAAGACAACCAGCATACGGAAAATCTCGCTCACCGAGCGGCCAAGCTCGCGGGCGATCTCGGCCTGTGACAAGCCCGCGTCGCGGCTTGCCAGCAGTTCCAGTATGTCCAGCCCCTTTTCAAGCGCGGGCGCCGTATATTTTCGGGCTTCCGTCATGTGCCATATGTCCTGTGCGGGGATCATCCATGGAGGGATATTTCATGGATGAAAGTAGCCCTGGAAATACTGCGCGTAAAGAGATGTCTTCCCAGGCGCGGCGACAGCAGTCCTGTCGGCGCAGACACCGTCCTTGATGGTCCTGATCCACGCGCGGTGCCGGTTCAGATATCCTTCATCAGGCGCAGCGCGTCATGGATGGCGGCATGCGTGTTGCGCGCGCTGACCGCGTCACCGATCCGGAACAGTTGGAACTGGCCATCGCTGTTGCGGGTCATGTCCTGCGCCCGGCCTGAGGTGAGCGAGTCGTAATCCACTGCGCCACCATTCGATGACAGTGGCCTGAGCGTGAAATAGAGATCGGCCAGCGGCATGGTGCCGTAATTCACCACCACTTGGTCGTAGTGCTGATCCCGGGTGAAGCTGCTGTAATCGGTGCCGATGGTCGCGCGCAGACGGTTGCCGTCGCGCGTCACGTCCAGCAGGCGGCGGGTGACGGTGAAGGTGACATCCTTGTCCTGCAGCGCGCGCATATAGGGGACAAGGTTCATGCCCATTATATCTGGCGCGAAGGTCCGGTCGGGGGTCATCACCTCGACCTGCGCCCCGGCATTGGCGGCCACTTCCGCCGCCATCAGCCCCGGATGATCGCCCGACTCGTCATAGACCAGCACGCGGCCAGCGGGTTTCACGTCGCCCGCGATAATGTCCCAGGCGCTGACCACATGCGGGTTCTCGGCGCCGCCTTCAAACAGTTCCGTATTGGGCAGCCCGCCCGTGGCCACGATCACCACATCCGGGGCCAGCGCCGTCACGTCCTCCGCTTCGGCGAAACTGTTGAAGTGAAACACCACATCGCGCGCAGCACACTGGGCCATGCGCCAGTCGATGATGCCGATCATCTCGCGCCTGCGCGGGTTTTGCGCGGTCAGCCTGATCTGGCCGCCGGGGTCGGGCTGGGCCTCGAACACTGTCACGTCATGCCCGCGCTCGGCGGCGACGCGTGCAGCTTCCAGCCCGGCGGGGCCAGCGCCGACCACCACGACTTGCCTGCGCGCGCGTGCAGGTGTGATGACATGCGGCAGAGTCAATTCGCGCCCGGTGGCAGCGTTGTGGATGCACAGCGCCTCACCGGCCTGATAGATCCGGTCGAGGCAGTAGGTCGCGCCGACGCAGGGGCGGATGTCGTCCTCGCGTCCCTCGATGATCTTGCGCACGATATGCGGGTCGGCCATATGCGCGCGGGTCATGCCGACCATGTCCAACAAGCCCGAGGCCACCGCATGGCGCGCGGTGGCCACATCCGGAATGCGCGCGGCGTGAAAGGTCGGCATGCCGGTCGCCGCGCGCACGGCGCCCGCGAAATCCAGATGCGGCGCCGATTTCATGCCCTGCACAGGGATCACATCGGTCATGGCGGGGTCGGTATGGATACGCCCGCGAATGACGTTCAGGAAATCCACCATCCCGCATTCGGCCAGCCGCTTCGAGATTTCCAATCCTTCGGCAGCATCAATCCCGCCCGTGACGGCCTCATCGGCGGTGTAGCGCACGCCGACGATGAACCCGTCGCCAACACGCGCACGGATGCCACGCAGCACGTCCATCAGAAGCTGCATCCGCGTCTCGAGGCTCTCGCCGCCATAGGGGCCGTCGAGATCGTTGGTCAGGGGTGACCAGAACTGATCGAGCAGATGGCCATAGACCTGCAACTCGATGCCGTCCATGCCGCCTGCCTTCATCCGTTCCGTCGCATCGGCAAAATCTGCAATGATGCGCTCGATATCCCAATCCTCGGCCAGCTTCGGAAACGCCCGGTGCGCCGGTTCGCGGTGTCTGCTGGAGGAGACCGAAGGCAGCCAGTCGCCCTTGTTCCAGCCGGTGCGGCGGCCCAGATGGGTGAGCTGGATCATCACCGCGCAGCCGTGGTCGTGGCAGGCGTCGGTCAGCGCGCGGATATGGGGCACCACCTCGTCGCGCCACGCCAGGATATTGTTGAACACGGGCGGGCTGTCGCGTGAGACTGCGGCAGAGCCTGCCGTCATGGCCAGCGCCACGCCCGCTTTCGCCCGTTCCGCATGATAGGCGACATAGCGCGCTTTCGGCATTCCGTCCTCGGGATAGGCCGGTTCATGCGCCGTGGTCATGATCCGGTTGCGCAAGGTAAGATGCTTGAGTTGATACGGCTGCAACAGCGGATCGTTCGACATGATGCCCTCTCAATACCACGCATCGGGCATGGCGGCCTTTCGGCGCGCCACATGATCCTTCAACGCCTCGTCAATCCCGGGGTCAATGGTGGGCGGCACATAGCGCGCCAGCGTGTCCTTCCAGCGCTGGTTGGCGCGGCTGGCTGCGTCAATGCTGCCGGTTTCCGACCATGTCTCATGGGTACGATCATCATTCAGGCCGCTGTCCCAATAGGCGGTTTCATAGTGCCGCAACGTGTGGTCCGTGCCGAACAGATGCTCGCCCGGCCCGAATTGCGCCAGCGCGTCAAAGGCCAGCGTGTCGTCAGTGACCTCGATCCCCGCGAGATAGGCGTGCAGTGCGCCGCACATGTCCATGTCCATGATCATCTTTTCATACGACATCGACAACAGCCCGTCCACAAACCCCGCCGCATGCAGGATATAGTTCGCCCCGCCCTGAATGGCCGACATCATCGACATCATCGCCTGCTGCATCGCCTGCCCGTCAGGCGATTTCGAGGTGCTGAAATTGCCCGCGCAGCGCAAGGGCAGGTTCAACCGCCGCGCAAGTTGTCCCATCACCAGTGAGCCCAGCGCAGGTTCGGGTGTGCCGAATGTGGGCGATCCGGTGCGCAGCGACATGGATGACAGGAACCCCGCGAAGACCACTGGAGCGCCGGGCCGCACCAGTTGCGCCAGTGCGCAGGATGCCATCGACTCGGCCAGGCACTGTGCTACTGTCCCTGCCATGGTCAGCGGCGCCACGGCTCCGCCCAGCAGAAATGGCAGATGGATCGACCCCTGCCCGGCCGCGGCATAGGTGCGGATGCCCGCAGTCGTCACTCCGTCCAGAACAAGGGGCGAGGTGGTGTTGAAATTGCCCATGATCACGCAGTTATTCTCGACAAACTCGGCCCCGAACAGGATGCGGCACATCTCGATACTGTCGGCGGCGCGTTCGGGCGCGGTGATGGAGCCGAGGAAGGCGCGGTCGGAATAACGCATATGGGCATAGACCATGTCCAGATGGCGCTTGTTGACCGGCACGTCGGTCGGCTCGCAGATCGTGCCGCCGGAATGATGCAGCCAGGGCGAGGATTGCGCCAGTTTGATCAGGTTTTCGAAATCGGCAATCGTGCCATAGCGCCGTCCCTGATCCAGATCCATCACGAAGGGTGATCCATAGGCTGGCGCAAACACCATCGCATCGCCGCCGATCTCGACGCTGTTCGCGGGGTTGCGCGCGTGCTGGGTAAAGCGTGCGGGCGCAGATTTCAGGATCTCGCGCAGCATGCCGGGTGCAAACCGAATGCGCCAGATCTCGCCCGAAACATGCGTCACCTGCGCGCCCGCGTCCTGATAGAGCCGCATGGCCTCGGCGTCGTCGCGCAGCTCGATCCCGATTTCGGCAAGGATACGGTCTGCCGTGGCTTCGATCCGGCTCAGCGCCTCGTCGTCCAGCAGGTCATAGGTGGGAATGCGCCGGGTGATGTAGGGCGTGCGCAGGTGCAGGTTCTGCCCCGGCTCGGGGTTGCGGGTGGTCTGGACGCGGCCCTTTCGCGCGCGCCGGGCAGGACGGTCTGACGGGAGACTGTCGGTCTTGGTGGTGTTCTGCAACATGCCTGGAACTCCGTTTGGGTTGACCCGATGCCGCAAGCCCTGCGGACGTGCACATCTCTGACGCCGACCCTGCGACAGCAGACAGGTTCTGGCAATGACAGAAAAATTCACGTTACATGAATTCAAATAATGCAAAGCCCTGCAAAATATATAAATTGAGGAAGAAACAAGAGTTTCAACTGAGGTCAGTTTGCCCCAGCGCCCCTACGACCTGCCTTCCCTGACGATGCTTGTCGCCTTCGAGGCCGCGGCAAGGCATGTGAGTTTCACGACTGCCGCGCGGGAACTGAACGTGACGCCAGCGGCCATCAGCCATCAGATCAAGGCGCTGGAGGCCGAACTGCAATGCAGCCTGTTCCAGCGCCATCACCGGGGTGTCAGCCTGACCGAGTCGGGCGCCTATCTGCTGGTCGCGTTGCAACGCGGCTTCGAGGGGATGGCCGATGCCATCGGGCAACTGCGCCGCCGTGCCAGCGGGGCCTCGGTCACGATCGGGGTCACGACGGCGGTAAGCTCGCTCTGGCTGACGCCGAAGCTGGCGCAATTCTGGAAGACACATGGCGATGTCTCGGTCACGCAGATCGTCAGCGACACGGGCGAGGCGCCGGCCGAATGTGATCTCAGCATACGCTATGGGATCGTGCCGCGGGACCGGACGGAGTGCAGCGTGCTGTTTCGCGACCGGTTGATGGCGCTGGCCAGCCCGCGCTTTGCAGCCGCGCATCCTGTCAGGACCGTCGCGGACCTCGCGGCCCTGCCGCTGATCCATTTCGAGACCCATGTCGCAGGATGGACCGACTGGACCGGCTGGTTCCGGGCATTGGGAAATGCCGCTCCGGTGCGCCATTCGCATCGCGTCAACAACTACATGATCGCGCTACAGGCCGCGCGCGACGACATGGGCGCCGTGCTGGGCTGGGTGCGTCTGGCACGGTCTTATCTGACGACAGGTGAACTGGTGCCGCTGCTGCCCGATCAGGTGGAGCCGCGCGAGGATTTCCATGTCACGCTGCACGCGCCGCTCTCGCGCCGCGCGCGGCTGGTCTATGACTGGCTTGTGAGCAGCGCCAGGACGGACTGACGCGCGCGCAGCGTTTGTCGGGCGCGTACTGGTGTTGCGCGGCAGGCCGCGCGCGCCGGTCCGGCCCTGGCATGCGGGCCGTGCAGAAGTGTCAGGTCCGCGACTTCTCGAAAGCGGCCCAGGCGGTCTCGAAGGCAGCGAAATCGAAGCCCGGTGCGCGGGCGGGCTTGAGTATCAGCCTTTCGGTTGCGAGCAGCCTTTCGATCCCGTTGGCAAGGTGCGGAATGACCTCGGGCGGAATCACGAGCGCGCCGTGGCGATCGGCATGGACCAGATCGCCCTGTGTCACGCGTAGCCCGAAGACGGTCACAGGCGTGCCCAGCGCGCGCACATGCACGAAGCCGTGGCTCGGGCCCATACTGCCCGCAATCACCGGAAAGCCGGGGGGAAGGTCTCCCAGGTCGCGCATCACGCCATTGGTCAGTGCGCCGGACATGCCGAACCCCTTGTGGATAGTGGTATTGATCTCGCCCCAATAGGCGCCGATGCAGTCGGGATAATCCGCATCCTCGATCACGGCGAGCGAGGGTTTCGGGGCATCATGCATGGCCTTGTAATAGGCCATGCGCCGCGCGCGGATCACATCCGGTGCCTCGGTCGGAGGGTCATGGGCGGCAATCTGGGCAGTCACCGCATGGCCCACGACCGCGCGCCCGGGTTCCGAGCACAGCATCGTGCCGCGCGTGAAGGCGTCAAAGCCGCGTCGCCCCTGCACCACCTCGATGGCGTTGCAGACAGTGGGCGTATCGACGTGTTCCAGCAGGGTCAGCAACTCGGGGGTCATGTCTCTAGCCACTCCTTCAGGGCTGTGATCGTGGGGGCGGGTCGCTCCAGTGGCGGCAGATGACCGGCCTGCGGGATGACGACAAGCCGCGACTGCGGCATCAGGCTGTGCATCAGGTCATGTCTGTCGCGCGGGCAGGGGCGGTCTTGTTCGCCCGTCAACACAAGTGCTGGTCTGGTGAAACGGCGCAGCGTATCCGTCCGGTCCGCCCGGTCGCGCAGCGCCAGCGACTGGCAGCGAAAGACCTCGGGGCCAAGGCTGCGGGCCATGTCCATGCACAGGTCGAGCGTTACCCTGTCATCGGGGTCTGCGAGGTAGCTCGGCTTCATCTCGTCGCGCATGACGCCCGCCAGGTCGCCCGCCAGCGCGCGCGCGATCTGGCCCCCGCGCCGTGCCTGCACCTCGGGGGCCTCGGCCAGAGGGTTGGTGTCCAGAAGGGCAAGCCGTTCGATCCGTGCCGGAGCCTGCTCGAGCATTTCCATCGCCACGATCCCGCCCATCGACAGCCCTGCCAGCGCGAACCGTTCGGGCGCCTCGCGCAGGATGGCAGAGGCGATCCCGGGGATGCTTTTGCCCTGCACAGGCAGGGCGTGGTGGATGGGGCAGGGCAGGGCGGCAGGCACCTTGCCCCACATGCGCGCGTCGCACATCATGCCGGGGATGAGGACAAGCGGGGTCATGCGACGCGCTTCGCGCCCGCGGACAGGGTCGCAAGCTTGGCCCAGGCGATTTCCGGGTCGACGGCGCCGAAGCCCGCGAAAGTACCGAAGCCGCAATCGCTGCCCGCGATAACCCGCTCTGGCCCCACGATACTGGTAAAGCGTTCGAGGCGCTGGACAACAAGGTCAGGGTGCTCGATGAAATTCGTGGTCGTGTCAATCGCACCGGGCACCAGAACCTTGTCGGACGGGATGTCATTCGCGCGGTCGCGAAACACGGCCCATTCGTGACCGTGGCGGGGATTGGCGGTCTCGAACAGGACATAGCGGGCGGGCACACGCATCAGCAGCGGAAACATCGTGGCCATGTCGATATCACAGCAATGCGGCCCCTCGTAATTCCCCCAGCAGATATGCAGGCGGATGTTGTCGCGCGGCAAGCCGTCAAGCGCGCGCTCCAATG
The DNA here is from genome assembly GCA_007128135.1 of Paracoccaceae bacterium. Lineage (GTDB taxonomy): Bacteria > Pseudomonadota > Alphaproteobacteria > Rhodobacterales > Rhodobacteraceae > Roseinatronobacter. Next base: position 32,098 of record SKYA01000005.1, on the reverse strand, counting down.
CCGCAACATGCGTTTCGGCGACGCTCAGAAATTCGGCATCCGTGAGGTCTGCAAACAGCATATGGCGCGACAGCGCCAGGTCAGGGCAGTCGAGTTGCAGCGCCAGACCCGAATCGAGGATCGTGCGGTATTCGTCGCGCATCGCGTCGGCCAGGGCGTCCAGATAGGCTTGGCGATCCGGGTAGTAGGCGTTTTGCAGAAAGAGCGAGATCACCCCCGGAGACGCCGCGTTCATGAAACCACGCGCGAGCCCATGCGCGGCCATGGCGGATTTCAGATTGGCGATGTCCTTTCGCAACTCTGCCTGCCCCTTGCTCAGGACCGGCGCGGTGCATTGCGGGCGCGCATAACTCGGAGTTCCGCCTGATTTGGCCAGCCTGTCCAGAAAGGACGGAAACATCTTGAGATCGGCAGGCGCGTTGCGCGGGCTGTCGCCGGAAAAGCCGGTATAGCGATCCTTGACATAGGTGGCGTAGCTGATCTTGGAGCATTCACCGTCCGACACGATGTCGATACCTGCCTCCTGCTGGCGGCGAACATTCTCCATCACGGCGCTCGCCATGCAGGCGTCGAAAGCCTCCGGGTCGTAATCCTCCCCTCGCTCGCGGGCGAAAAGGAAATCCACGACGTCTTGCGTGCGGGGGAGCGAGCCGACATGGGTTGTGAGAAGCGGCATGTGGTTTTTCCTTCCCTTGGGAAGGCCGGGGGCGCTGCCCCCCGGACCCCCCGGAGTATTTTCGGCAAGATGAAATCAGAACCGGTGGGTCGGGCCTGACGGGTCATCTGTGCCGATGACCTGATAGAGGCTCGCCTCGCCGGTCATGGCGGGCACGGCGGTATGGGGCAGGTTCTCGGGGACGAGGCAGGTGTCGCCCGGGTTGAGCGTGGCCTCGCCGTCCGGCCATTTCAGCCGCCAGTGCCCACGCAGGGGCATGAGCACCGAAGGGCGATCATGGCCGTGGAGTTCGTCGCTCGCAGACGCACGGGTGAGAAAGCCCACCTCGAAGCCGGGGCGATCGCGCAGGAGACCCCTCTCGCCGATGACGCTGGCAGGCTGGCGGTCGGCCAGCGCCACCAGATCCCAGTAGCGGGCGACGTAATCCGGTATGACATCGACAGTCGTGGGTTCGGGGAAGGTCTTGAGTTCCGCCACTGTCAGCAGCGGCATTGGGGCAACGCCTTCGGGCAGGTGCTCGCCGCGCTTGCTGTCGTAGAGCTTACCGTTTTCGGCCAGCACCAGTCCATGTGCGCGGGCATCCTCGATCACCTGAGGTGCCCAGATCACCCCGCCCCCTGCGTCATCGCCGCCGAGGATGGCCATGATCATTCCGTAATCGGTGCCGATATTCTCGAAACCGCGGAAAATCCCGGTCGGAATGTTGAAGATGTCGCCTTCTTCCAGAACCACCTCGCCCGCGGTGCCCCAGCGCCCCCAGAAGAAACGCCAGCGGCCCTTGAGTACGAAGAACACCTCTGCCGTGCGGTGGGAATGAAGTGAGTTGCGGCATTTGGGTGGCTGGCCTGCCGCGCCGATGTTGAAACCCGGCGTTTCGCGGATATGCACATGCTGATCGGCGGATTCCGATACACCACCGCCGATGATGGTGAAATTCTCCTTCTGGTCGCTGCCCGGCGTGTGGGCGTCGATGAAGGCGGTCTTGCAGGGTTTCAACTCGCCATAGCGGACGATGCGGGGTTCCGTTTGCTCGGGGGTCATGTCTCACCTGTGTGAAGGAGAATCTGTTTCCAGATGGCGATTTCGTCCCAGAGCGCGCACTCGCGGCGGATGCCCCGGGGGCCGTATTCGGCATGGGCAAGTCCCATGACATGAACGCGTGCACCAGTGGGCCGACCGAAAGCCCCCCAGCCGTCATGCGTGCCGTCCAGCGACCAGCGAAGCGCGGCGCGCGGAGGCATCAGCGGGTCGTCGCGCCCGATCTGGTGGTGGACCGTGAAACGCGCGGAGGGGAAGGCCGCGCGCAGCGCGAGCCAGCTCTGCCCGATATCGCTGGCGCCGGGCAGATGTCGCGCCCCCGCATGGTCGCCAATTGCGGCGCGGTCGTAATCCCCGGGCGCAAGTCGGCCGGTCATCAGCGCACGCAATGCCCCCGCATAGCTTGCACCCCATTCGCTGTCATTGCCCCGCCCCTGGTAGGGGCCCGCGACATCTATCTGCGGTGAGAAGGGCGCCGAAGGGCCATCACGGGAGATCATATCGGCGGCAAAGACGCGCGGATCACCCCCCAGCTGCCGGATCAGACCGCCATTGTCGCGCACGAGCCATTCATCATCGATGACCCCGTCGCGCGCGGCGCAATCGGCGATCACGCGGATTGCAAAGTTCTTGCCCGTTGCAGGGCCGAAGAAGCCCGCGCCCAGATGCGTGCCCGTGGACAGGATGCGGTGGGAGGACAGGTAATGCCCTGCCTCCTCGGACCAGATCACATCCTCTGCCAGCAACTGTCGGTCGGGAAACTCCGCCAGCGTCGCCATGGTCGAGGCGATCACGCCGGCATTGCCGCGCGCCATGCCCATGGGCGTGCGCACCGGGATATCGCTCGCGTAGAGCCGGTTCAGGCTCTCGATGTCGCGCCCCTCCCAGATGCGGTGCGTGATGTCGATGATATAGTCGGGGAAGCTTGACCATTCGCCCCATAACAGGTTGGTCATGGTGCCTCCCCGGGTTGACGCGCAGAGCCGCGAAGGATGAGCGGGGCGTCGATCTCTATGGACTGTGCCGCGCGCGCAGGGTCCTCGATCTGGGCAAGAAGGGTCTCGACTGTTGCCTCGACCATGCGCGCCAGGGGTTGGCGCACCGTGGTCAGGTCATAGGCCCCCCAGGCGGCCATGGGCACGTCATCATAGCCTACCACCGAGACATCCTGCGGTACGCGCAGCCCGATGGCGCGCAGGGCATCGATCACGGCAAAGGCCATGTGGTCATTGCCCACGAAGATCGCATCGGGCGGCGTCGCGGCCTGCATCATGTGGTGGGCGGCCGCGGCCGCCGTGGCGCGATCATAGAGGCCATCGATGGCTGCGTGGGGTTCAAGGCCCGCCTCGGCCAGTCCCTCGAACAGCCCGCGCGCCCGGTCGCGGCCGGTGCTGGCCCCCTGCCAGCCGCTGATATGGGCGATGCGCCGATGCCCGCCCGCAACCAGGAAATGCGCGACCTTGCGACCGCCCAGCGCATTGGCCGAGGTGACGGAGGACAGCCCCGATCCGGGCTGGCCGCGATTGAACATCACAAGCGGAATGCCGGCATCGGCGCATCGGCGCGTGACGTCGTTGCTGATCGCGACCGAGGCGGTGATGATCCCGTCCACCTGATAGGCGAGCAGGTCTTCCATCAGGCGCTCCATCTCGCCCGCCGTGTTCGATGCCATGAACAGCAGTACATGATACCCCTTGTTCTGCAGCGCATGGCTGAGCTTCTCGATCGCGACAGGGTAGAACTGGTTGTCCAGATAGGCCACGACCAGCCCGATGATCCGGCTCTTGCCGGTGATCATGGCGCGTGCCAGCGAATTGGGACGGTAGCCGAGGGCCTTGGCCGCCGCGCGCACCTTGGCCGCGGTCTTTGGGGCGACGCTGGCCCCCGGGGTGAAGACGCGGCTGACTGCCGACTGGCTCACGCCTGCCAGCCGCGCGACATCGATCGAGGTGATCTTTCCGCCTGCGCTCATCCCGCGATCCACCCGCCATCGACCCTGAGGGATGTCCCCGTGACCAGTGCGCTGGCATCCGAGGCAAGATAGAGCACGGCACCCATCACATCCTCGACGACGCCGACGCGACCGAGTTTTATCCTCGCCTCGATCCAGGCGCGGCGCTCGGGGTTGCGGAAGGTGGATTCGGTCAGGGGGGTGCGGATGAATGTGGGACAGATTGTGTTCACGCGAATGCCCTTCGCACCCCATTCCATCGCCATCGCCTTTGTCATGCCCTCTACGGCATGTTTCGTGGCGCAATAGACGGCGCGGTCAATACCGCCGACATGGCCCATCTGGCTGGATATCTGGATGATGCTGCCAGTCTTGCCCGCCGCGACCAGCCCCCGGGCCACCGCCTGGGCCGCGAAATAGGCGGCCCGGATGTTGACGGCGGCGACCGCGTCGAAATCTTCCTCGGTGGTGTCAAGTGCAGGGCCGTGCCGGGCGAGGCCAGCCGCATTGACCAGCACATCGAACGGGCCCCGGGCAGAGACAAAGCCCTGCAGTGCAGGGATATCCGTGATATCGAGCGCCTGCGCCCGTGCCGCGCCCCCGGCCGCACGGATCGCTGCGGCGGCCTCGTCCAGACGCGCGGCCCCGCGCGCGACCATCATGACCTCGGACCCGGCTTCGGCCAGGGCGCAGGCACAGGCAAACCCGATGCCCGAAGAGGCCCCGGTGACAATGGCGCGCCGGCCATCAAGCCGGAAGGACGGGGTTCGGGGAAGGTCCGGTATCATGTGCCGAGTCCCTGATCGAGCAAAACCCGGGCGGGATTGCGCCGCTTGTTGAACTCACGCATCCGCCCCAGCACATCGACACCGATCTGCGCCCACATGTCCAGCAAATCGACCAGCACCCAGTTCTCACGGATCAAGCCATCTTCGAGCCGCCAGAAATCCAGAGAGCGCAGCGTGACGGGCTGGTCTGCGGGCGCGATACCCAGCCAGCCATCCTGCGTGAGTGTCATCCGCATGTTGGGCCAGCCGGTTTCGCAAGCGTAATCGCCCTGTGCAATCCAGTGGCTGAGAAGCCCGCCGCTGTCCAGTCCACGATCCGGCATGGCGCGCAGGAAGGGGATCTGATGCCAGTGCCGGAACCCGGCAATACCGCGTGCAGCGCCGATGCCTGCAGGCCCGTACCAGTTGAAGCGCGGGTGCCAGTATGCGGGCAGGTTCATCACTTCGGGGTCGGGATCGGCAGGGTGGCGGCACAGATCTGTCAGCATTGCAAGGACGTGCGCCATCGCCGCCTGTCCGTCGCCCGAAGCGCGCAAACCGTCCTGCGTCATTGGCGCGGGTGTTGCCAGATATGCGCCAAGCTGCGGCGCCATGGGCCAGGCGCCCGCCTGCATCATCAGTTCGGGGATGTCCCAGATCGCCTGCATCTCGACCACGCGCTCCGCATCCAGCCGAAAGAACTCGTGATAACGCATATGTGCGAGGTGCCCGGTGGGCGGGATGTCCAGAAACGGCGCGGTGAAGGTGCCCATGTAGTTGCCCATGCAGCCGACCCAGTCCTGCCCTTCCGGGGTTGTCCCGGCCAGCACGATCATGTCGCGCCGCTCCAGATCGGGTATGGCGGTCAGAAGGGGTGCGCAGCAGGCCTGCCATAGCTGGGCTGGTCCGGCAAGACCGCCGAAGGGATGGCACATGTGGATCGAGGCCTCGGGCACCAGCATGGAATCCAGGGCGGCACGCGTTCCGTCAGTCGTTGCAGTTTCCATCGCCTTGCGAAAGGGCGCCACCACTGCTTTGATCTGGTCAGGGGTCATTCCGCGGCGACCCCGTAGGGCACATTCCTGCCCCCATAGCGGCGCACGCGGATGTTGCATTGTTCGGCATGGCCGACGAAGCCTTCCAGCATGCACAGGCGCGAGCCGTATTCCCCGATCTGTGCCGCAGCCGCGTCAGTCGTGATGCGCTGGTAGGAATGGGTTTTGAGGAACTTGCCGACCCAGAGCCCGCCGGTGTAGCGCCCCGCCTTCTTCGTGGGCAGCGTGTGGTTGGTGCCGATGACCTTGTCGCCATTGGCGACATTGGTGCGCGCCCCCAGGAACAGCGCGCCGTAGCTGAGCATGTTTTCCAGATACCAGTCGTCGCGGTCGGTCATGACCTGCACATGCTCATAGGCCATGTCATTGGCCAGCCGCAGCATTTCCTCATGGCTGTCGCAGAGGATCACCTCGCCATAATCGCGCCAGCTGACGGCGGCGGTATCGCGCGTAGGCAGGATGGCCAGCAGGCGCTCGACCTCGGCCAGAGACGCCTCGGCCAGTTTGCGCGAATTGGTGATAAGGCAGGCCGGCGAGTTGTAGCCGTGTTCGGCCTGCCCCAGAAGGTCGGTTGCCACCAGTTCGGCGTCCACCGTGTCGTCGGCGATGACCATGGTTTCGGTCGGGCCTGCAAAGAGGTCGATGCCGACACGCCCGTAAAGCTGGCGCTTGGCCTCGGCCACGAAGGCATTGCCGGGTCCGACCAGCATATGCACAGGCTCGATGGTGTGCGTTCCGATGGCCATGGCGCCCACGGCCTGAATGCCGCCCAAGACATAGATCTCATGCGCCCCGCCCAGATGCATGGCGGCGACGATCGCGGGGTGCGGTTCGCCATTTACCGGGGGGGCGCTGGCAACGATGCGCGGCACGCCTGCCACAGTCGCGGTCAGTACCGACATATGCGCGCTGGCGACCATGGGAAACTTGCCGCCGGGCACATAGCAGCCCACGGACTGGACCGGGATGTTGCGGTGCCCGAGGGTCACGCCGGGCAGGGTCTCGACCTCGATATCGGTCATGGAAGCGCGCTGTGCCTCGGCAAAGCGGCGGATCTGGGTCTGTGCGAAGCGGATATCTTCCATGTCGCGGGTGCTGACCCTGGACATCGCAGCTTCGATCTCGGAGGTCGTCAGCCGGAAGCTCGGGCGGCGGAGCCCGTCGAATTTCGCGCTCAGATCCGCCACGGCAGCATCGCCACGGGTTTCGATGTCGCGCAGGATCTGCTCGACCGTGGCGCGCACCCTTGCGTCATCCTCGGCGCGCTCGGACTCGGGCTTGGCGGTTTTCAGAAAGGTCATGGGCATGAGGTCTACCTTGAAGTGAAGTCGGGGCGGGCGCGGTCACGCGATCCGTGCGCCGCTATCGTGGTCGAAAAGATGCACTGCCTGGGCCGGAATCCCGGCCACGAACGGCGCGCCGATCTCGGCGCGGAAATCCTTGGGGCACTTGATCGAGACAATCGCACCGCCTGCGCGCACGGTTGCCATTGTCGCGTCTCCCAGAAGCTCCAGCGAATAGATGGGTGCGCTGATTTGGCCGCCATCGGGCAGCATGCACGCGTCTTCGGCGCGAAAGCCCAGCGTGACGCGCCCGTCCGGCGCGTCCAGACCGTGAAGCTCGACATTCTCGCCGTGGAACGTGCCACTCGAGACCTGCCCCTCCATCAGGTTCATCGCCGGTGTGCCGATGAAACCCGCGACAAAGGTATTGGCCGGGCGGTCGTAGATCTCGGTCGGTGTTCCCACCTGCTGAACGACGCCCGAGTTCATCACAACCACCCGGTCGGCGAGGGTCATCGCCTCGATCTGGTCATGCGTGACATAGATCGTGGTCACGCCCAGCTCATGACTGAGATGCTTGATCTGCGCGCGGGTCGAGACACGAAGCTTTGCGTCCAGATTCGAAAGCGGTTCGTCCATCAGGAACAGGTTGGGTTCGCGCACAACGGCACGGGCCAGTGCCACGCGCTGCCGCTGCCCGCCCGAAAGCTCGGCCGGGCGGCGGTGCAGGAAGGGCCCCAGTTCGACCATATCGGCCGCGCGGCGCACCTTGCCGTCATGCTCTGACTGCGGGACGCCGCGCACCTTCAGCGGGAAGCGGATGTTGTCATAGACATTCATGTTCGGATAGAGCGCGTAGGACTGGAACACCATGGCAATGTCGCGGTCCTTCGGGTCCAGATCGTTCACGCGCTTGCCGTCGATCAGGACATCGCCCTCTGTGATCTCCTCCAGCCCGGCAATCATGCGCATCGTGGTGGTTTTTCCGCAACCGGAGGGACCCAGCAGCACGACGAATTCCCTGTCGGCAATCATGAGGTCAAAGGCATGCACGCCGACAAAGCTGCCCCAGCGCTTTGACAGGTTCCGCAATTCGATCTGGGCCATGGGCGCCTCCGCCAATGAGTCGGTGATGCATACGAATGCAACACAAGCTGGCAGCAATCCGCCCACCTGACAAGTATTTTTTGGTGAATCTTCGAAAACAGGCCTCTGAATATATTTTTCTTCTCATCTTTGCGATTTGTGTTTTAATGCATTCGTATGCAAAGATGGCGCCGATTCGTGGCTGCCGATAACGGGAGAAGGTGAATGAACATGCGACTGAAACTGATGGCCTGCGCATCGGTGCTGGCGATGGGGATGAGCTCGGCCGCGCTGGCCGATTGCGGGATTTCCTCTGGCGATGTCTCGATCCTGGGCAATGATTTCCCGGCGCTTCAGGCGGTTGTAGCAGGGGCACAGGAATGCGCCACAGGCAGCGTGACCGTCACGACCAACCTGACGCGCGATCACCGCGACCTTCAGGTTGCAGCATTGACGGCCAATCCGTCGCAATATTCGGTCGCGGTCGTGGCGAATGGCTCGATCGTGCCGCTGATGAATGCCGGACTGATCCGCCCGCTCGACGATCTGATCGAGAAACACGGCTCCGACCTGCTGCCCACCCAGATGGTGCGCGTCGAGGGGCAGGTGATGGCCGTGGCCTTCATGGCCAATGCCCAGCATCTGTTCTACCGTTCGGATGTTCTGGAACAGGCCGGTGTCGGTGCGCCGCAAACCCTGTCCGATGTGCTCTCGGCTGCAGAGGCGATCAGGTCGCAGGGCATCATGGACCACCCCGTCGCGATCGTCTCGGGCGCGGGCTGGAACCTTGCGCAGGAATTCGTGAACCTCTATCTCGGCCACGGCGGCAGTTTCTTCGAGCCCGGTTCGGCTGCACCGGCGATCAACAATGAGGCAGGCATCGCTACGCTCGAGGCGCTCAAGGCATTGACCGGTTTCTCCAATCCCGACTACCTGACCTTCGATTCCAACGCGATCCAGGCGCTCTGGGAGGCTGGTGAAGTGGCGCTGATGCTGCACTGGGGCTCGCGCGGGGCAGGGATCCTGTCAGGCGAGAACTCGACACCCGAGATCGTCGCCTCGACCGTTCTGGCCGCTGCGCCGACAGTCGAGGGCCAGAGCCGCCCCGCGACGACGCTGTGGTGGGACGGGTTCACCATTGCCGCCAATACCTCGGACGAGAATGCCGAGGCCAGCTTTCTCGCCATGCTCAACGGCATCACGCCCGAGCGCATCGCTGCCAATTCGGAACTGGCGGTCTGGCTGGGCGAAGGCTACGAGCCGACACCCGCCTCGGCAGGCGTGATCGCTTCGGCGCAGGGCGGGGCCGCGCCCTATCCGATGACGCCTTACATGGGGCTGATGCACACCGCGCTTGGCGATAACCTTGCACCTTTCCTGCAGGGATCGGCCAGCGCAGAGGAAACGCTCGCCACGATCGAGGCCGCCTATGCAACGGCCGCCCGGTCGCAGGGTTTCCTGAACTGAACCACATCCGGGCGGCCCGCAGGGCCGCCCGCCGTCTTGCAGGGCAGGGACCATGAAACACCGCACATTCTTCTGGTTCATCCTCCCTTCGGCACTGGCGATGATCCTGTTCATTGCGCTGCCGGTGGTATCGGTGTTCATCCAGTCGCTGCATGTCGAGCATGAGCAGGTCTTGCGCACGGTCGAGAATTGCGGCCCTTTCGGCTGTGCCGAGGAAACCATCGTGGACCGCGAGGCAACGCGGGAACTGCGCGAGGCGCGACCTCTGGGACGTTTCGCCGGCTTCAGCAACTATCTTGACCGCAATCACCTGGCCATAACCGAGATCCGTGGCATGTGGGAGCGGTCGGACAGTATCGCCGATTTCACCCGCCGCGCCATGACGTTGCCTTTCTGGCGCGCGCTTGCCTTCACGCTTACCTTTACCTTCGTCGTCACGCCCTTCGTGCTGGTGCTGGGGCTTGCGATCGCGCTGGGCGTCAATTCCCTGCCGCGCATCTTCCGCGGACCCACGATCTTCGTGTCCCTGCTGCCCATGATCGTGACACCCCTGATCGGCTCGCTGGTGCTGTACTGGATGGTGGACAGTCGAGGGGTTCTCGGGGCCTTTCTGCAGACGGTCACCAACGACCCGACCCTCTCGCTCCGGGCCTCGCCAACGCTGACATGGATCATGCTGATCGTCTATGGCGTCTGGTCCTCTGCACCCTTTGCCTTCATTGTCTTCTATGCAGGGTTGCAGACCGTGCCTGAAGAACCGCTTGAGGCCGCAATGATCGATGGCGCAAACCGCTGGCAGCGCATCCGCTATGTCGTGATCCCGCATCTGATGCCGCTGGCCATCTTCATCACGCTCATGCAACTGATGGACAATTTCCGCGTGTTCGAGCCGATCGTGGGCTTTCAGGCGCAGGCCAGCGCAACCTCACTGAGCTACAATATCTTCAACTATCTGCGCGGTGATGCCGCCCAGTTCGGGGCCGCCGCCACCACCTCGATGCTGACCATCCTGGGCGTGGTCGTGCTGTTGGCACCCGTGCTGATCCGCACATGGCGCGACTTCAACCGGAAGGGGCACTGACATGGCCGCTACACAACGTCGTTCGCCCTTGCTGGTCACGGTCTCGACGGCTCTGGTGCTGCTCTGGGTCGTGATCGCCTCGTTCCCGTTTCTCTGGACACTCTGGGGCAGCTTCAAGGTGCAGGCGGATTTTTTCAGCCTCTCCGACTGGCGCAACGCGCTGCGCGGCACCTTCACCATGGCGCAAACCGGGAGCGCCTTCACAGGGCAGGGCTATCACGGTGCCTGGGTGCAGGAGGAATTCTGGCGCGCGGCCATGAACACCCTGATCGTGGTGGTCTGCGTCGTCGTGATTTCATTGACCTTCGGCACGCTGGGCGGCTATGCGCTGGCGCGCTCGGGCTTCCGCTACACCTTCTGGCTCCTGATGATCGCGCTCGTGTTCCGCGCCATGCCGCATATCACGCTGGTCTCGGGCTATCTGCTACCCTTCTTCCAGTGGAATGTCTGGGGCCATCTTCCCACGGCGATCATCGTGCTTGTTGCGATCAATCAGCCCTTCACGCTGTGGATGCTGCACAGCTTCTTTCTCAACATCCCCAAGGATCTGGACGAATCCGCCATGGTCGATGGCTGCACCCGCTTTCAGGCCTTTCGCCATGTCATCGTGCCGGTGATGTGGCCCGGCGTGATCACCACGGGGCTGTTCAGCTTCCTGCTCGCCTATAACGATTTCGCTGTCACCGCAATGCTGCTCAGCCAGCAGAACCAGACCATGGTGCCCAAGATCGCCTCCTTCCTCGGCTCTACCCAGGTCGAGGGAAATGTGATGTTCGCCGTTGCCGCCGTGGTCTCGGCCACGGCACCGCTCTTCGTGCTGATCCTGTTCTTCCAGCGCCAGATCGTCTCGGGCCTTACTGCAGGTGCCGTGAAGGGCTGAACCTTGTTCCGATTTCCTGCCTCAAATACTCTGGGAGTCCGGGGGTGAAACCCCCGGCCTTCGCCTGCCTCCAGCCGCGAGCCGAGACATGTCATTCCACGCCGAGAAAAGCCTGATCCGCGCCCATCACGCCGCCCTGCTTGACGCCACAGCCGAAACCGTGGCCAGCATCCTTGCCGCGCATACCCATGCCGACTGGCACTGGCGCGGGATGCATCCCTGGCATGAACAGCAGGGCGCAGAAGCTGTTGCGCGCGCCTTCTGGCAGCCGTTCCTGCGCTCGATGAGCCGCGTGCAGCGCCGCGAGGACATCTTCCTTGCCGGGCACAACCAGATCGACGGCTTCCAGTCGGTATGGGTGGTGTCCATGGGTCATCTGATGGCGCTGTTCGACGCGCCCTTTCTGGGCCTGACCCCGACGCGGCGAATCGTCATGCTGCGCTATGCCGAGTTTCATCGCGTGGCGTCAGGCCGGATTGCCGAGACGGCCTTCTTCTGCGACCTTCTGCACCTGATGCGGCAGGCGGGCTACACCCCTCTGCCAGAACAGACCGGCGCCCATCTCATCCAGCCCGGGCCAGCCACGCATGACGGTATCCTGACCGCGCCGCAGCCCGAGGCCGAGGGGGCCCTCACGCTTGATCTCATCGAGCGGATGATCGGCGGGATCAATCACCATCACCAGTTTCGCAGCCCCGAGGAAGAACTTGGTCAGACCTGGAATGACGACATGCTCTGGTGGGGACCCGAGGGGATTGGCGCGACCTATACCATCCCGCGCTATATCGAGCAGCACCAGCGTCCCTTCCGCACGCGGCTGAGTGACCGTCGGTTCAACGGCCATGTCGCGCGACTGGCCGAAGGGTCGTATGGCGGGTTCTTCGGCTGGCCCAATCTGACGCTGACCTCTGCGGGCGGGTTCATGGGGCTGCCGCCGGGAACGAAAGGCGACATGCGCGTGGTCGATATCTACCGGCGCGAGGGCGACAAGCTGGCCGAGAACTGGGTTTTCATCGACATGCTGCATTTCCTGAAGATGCAGGGTGTCGATGTGCTCGAAGAACTGCGGAAGTCCTCCTGAGGATGGAAAAGCGGCCAGAGCCGCAAACCGGCAAGCCCGGGAGCTGCTTGCGGAGTCCGTCGTGAACGCCGGGGTGACAGGCCAGGGCGGTGCCGCTGCCTTGCCCTGCTGCCCGGCGTGTCCCGGATCGCCATTGTGGGGCGACAGAACCGCAAGGCGCCCGCGCGGCTTGCTCATGACCGCGCCGATCTGTTCGGGGTTGTCCCGGTCTTGCGCACCCCCCATCCCCGAGGCACTATGTTGACCACATGACCCCTGTCGAACGTCTGTAGGAGTGTCGCACATGACAGCGCCCCAAGCACAGACCGACGCCCAGGCGCTGCGTGACAAGCGCCGCGCGGGATGGGCCGGGGTCCTGCTGAATGCGCCTCTGGCGGCTGCGAAGATCATCGCGGGTATTGTGGCGCAAAGTCAGGCGCTCGTCGCGGACGGCGTGCATTCGCTGTCGGATCTGGCCTCGGATGCCACCGTGATCTGGGCGCTCAGGCATTCCCACCGCCCGCCCGACACCGAGCACCCTTTCGGACATGGGCGTTTCGAGACCCTTGCCACCCTTGCCATCGCCGCGATGCTGGCGCTGGCGTCGGCAGGTATCCTGATTGACGCGGGCGCGCGCCTGCTGGACCCGCCTGATGTCGCGCCGGGTGTCCTGGCCTTGTGCGTTGCGGCGGTGGCCATTGCGCTGAAGGAGGGGCTGTATCTCTACACAAGCGCGGTTGCGAAGCGCACCGGCTCGACGATGATGGCGGCCAATGCCTGGCACCATCGCTCGGACGCAATAACGTCGGTCGTGGCCTTGTCAGGGATCGGTGCGGCCATGCTGGGCGCGCCCTGGGCGGATGCGCTGGGCGCCGGGATCATTGCGCTGATGCTGGCGCGCGTGGCTTTCGGATATGGGCGGCCCGCGATCCGCGAACTCGTGGATACCGCCCCCTCCGGCGAGATTGGCGACAGGATCATCGCTGCGCTGATGGCAACGCCCGGCATTCGCGATGCCCATGACCTGCGCCTGCGCTACATGGGCGGCAGCATCCAGGCCGATGTTCATATTGCGCTCGACCCGGCCATGACCCTGTCCGAGGCGCATCGCCTGTCCGAAGCCGCCCGCGCACGGGTTCTGGCGCGGGTGCCCGACATGGCCGAGATCATCATCCACCCCGAGCCCTTTGGCCATGCCGATGGACCGGCCGCGCATGATGCGGCGCTGCGCCCCGAACTTGCCCGCGTGGTGCGCGACTGTCTGGAGGGTATCGTTACCCCCGATGCCATCCGCCAGTTGAGCCTCGATTACCGTGACGAGGGCGTGATCGCCCTGGTGGAACTCTGCCAGGAGCCGGCCTGCGACGCGCAGAACCTCGTCGCCCTTCGCCTGCAGCGGGCACGGAGCGACCTGTCGGAAATCCGTCTGCTCTGGGCATCATCGCGATGACACGTCATCCTGGCGGTTTCGGCGCGCTATCCGCTTGGGGCGGTGCACAATGCAACGGTGCAGGCCAACACCATTCCATCAACCGTTCCGGTTGATTCCCGGGTGCCGGCTGTCATCTGCGCGTGATCGATGCCGGGACCGTGATCACACCGGCAGCGCCTCCCGGTTTCGCCTCATCACTGCTTGTCGAACCGCGCCTCGGTCCCCGAGAGCAGCCGACTGATGTTCTCGCCATGCCGCAGGAAGATCATCACGCCCAGCATGACAAACAGTGCCAGCATCGACCCGTAGCCAGCCCCCCAGGCCAGCAGCGGGCTCAGCCCGCTCGCCACCAGGGCCGCCAGAGAGGAATAGCGCGACAGCCTGAACACTGCGAGCCACAGCGCGCAGACCGCAAGCCCCACAGGCCAGGCCAGCGCGAGCAGGGTGCCAATGAAGGTCGCCACGCCCTTGCCGCCCCGGAAGCCCAGAAAAACCGGATAGAGATGGCCCAGAAAGGCGGCGAGGGCAGCCATCTGCGCGGCATCCTCGCCGAGCGCCCACCAGGCCAGCAGTGCTGCCACCGCCCCCTTGCCTGCATCAAGCACGAAGGTCAGCCTGCCCGCAAGCCTGTTGCCGGTGCGCATGACATTCGTGGCCCCGATATTGCCCGAGCCGATCTGGCGCAGATCGCCGAGTCCCATCAGGCGTGCGATCACCACGCCAAAGGGTACCGACCCCAGAAGGTAGGCCCCGAGCCCGACGAGACCGAGCGCCCAGAGAGGTGTGACCAGTTCAGGCATCGTCCGCCCCCCGGGGATAGACCTGCCTGCCAGCGACATAGGTGGCAAGCACGCGTCCCTGCATTCGCGCTTCGTCAAAGGGCGTGTTCTTGGATTTCGACAGCAACGAGAAACGGTCCAGCACGAAAGGTGTCTCGGGGTCAAAGAGCACCAGATCGGCCGGGGCCCCCTCGCCGAGCCGCCCTGACGCCAGCCCGAGCCTGCGCGCAGGGTTCAACGCCAGTGCACGCCAGATCTGCGGCAGGCCCAGCCCTTCGGAATGATGGAGACGCATCGCTGCCGGCAACAAGGTTTCAAGGCCGACCGCGCCTGGCGCGGCTTCCTCGAAGGGAAGGCGCTTGGATTCCTCGTCCTGCGGCGAGTGCATCGAGCAGATGATGTCGATGAGCCCCTCGCGCACTGCCTCGACCACTGCGCGGCGGTCATCCTCGCCGCGAAGCGGCGGTGTGAGCTTGAAGAAGGTGCGGTAGTCACCCACGTCGAATTCGTTGAGCGTCAGATGATGGATCGAGATGCCTGCGGTCACATCAAGCCCGTTCTGCTTGGCGCGTTCCAGTGCGGGCAGGGCACGCGCGCAGGTGATCTGGTCGGCATGGTAACGCGCGCGCGTCATCTCGACGAGCCCGAGATCGCGATCCAGCCCCATCCGCTCGGCCATCGGCGAGACTGCGGGCAGGCCCTTCAGCGAGGCGAACTTGCCAGTGGTCGCGCAGGCGCCGGCGGACAGGCCTGCATCCTGCGGATGCCCCACGATCAGAGCGCCAAGGCCCCTCGCATAGGCCATGGCGCGGGCAAATACCCTGGTGTCGCGCAGCACGCGCTCGCCATCGCCGAAGGCAACCGCACCGGCATCAAGCAGCAGCCCGATCTCGGCCATTTCCCGCCCCTCGCGCCCGCGGGTGAGCGCGGCCATCGCGCGGATGTTCACCGGCGTCCGGGCCTGGGCGCGGCGGGTGACATATTCCAGCACCTCCGGCGTGTCGATGGCAGGGCTTGTGTCGGGGCGCATGATGATGGTGGTCACGCCCCCTCTGGCGGCAGCCAGCCCGGCAGTGCGCAGGCTCTCCTTGTGCTGGGCACCCGGCTCGCCCACCTGCACGCCCAGATCGACGATGCCCGGAGCAAGGCATTTGCCGCCGGCGTCAATCGCCTGCGCGCCATCGGGGCAGGGACCGTCACGCTCGGCAATGGCACCGTCGCGGACCAGCAGCGTACCGACGTGGTCGGTGCCGGTTTCCGGATCGATCAGGCGCGCGTTGTGAAACCAGAGCATCAGGCCCTCCGAACAGTGGCGATTGTGTCGCGGATCAGCCTTGCAACGGCGGCCGGGCCGATCAGGTGCTGCAGATAGACCCGCTGGCCAACGCCCTGCACCAGTAGCCCGGTCAGCCAGATCTGCAGGCGTGTGATGCGCTCGAGCGGGATCGTGGTGTCCTCGTTCACGATCAGCCGGTGGGAGGTCAGCACATGGACAGGTCGCGGTGACAGGATGCGCTGTGCGAGTATCGGACCCACCATCAGCGCGAAGGTCAGCATCATGCCCGAGCCGATGCCGCGCAGGGGGCGCTCCATCGCTAGGTCAAGTCCGATCATAAACAGCACCACCCCGATCAGCGCCAGCACCCCGAGCAGCGCCTCGCCCAGAATCTGGATCTGGAAATCGGGCCGGATCAGCGCGATGACCTGCTCGCCGCGTTGCAACTCGACATGCGCAGGCAATCGGTCCATCTCAGCCGCCCTTGCGCTTTGCGCGCTTCTCGCGCGCGGCCTCGATCTCGGCCACGATCGCCTCTGCACCCGCGACATGCTTGATGAGATGCTTGTCGCCCCCCTTCGTCACCAGCTGGATATCGTCGAAGAGCCTGCGCACCCTGTCCAGTTCGAGCAGATAGGTCTGGCGACCGCCGGGGCCGACAAGGCGCGCAGAGGTCAGCACCCAGTGGAATTTCATCTGTTCCGAATAGAGCCACAATCCGCGCACGATCAGCGCCAGAACCGCCCCGAGCGAGCCGATCAGCACGTGGTCCGAGCCGATCAGGGCCAGAACCATGCCCACCATCCCCATGCCCAGCACCGCCATCGCGGCATGGTCACGGATATAGGTGGCGCGGTCCGAGCGGATCTCGCGCAGCCGTTTCTCGCCGGGTTCCAGTTCGACCAGGGTATCTCCCAGCCTGCTCTCGCGGATCTGCTCAGCCATCGGTCACTTCCCGCAGGCGCGCACGTTCACGAGACGAGCGCAGGTTGCGCGCCAGCAGGTCCATGCAGGCCATGCGCACCGCGACCCCCATCTCGACCTGCTCCTGGATCACCGAGCGGTTGATGTCATCGGCAATCGCACCGTCGATCTCCACCCCCCGGTTCATCGGGCCCGGATGCATGACGATGGCGTCATCCTTCGCATAGGCCAGCTTTTCGGCGTCCAGTCCGTAGCGGTGGAAATATTCGCGCTCCGAGGGCACGAATGCGCCGTCCATCCGCTCGCGTTGCAGTCGCAGCATCATCACCACATCCGCGCCTTCCAGCCCCGCGCGCATGTCGTCGAACACCTCGACCCCGAACGTGCCTACCTGCGCGGGCATCAGGGTCGGAGGGCCGACCAGCCGCACGCGGTTTTCCATCTTGCCCAGCAGGATCAGGTTCGACCGCGCGACCCGGCTATGGGCGATATCGCCGCATATGGCGACGGTCAGCCTGTGCAGCCGCCCCTTCTTGCGCCGGATCGTCAGCGCGTCGAGCAGCGCCTGGGTGGGGTGCTCATGCCGCCCGTCGCCCGCATTGAGCACGGCGCAGGTCACTTTCTCGGCGAGCAGGTTCACCGCTCCGGAATGGGGATGGCGCACCACCAGAAGGTCGGGATGCATGGCGTTGAGCGTCAGGGCCGTGTCAATCAGCGTCTCGCCCTTCTTGAGGCTCGTCTGCGCCATGGCCATGCTCATCACATCTGCGCCCAGTCGCTTGCCGGCAAGTTCGAAACTGGCCTGGGTGCGGGTGGAGGCCTCGAAGAACATGTTGATCTGCGTCATGCCGTCAAGCACCGAGGCGTGCTTTTCGGCCGACCGGTTCAGCGCGACATAGTCCTCGGCAAGGTCAAGGATCGTGGTGATTTCGACCGGGTGCAGCGGTTCTATGCCCAGCAGATGCTTCTGCGTGAATGTCATGACCCCCCCAAACGAACTGCCTGCGTTATAGAAACCGCTTCGCGCGACGACAAGGCCGCTTTACGCTGACGGCGCGCGGCAGTAGCTTGGCGTGCATGACGATGTGGCCTGACTGGGAGCGCAATTTCGAGATTGCCCGCGCCGCGCTCGACTGGCAGGTCGAGATGGGCGTAGATGAGGCCATTTGCGACGCGCCGATAAATCGCTACGATCTGCCCGGTCGGGTGGAGCGCGCAGCCCGCCCGGTTGCGGTTCCTCCCGCAGGCGCTTCCGGGCAGCCCGCGACTGCTGATCCGGTCGCCGCCGCCCGGGCTGCGGCTGGCGTGGCCACCAGTCTTGCGGCGCTGCGCGATGAACTGGCGGCGTATCCGCATTGTGAGTTGCGCCAGGGCGCGCGCAATCTGGTCTTTTCCGACGGGCAGGAAGGCGCGCGGGTGATGATCGTGGGCGAGGCTCCGGGGCGCGAGGAAGACCTGCAGGGCAAGCCCTTCGTGGGCGAGGCAGGCCAGCTTCTCGACCGAATGTTTGCCGCGATCGCGATGGGCCGGGCACATCCCGACCCGCGCCGCGCGCTCTACATCACCAATATCCTGCCCTGGCGCCCGCCCCAGAACCGCGACCCCAGCCCCGGGGAACGCGCCATGATGCGCCCTTTCGTGCTGCGCCATATCGAACTCGCCGCACCGGACATCCTTCTGCTGATGGGCCGCATCCCGGCAATGACGCTGCTGGAGACCAGCGAAGGCATCACGCGCATCCGTGGCCAGTGGCGCGAGGTCGGCGGTCGCCCGGCGTTGCCCATGTTTCACCCGGCCTACCTGTTGCGCAACCCTGCGGCCAAGCGCGAGGCCTGGGCCGACCTGCTGGAATTGCAAGCCAGACTTCGGGAGTTGACATGAGCCGCATCGACGAGAGCCGACCCTTCGCCCCGGTGCGCTTTGCCGTGCTGACCGTTTCCGACACGCGCGATCTGTCGCAGGACAGGTCGGGCGATACGCTTGTCGCGCGGATCGATGGGGCCGGGCACAGCGTGGCTGCCCGCGCCATCATCCGCGACGAGCGTCCGGAAATCGCTGCCCGGTTGCGCGCCTGGTGCGACGATCCCGCAATAGACGCCATCCTGACCACGGGTGGCACCGGGCTTACGGGGCGTGATGTCACGGTCGAGGCGCATCGCGACGTCTATGAAAAGGAAATCGAAGCCTTCAGCACGGTCTTTACCATCATCTCGATGCAGAAGATCGGCACTTCGGCGATCCAGTCCCGCGCCTGTGCGGGGGTCGCGAAGGGGACCTATCTGTTCGCTTTGCCCGGCTCGCCGGGGGCGTGCAGGGATGCCTGGGACGAGATCCTCGTTCATCAGTTCGACTATCGTCACCTTCCCTGCAACTTTGTCGAGATTTTTCCGCGCCTGGATGAGCATCTGCGACGGAAGTAACGCGCTCTTGCGTGAATCAGTATTGAACTGATCCGCCAACTGCTGCGTATAACGCTCATGGCAGGAAATTATCGACGGGAGCGGCCATGCGTTTTCTGACCCGTAGCCTCATGGCGCTGTTTCTGGCGGCGATGTCCGCCGCTGCGCTGGGCTATGCAGGCTACACGCTCGTTTCGGCCATCCAGAGCCGCGCCGAGGCGCCGGGCGGGCCGGGCCAGGGGCGCGAGCGCGTCTTTACCGTGCGGGTGATGACTGTGATCCCCGACCAGGTGACGCCCGTCCTGTCGGCCTTTGGCGAAGTCCGCACACGCCGGTCGCTGGAATTGCGCGCCCCGGTCAGCGGGCGTGTGCTTGAGGTCGCGTCAGGCTTCGAGGATGGTGCCGAGGTCGAGGAAGGCCAGCTTCTGTTCCGCATCGATCCGGCAGATGCGGAATCCGCGCTGGCAATGGCGCGCTCCGACATGGCCCGCGCCGAGGCCGAACTGCGGGATGCGACCCGCGCGCTGGTCCTCGCGGCCGAAGATGTCGCTGCCGTTCAGGAGCAGGTGGAATTGCGCGCCCGCGCCCTTGCGCGACGCACTGACCTTGCGCAGCGCGGTGTCGCGACCGAGGCCGCTCTGGAAGAGGCTGAACTTGCGCTGGCCTCTGCCCGCCAGTCCCTTGTCGGGCGCAGGCAGGCCGAGGCGCAGGCCGAAGCGCGCCGCGATCAGGCGCAGACCGCGCTCGGGCGGCAGGGCATCACCCTTGCCGAGGCCGAGCGGCGGCTGGCGGACACGCGCGTTCATGCCAGCTTCACGGGCACGCTTGCCGATGTGAATGCGGTAGAGGGGCGCCTTGTCAGCGCCAACGAGCAGCTCGGCCGTATCATCGACCCGCAGGCACTGGAGGTGTCGGTGCGGGTTTCGACCGCGCAGTATCTGCGCCTTATTGACGATTCAGGGCAGTTGCTGAGCACAGAAGCCGAAGTCGCGCTCGAGGTGGCGGGATACGAGATCACCTCGCCGGGGCGGCTGGTGCGCGCCTCTGCCACCGTCGAGCAGGGCCAGAGCGGACGGCGACTCTTTGTCGATCTGCTGGCGCCGCGCGGTTTTCGGCCGGGTGATTTCGTGACCGTGCGCCTGCAGGAGCCTGCGATGGGCAATGTCGCGCTGCTGCCTGCCACAGCAGTCAATGCAGCGGGCAATGTGTTGGCCCTGGGCGAGGACAACCGGCTTCAGGCAGTGCCGGTCAGCATCCTGCGTCGGCAGGGCGAAAACGTGATCGTCGCGGCCGAGGCGCTTGCCGGACGCGAGATTGTGCGCGAGATTGGTCCGATGCTGGGCAGCGGTATCCTCGTGCGCCCGCAGCGCGAGAGCGCCTCGGGCGAGGTGGTCGCTGAGGAGCCCGAAATGGTCACGCTCGACGCGGAGCGCCGTGCGCGCCTGATCGCGCAGGTCGAGGGCAATACCCGGATGCCCGAGACGGTGCGCGCCCGGATGCTGGCGCAACTTGCCGAGGAGCAGGTGCCCGCCACCATGATTGAGCGGCTTGAAAGCGGTGGTGGCGGCGGACGCCCTCAGGGTGGTGGCTGAGCCATGAGCGTAACCCGCAGCACCCGCGACCGGCTTGCCGTTCAGGCGCTTGGCGTCTTTCGCTATTTCACCCGGCACAAGACCGCGGCCAATCTGCTGCTGGTCGTGATGCTGGTGGCCGGGCTTGCCGCCATTCCGCAGATGCGTGCGCAGTTCTTCCCCGATGTGGTGGTCGACAACATTTCGGTCGATATCCGCTGGCAAGGGGCCGGGGCCGAGGATGTGGACCGGGGCATCGTGCAGCTTGCCGGGCCAGTCCTGCAGGCGGTTGACGGTGTCACCAAGGTCACGGCGCAATCGCGCGAGGGCCGGGCAAGCTTCACGCTGGAATTCGAGACCGGCTGGGACATGGCGCGCGCCAATTCCGATGTGCAGGATGCGCTGGGCACGCTCTCCAACCTGCCCGAGGACGCCGATGACCCGGTCACGCGGCGTTCGAGCTGGGCCGATCGCGTGACCAATGTGGTCATCACCGGCCCGGTGGCCGTGGAACAACTTGCCCGCTTTGCCGACGAGTTCGGAGCGCGGCTTTATGATGCAGGCATCACCCGGACCACCATCCGTGGCGTGGCCAGCGCCGAGGTGACGGTCGAGGTGCCGACCCGCAACCTGATCGAGCATGACCTCACCATGGCCGAGATTGCCCAGGCAATTCGCGCGACCGTGACGACAGACCCGACCGGCGAGGTCTCGTCCGGCACCTCGCGCGTGCGCACAGGAACCGAGCGGCGCTCGGCCGACGAGGTCGGCGAGATCGCGCTGCGTACGCGCCCGGACGGCACAGTGCTGCGGCTGGGGGATGTCGCGCAGATCGAGGAAGGAAGCATCGACCGTGAGCGTGCCTTTTTCGTGGGTCCGGATCCGGCAATCACCCTGCGCGTCGATCGCTCCGAGCGCGGTGACGCGATTGCGATTCAGTCCACGGTCGAGCAGGTCGCCGAAGCGATGAACCGCTCGCTGCCCGAAGGCACGCGGATCGAGCTTGTCTCGACCCGGGCCGAGTTCATCTCGGGGCGGATCTGGCTGCTGCTCAAGAACGGGCTGTTGGGTCTGGGGCTGGTGGTGGTGCTGCTGTTCCTGTTTCTCAATGCCCGAACGGCCTTCTGGGTATCGGCGGGCATTCCTGCCGCGATGATGGCCGCCATCGCGGTCATGTATCTGATGGGGCTCAGCTTCAACATGATCTCGCTTTTTGCGCTGATCATCACGCTGGGGATCGTGGTCGATGACGCCATCGTTGTGGGCGAGCACGCCGATTACCGCGCGCGCGAACTGGGGGAATCACCTGCCGAAGCCGCCGAGAACGCCGCCACCCGCATGGCGCAACCGGTCTTTGCCGCGACTGTCACGACGGTTCTGGCCTTTGGCGCGCTTATCCTCGTGGGCGGTCGCTTCGGCACGCTGATTGCCGACATACCGCTGACCGTGATCGCGGTGCTGCTGGCGTCGCTCGTCGAGTGTTTCCTGATCCTGCCGAACCACATGTATCATGCCATTGCCAGCGGGTTGAAGGAACGCTGGTATGACTGGCCCTCGCGCCAGGTCAATCGCGGTTTCCGCTGGGCGCGCGAGCGTGCCTTCCGCCCGTTTATCCGCTTCGTGGTGACGGCGCGTTACCCTGTCGTCGCGGGATTGATCGCGCTGCTGACGGTGCAGGCGTCGAATCTGGTCAGTGGCAATCTGCCCTTCCGCTTCTTTGCCCCGCCGGAGCAGGGCTCGATCACAGGCAATATCGTGATGACCGATGGTGCCACCCGCGCCGACACGCTGGACATGCTGCGCGAGATGCAGCGTGCGACCGAGGCAGTGGCGGCGCGGTTGGAAGAACAGTCCGGCACCAACCCGGTCACTTTCGCCATGGTCGAACTTGGCGGCAATGCAGGCCGCGCGCTGGCTTCGGCCGAGAACAAGGATGGCGATCTGCTGGGCGGGATCTCCATCGATCTGGTCGATGCCGACTTCCGCCCTGTGTCGAGCTTTGCCTTTGCCGGCATGGTGCAGGACGAGGTGCGCCCCCACCCGAGACTGGAGGAACTGAGTTTCCGGTCCTGGGGCGGCGGTCCGGGGGGCGATACGCTGTCGGTGGATCTGAGCGGGTCCGATGCCGAGACACTCAAGGCCGCGTCCGAGGCACTGCGCGCAGCTCTTGTGCCCTTCCCGGAGGTGACGGGGCTCGAGGACAACCTGCCCTATGACAAGCAGGAACTCATCCTGCAACTGACGCCGCAGGGCCAGGCGCTGGGCTTTACCATCGAGGGCCTGTCGCGCGACCTGCGCAACCGGCTGTCGGGTATCGAGGCCGCGACCTTCCCCGACGGGTTGCGCACGGGCCGTATCCGGGTCGAAGTGCCGCAGGCCGAACGCGCTGCCGACTTCCTTGACAGCATGCAGATGCGCGCGCCATCGGGGGCGCAGGTCCTGCTGGGCGATATTGTCTCGGTCACCGAGCGGCAGGGGTTCTCGACAGTGCGGCGCGAGAACGGTGTGAGGGTGGTCACGGTTTCTGGCGATCTGTCAGAGGATGACCCGGCCCGCGCCCGAGAGGTGACCCGCGCCCTGACCGAGCGCATACTGCCCGACCTCGAGGCCGATTTCGGCATAACGACGCGGCTTTCGGGGCAGGCCGAGCAGGAACGCGAATTCATGTCCGATGCGGCCATCGGTCTCGTACTCTGCCTGATCCTCATCTACCTGACGCTGGCTTGGGTATTCGCAAGCTGGCTGCGCCCTCTGGTGGTCATGGCGGTCATTCCCTTCGGCCTGATCGGGGTGATCTACGGCCATATGAGCTGGGAGATGGCGATGTCGATGTTCTCCATCGTGGGGATGATGGGGATGGTGGGCATCATCATCAACGATTCGATCGTGCTGGTGACGACCGTGGACCAGTATGCCCGCGACCGGGGGCTGATTCCGTCGATCATCGACGCGACCTGCGACCGCCTGCGCCCGGTCTTGCTGACCACGCTCACGACGGTTTTTGGCCTGACGCCGCTGATGTTCGAAGGCTCGACCCAGGCGGCGTTTCTCAAGCCGACGGTGATCACGCTGGTCTATGGTCTGGGTTTCGGCATGTTCATCGTGCTGCTGCTGGTGCCTTCTGTGCTGGCCATCGGGCATGACCTGCACCGCCAGATCGTCTCGTTGCGCCGAGCTCTCAGCCAGCCTGCGCGCGGGGTGCTTGCCGTGCCGCTGATCGCCGCCCTTGCGCTGGTCGCATGGTTCGCCGCGACGTTCGGTTCGGTCATCGCGCGCGGTGCCCTGCCTGAGGTGCTGGCGCTGCTGCCGCTTGCCGATGATCCGCTGCGCGCGGCTCTGGTGTTGTTCCTGGGCGGAGCGGCCCTCGGCCTTGCCGTGATCTGGGTCATCGGGGCGCTTGGGCTGTGGATTGCCGCGCGCAATTCGCGGCCAGACACCGGAGATGCGGCGTCCTGAGCGCGTCGCGGGCGCGCGATCACTGGCATTATACCAGAGTCGGCGCCGATCAGGTTGGATCGACTTGGCGTCTCCAGATCCTGTTTTGCCGCACAATTTTTCCGATCCTCGCTTCGGTCGGATCGCACTCCAGACCCCGCCCAAGGCAGTTCCGCGACATATGGGAAGGGACAGTCGTCCATCCGGCAGCTTTCAACCGCCTGCGGGAATGCGTCCGAGAGTGCAGCGGTCAGTTCAGAGAACAGCCCTGATGAACCACGGTTCCGTTCTCGCTGATAACGCTGACGCGCACGGCAGAACGATCAATTCCGGCACCCCTTGTCTGGAACAGCGTATGCCCGAGAATCGCGTCGCCATCGCGTTGCGTGCCAAGCACCCGCGCGGGCATCTGTGTTCCCGCCATCTCGACCAGAACGAATTCCTCGGCCCCCATGCGGGGCATGTCCAGCGATGCGCTCAACACCAGGCCTCGCCGGTCCGGCGAAACCTCGCAGGCGACGCTGCGCAGCCCTGCGGCCCGCGCATTGCCCGGTCTGCTGTCCAGCGCAGTGGCAATGACGTGATCATGCCGACCCGCACCCGATACCGAGACCCGAAGGGCCAAGTCGACCGGGATGCAGATATCGTTGCACACACCAAGCATCATGGCGCCGTCAAGCTCGATGGGCTCTTCCGACCGGATCGGGGTCAGCTCGATCGGCAGGACCAGTTCGTCTGAATAGCCGATGCTGCGCGCACCGGCCTTGATGTAGAGGCGTGGCTCTGGCCAGTGGATACGCGCCTGCGCCAGATTGCGCGAGCCCGACCAGTCGAATTGCGACACAAGCCCGCTTTCGCCGGGATGGCGCCAATAGGTGATCCAGTCGTCGGCCAGCCGCAGATGGAGCGCCGCGATATGCGTGCCCTGGTCGGTGCGCCAGCCGGGTCGCATCTGGGCCTCGATGATTTCGGACAACTGCGGGGCCTGCGCCTGTGAAACATGCGGCAGGCTCAGGCTCAGACATAGGGTCAGGGAGCGGATGAGATTCATGCCCCAGCTATTCACCCCGGGGCCGGGAAACGGAAGTCACATCCGCGCGACTTCGCCACGCTGTGACCGTTTCGCGTCAGGGCGCGACAGTGCAGCCCCTTGGCAAGCCCGCGGAACAGGGTCATTCTGCCCCCACGGCAAACCCAGAAGGAACAATGATGGAGTCGCTTGTCGGCAAGCTGCTGATTGCCATGCCCACCATGCCCGATCCGCGATTCGCGTATTCGGTGGTGCTGCTCTGCGCGCATTCGGCAGAAGGGGCGATGGGGGTCATCATCAACAAGCCCCTGCCTGACCTGACGCTCGGCCGGCTGCTCGAACATCTCGAGATGCCACTTGCAGGCAGTACCACCGGCCTTGGCAATGCACCGCACGGTGTCGTGCATTACGGTGGTCCGGTCGAGACCTCGCGCGGTTTCGTGCTGCATTCGCCCGATGTCATGACCGAGGAGGGCAGTCTCGAGGTGGCCAGTGGTATCGTCCTGAGCACCTCGGTCGAGATACTGGCCGAGATGGCGCGCGGCCAAGGGCCGGCACAGGTCATCACGGCGCTGGGCTATGCCGGCTGGGGCCCGAATCAGCTCGAACAGGAAATCCAGGCCGGCGGCTGGCTGCTGACCGAGGCCAGCCGCGCGATGGTCTTCGACGCTGATGACAGCGGCAAATGGTCGGCGACGCTCAAGACCATGGGGGTTGATCCAAGGCTGCTGTCAGGCGCGACCGGTCACGCCTGACCCGCAGTCCCGACAAGGGCGGCGGCGAATTCCTCGGGGTCGAAGGGTTGCAGATCGTCGATCTGCTCACCCACGCCGATGGCATGAATCGGCAGGCCGAAGCGGTCGGCCAGCGCCACCAGCACGCCTCCGCGCGCCGTGCCGTCCAGCTTGGTCATCACCAGCCCGGTGACATCGGCCAGCTTGCGGAAAATCTCGACCTGATTGAGCGCGTTCTGTCCGGTGGTCGCGTCGAGCACCAGTAATGTGTTGTGCGGCGCGTCCGGGTCGATCTTGCGCAGAACGCGCAGGATCTTGGCCAGTTCCTCCATCAGGTCCGTCCGGTTCTGAAGCCGCCCGGCAGTGTCGATCATCAGCAGGTCCACCCCTTCGGCGCGCGCACGTGTGAGCGCGTCATGCGCCAGACTGGCCGGGTCCGAGCCCTCGGGCGCCGTCATCACCGGAACCCCGGCGCGCGTGCCCCAGATCTGCAACTGTTCGACGGCTGCCGCACGGAACGTGTCGCCTGCCGCGATGATGACCGACTTGCCGGCCGCCCGGAACTGGCTGGCAAGCTTGCCAATGGTCGTGGTCTTGCCCGCGCCGTTCACGCCCACCACCAGCACCACCTGCGGGCGGGCAGGATAGAGCGGCAGCGGGCGTGCCACCGGCTCCATGATGCGCGCGATCTCTTCTGCCAGTGCGGCCTTGATCTCGGCCACCGAGAGCCTGCGCCCAAAGCGTCCTTCTGCCAGATTGGCCGCCACGCGCGCGGCGGTCTCGACCCCCATGTCGGCCTGGATGAGCAGATCCTCGAGGCTTTCGAGCATCTCGTCATCCAGCACCCGGCGCGGAGCTGCATCACGCCCCAGAAGCCGCCCCATGAGACCCGGCTTGCCGGTTTCGGCAAGAGGCGGGGCAGCGGGCGGCGGGGCGGGCGCATCGTCCGATTCCGGCACCTCATCCACCAGCGCCTCCAGCCCCTCGTCGAGCTTGGAGGAAGAGCGGAACATGCGCTGCTTGAGCTTCTGGAAAAAGGACATGGGCACGGCTTTCTGTGACGGGCTGATCCAGAGCTACCCCATGCCCCGGCCAATGAAAAGCGCCCGCGCCGCAGGGCAGGGGCAATTTCCTCCAGCGCGCAAGGTGATGGTCCGCAGACGGTGCGCAAAGGCCTGCGTATCCCGTTCTCAGGCCGCTGTGGTGCAGCAAGACGCAACAGTCGCTCTCATTGCGTGGCTCGCGCGGGTGTGATTGCGCCGAACCCGCCCATGTGGTTCAAGATGCACCGTCGGAAGGTTGCGCGGGTTCTGCGCGGGCCAGGGATAGAAGGAAGTGTCATGCGGTTGAACAAGGTCCTTGCCACGGTCGTCCTTATGGGATGGGCGCCCCTTGCGGTTGCCCAGACCCCCATGACCGCAGAGGAATTCGAAACCTATGTCACTGGCCGCACGCTGACCTTCGGGTTCGAGGGGATGCCTTACGGGATCGAGGAATTCCGCCCCGGTCGCCGGACCACCTGGGCGTTCATTGGCGAGGAATGCCGCCATGGGCAGTGGTTCGACCGCGACGAGCAGATCTGTTTCATCTATGACGACCGCCCCGGGGAAGAGCACTGCTGGATCTTCTGGCGCGGCGAGACCGGGCTGCGCGCCCGTTTCATGGGCGAGGGATCGAGCACCGAACTCTACGAGGTGCAACGCTCCTCGCGGCCGCTGATCTGTCCGGGGCCGGAAGTGGGAGTCTGAACGGGCGTGGCGCCCGGGTGCAGATGTGGAATTCGAGTATTTCCGGCAAGAAAATGTCAGAACAGGCTGCCCTGCCCGGCGGGCGGCTCGGTGGGTGAGGCGCGTTTGCTGCGGACGGGTTTCGCAGGCAGGGCCGTGATAATGTCATCGCTGAATTCGATCTGCAGTTCCGTGGCTTTCGCGGCACTGGCGGCACTGGTCAGCAAGTTGTCCGCGCCATCGCGCACCACCGCATAGCCGCGCCGCAGCGTAGCGGGATAGCCGAGCGACTGCCGGAGCCTCTCGAGTGATGCGAGTTCGGTCTGGAGGCGGTTGATTTGTGTCCTGTTGGCGCGCGCGGCCCGGTCGGCCCGGTCGGCCAGCCGCTCGCGGGCCTTGTCGATCTGCATGAGGATCGTGGCCGGTCGCAGCCCGGCAGAGGTGCTGCGCATCTCCTGCCGCTTGGCCGCGAGCAGTGCGCGCAGGCTGCCGGGGAAACGTTCGGCCCACTGGTCGAATCGCTGGGCCGAAGGGGCGATCAGCGCCTCGGGGCGCGGCACGGCGCGGGCGAGGTCGCTCAGCCGCTGGCGGCGGGCAACGACGGCCTGCGCGCCGGCGCGCAGGAGTCGGGCCTCCAGCGTGGCGAGATGGGCGCCGAGGTCGGCATGGACCGGCACGGCCATTTCGGCAGCGGCGCTGGGCGTGGGCGCGCGCCGGTCGGCGGCATGGTCGATGAGCGTGGTGTCGGTCTCGTGCCCGACCGCCGAGATCAGCGGGATGGCGCTTGCCGCCGCTGCGCGCACGACGATTTCCTCGTTGAACCCCCAGAGATCCTCGATCGAGCCGCCGCCCCGCGCGACGATCAGCAGGTCGGGGCGCGGGATCGGTCCGCCTGCGGGCAGCGCATTGAAGCCCGCAATGGCGCGGGCCACTTCGGGGGCGCAGGACTGGCCCTGGACTGCCACGGGCCAGAGCAGCACATGCACTCCGAATCGGTCCTGAAGCCGGTGCAGGATGTCTCGGATCACTGCGCCCTGCGGCGAACTCACCACCCCGATCACGCGCGGCAGATAGGGCAGGGCGCGCTTGCGTTCGGTTGCGAACAGTCCTTCGGCCGCAAGCGCCGCCTTGCGCTTTTCCAGCATCGCCATGAGCGCGCCTGCGCCCGCAGGCTCGATGCTCTCGACCTGCAGCTGGTATTTCGACTGCGGTGCAAAGGTTGTCAGCCGCCCGGTGGCGATAACCTCCATGCCTTCTTCGGGCCGCACGGTCATGCGCGCGACCTGGCCCTTCCAGCTGACCGAGGCGATCACCGCGCGGTCGTCCTTGAGATCGAAATACATGTGTCCGGTGCGCGCCACCACGACCCGGCCGACCTCGCCACGGACCCGCACGCGCCCGAACTCGCCTTCGAGCACGCGCTTCACCGCTCCCGAGATTTCCGAGACCGAGAATTCGGGTGTGTTGCTGGCTGGCTCGTCGATCAGTTCCATGCGCCTCTCTCGCTTGTCATGCACGCCCGGGCACCCTAGAACGCGCGAAGGCTGAGGCCAAGAGAGGGCGGGCGATGAATATTCTGGTTCTGGGCAGTGGCGGGCGAGAACATGCGCTGGCCTGGGCGATCATGCAGAACCCCAAATGCGACCGGCTGATCTGCGCGCCGGGCAATGCGGGGATGGAGGCGATTGCCGAATGCGCGGACCTCGACATCACCGATGGCAGTGCCGTCGTGGCCTTTTGCGAGGAAGTGGCGGTCGATTTCGTCATTATCGGCCCGGAAGCCCCGCTGGCCGCTGGTGTCGCTGACCGTCTGCGCGCGGCGGGTATCCTCTGCTTCGGTCCCTCCGCTGCAGCGGCGCGGCTGGAGGCATCAAAAGCCTTTACCAAGGAAATATGCGACGCGGTCGCTGCGCCCACAGCGGCCTGGGCACGGTTCGAGGATGTGGACGCGGCGCGGCGCTACATTGCGGATACCGGGATTCCGCTGGTCATCAAGGCGGACGGGCTGGCCGCCGGAAAGGGTGTGGTCATTCCCGAGACACTCGACATCGCGCTGGACGCGGTCAAGACCATCTTCAGCAATTATGGCGATGCTGGCGAAACTGTCGTGATCGAGGAATTCATGGAGGGCGAGGAGGCGTCGTTCTTCGTGCTGGTCGATGGCGAGACCTGCCTGCCCATCGGCACTGCGCAGGATCACAAGCGCGTCGGCGAGGGCGATGCCGGCCCGAACACGGGCGGCATGGGTGCCTATTCCCCCGCCCCGGTGCTGACCGACGCCATCGCCCGGCAGGCAATGGACGAGATCATCCGCCCCACCATGGCCGAGATGGCGCGGCGCGGCGCACCGTACCAGGGGGTGCTCTATGCCGGATTGATGATCAGGGACGGGCGCGCGCGGCTGGTGGAGTACAATGTACGATTCGGCGATCCCGAATGCCAGGTGCTGATGATGCGGCTCGGGGCGCAGGCGCTCGATCTGATGTTGGCCTGCGCCGAAGGGCGCCTGCACGAGGCGCGCGTGACCTGGGCCGACGATCATGCCCTGACAGTTGTCTTGGCAGCGCAGGGGTATCCCGGGGCCTATGTGCGGGGCAGTGTCATCGAGGGGGTCGGCTCCTGCCCCGAGGACAGCGCGCATATGGTCTTTCATGCCGGCACGGCCCGCGAGAACGGAGCGCTCGTCGCTGCTGGCGGTCGGGTGCTGAACGTGACCGCGCGCGGGGCTTCGCTGCAGGAGGCCCGCGACCGCGCCTATGCAATGGTGGACCGGATCGACTGGCCCGAAGGGTTCTGTCGCCGCGATATCGGCTGGCGCGCTCTCAGGTAGGGCAGGGCGCGGCTGGCCCGCGCTCCGCTCACACCCTTGCGGGCTCCGGGGGCGGCCAGTGTCGGCAGGGCGACCGCGCGCGGTCAGTCCTGTTTCTCGCCTTGCTGCTTCCCGAGCGAGGGTTACTGGCCCAGCGGCTAAGGAGGGACAGATGCCTTCCGGGGGCGCGCGCCTGCGGCGCGCGTCCGGACGCAGAATGGCGGTCAGAGACATGAACAAGCCGGGCATTTCGAAAGCGGCGCATGCACCGCACCTTCGGGTCATGCAAATCGCAATTGCCTATGCCCGCCCGCACGGGCGGCGCGCCCGGATTGCGCGCATGCAGCATCGGCCCTCCCGCCCGTCATGGTGTCGTGCTAGGGTGCGGCGATGGGTCCGTTCCGTTCGCATATGCATCATGCCCTTGCCGAGGCGCGCGCAGCCGCCGCGCGTGGCGAAGTGCCGGTGGGGGCGGTGATCGTCTCGCCCGAGGGACAGGTCATCGCGGCACAGGGTAACCGCACCCGCGCGCAGCGTGACCCCACGGCCCATGCCGAGATCCTCGCCATCCGCGCGGCCTGTGCAGCGCTCGGGCAGGAGCGGCTGCAGGGATGCGATCTGTATGTCACGCTCGAACCCTGCCCGATGTGCGCCTCGGCCATCGCGCAGGCGCGGATCCGGCGGCTTTACTTCGGTGCGGCTGATCCGAAGTCCGGCGGGCTGATGCAGGGACCGAGGATCTTCGCGCATCCACAATGCCACCATGTGCCCGAACTCTATGACGGGATCGACGCAGCCGAGGCCGAGGCGCTCTTGCGCGGTTTCTTCGCCGGGTTGCGCTGAGGAGGGGGCATGCTGAACGAACAGGTCATCGCCTATTGCGAGCGGACGGATTTCAGCTACTGGTCCGAGCCGGTAAACGCGCTTTCAAATGTCTCTTTCCTGATTGCGGCCGCGATTGTCTGGCGGCAGACAGGCGGGCTGCCGCTCGCACGGGCGATGGTGGTGGTGCTGGCCGCGATCGGGCTGGGTTCGTTGCTGTGGCACACGCATGCCACGCGCTGGGCCGGGCTTGCCGATGTGCTGCCGATCCTGGTCTTCATCCTGCTCTATCTGTTTGCCGCCACACGCCATTTCCTGGGGCTGCGTCCGGTCTGGGCGCTGGCTGCGGTGCTGTTGTTCCTGCCCTATGCGGCTGGCTTTGTCTGGGGGATGGGGCTGGTCGTCCCGGGGCTGGGAGCAAATGCGGCCTATTTCAGCGTGGCGGTGCTGATTGCAGCCTACGGGCTATGGCTGCGCGACAGCCCCACGGGAAAGGGGATGCTGGCGGGTGCGGGAATCCTGTGTGTCTCGCTTGGCTTTCGTATGGCGGACGATGCTGTCTGCGCGGTCTTTCCCACGGGAACGCATTTCATGTGGCATATCCTGAACGGGGTCATGCTGGGCTGGATGATCCATGTCTATTGTCGTCACATGAAGGGCATGAGGGGGTCGTCAGCCGGGTAGAGCGGTGCTGGCAGGATGCAGGATCGTGCTTCTCGCGGAGGCCCCGGCCCTGCGGGCCGGGCGCGGGAACCGTCAGGCAGGATGGCAATAGATGCCGGCCGCCGTCGGGGTTCTGCTCTGCTCAGGGGCGTG
>SKYA01000046.1 GCA_007128135.1 Paracoccaceae bacterium | reverse complement strand
GGCCAATCCTGGTATTCTTCCTTCATGAAACTGCTCGATGACTGAGCCGGCCGTGCAGGCGACGCCTGAGGCCAGCGTGACGGGCGCGGCAGTCTTCTCTTCTTTCGACGGGTTGCTGGCCGAAGGGACCGGGGTGCTCGCCCCGCTGCGACACTTCAGTGAAATCGTGGAGCTACGTGGGCGCGAGGTTTTTGCCGCGCTGGACGGGGGCGGGACGGAGGCTGTTGGTCTGTTTGTCCAACCTCTGGATTTCGGCCGTGGCCGACAACTCATGCTGGGCATCGTGCGGCCCACGCGCGACCATCGAAACCGCCCAGCGGTGTTTGGCGCGGCAGTCAGCGTTAGCGATCATGATTGCGACCTTGTGTCTGCGATCAATGATCTGATCAGAGTGGAAAAGAGTTTCTACGACTTCCATGAAACCCGGTTCATCCGGACCGAGGGGCACAGCAGCATCGGTTTCTTCGAAGCCCAGCGCGTGCCGCACGTGCATAGCTGTCTTCAGCCCGTCGCAACCGAGTTCTACCGTATGGACGCCACGGTAAACTCTGGGCGGATCTTCCAGGGCCTGATGGCCGCGGTTGCAGTCGCCGACGTTCCGGCGCGGGTCATCGCCTTCCGCACGACTCTCGATAGTTTGTCGTTGTTTTCCGAAGCGGTAATCAGCGACTTCGAGCAGCGACGTAGGCAGCAGGAGGAGGATGCCCGACTGCGCCGTGAGGTGGCCGAGGCCCAGCGCTGGGAGCGAACCGAGGCCGCGCGGCGCGAGGCCGCGCTGCGCCGTGTCGCCGGTGGGGGCCCTGCGCAGAGGGTCACCCCGCGCAGGGTGCAGCGTCGTACGGCTGGCGATGGTTCCGATCTCGCAACGATGCTGGTGGGCGGGCTGGACGACATGGTGCAAGGGCTGCGCAGCGCGGAGCAATCCCTGCCTGGATATGCGGGGAAGGGTGAACACCTCGACCATGCCTTAGGGAAGGCGCGCGAGATGGGCTATATCAGCCGCGAGGACACCCTGCTGCTTGTACATCGCCTCTCGGGGGCTTTGAACGCCCTGTGCCGCGAGATAGAGGTCAGAGAAGAGAAGCAACCCCGGCAGACAGGGCCCGCCGCTGGCCGAAATCCACCTGCGCTCAAGTTTCGCCAGAGTGGGCTGCGCAGTGCTGAGCGAGGAGGGTTGGCAACGCTTGTATGGCGTCGCCCCATCGAGCTTGGTGGTGCGGTTCTGGTGCTGGTGCTGGCTGGGTTGACGGTATATTTCTTTCTAGTGTTTCCGCACGAGCGCGACCCCGACGGGATCGCGGACACGGGCTCGTCTACGACTCCTGCCGCGGTTGTTTCGACAGGCAGCGAGGAAGCACAGCCGCCCAACGGTTTTATTGGTCCACCATATGTCGTGTCTCCCCCTTACGCCACGGAAGACCCAGAACCGGAACTTGAGGAGCCGACGGGCAACTTGCCGCCAGAGAATGAAAGTGCCCAGTAAGACCAACATACCGTGGCTTCGAAGTGCTGGTCGGACCTCGGGCGGCGAGTACGACGGCTAGTTCTCTGGAACGTCAATTAATCCTGCGAGGGTTTGCCATGATGCGCATTCTCTGCCTCTTGCTCGGTGTTGTTCTGGTTGCCACGCCCTTGCGCGCAGAAACCGGCTCCTATCGCCCAACCATGCCGGACTGGTCCCCGACGCAGTCGGCAGGATCGCTGAATGAGGCGTGGTTTACCCTGAACGGCTCCACCCCTTTTCGGGTGGCTCGACATGCAATGCTGGACTCGGCCGATCAGCTGGTGCTCGCCTACGCGATCGTGGACCAGGACGGCGCGCTGGCGCGCCTGCAGCGGCGGGACCTGGAGCACCTGGCCTGGGCACTGGAGATGGCGACGGCCCCGGCTGTGCTTGGGGAACAACCGGTGCTAGAAGCGCTGGTCGAGCTGGAAAACAGCTACGCGAGCATTCTGGTCCAACACCACCGCATCCGCTACTGGACCGAGGTGCAGGAGCTCGCGGTCGCAGCCGGGGTGTACGGCCTAGGCGCCTATTTCGGGGGGCTGGGAACCCTGATCTCGGCCGCACCATCGATCCTGCACAACGAAGTGACCAATCAGCTGGCCAACTCTCCGCGAAATTTTGGGATGCTCTTCGCATCGTCTCTGCTGGAGGCCGAGCAAAGCACCCTGCGGGACCAGACTGACTGGCTGGCGAGGCGGATTGGTGAACGGCGCGGCATGTCCGCGGCGCATCCGCTGACCCTGGCCGAGGTGCAGGAAGCCTATGGTCGAGCCCTGCGGATCATGACCTTCATGCAGCCGACCGCGGAGTATCTAGTCGCTCTGCAAGATGATCCTGGGCTCGCGGCGCAGTTCCTGAGACTGTTCAATCGAAGCGCCGGGTCAACACTGGCGCTCGCTCCCGGTGCCTCCGCCTCGCGGGTGGGTGACCTGATCGCCGTCGGCAATCTGGTGGAGGCGCTCGAACTGACGCTCGATGGCTTTGGTGATTTCCGCGCCGAGATGGAGGCCAACCACGCGATGTTCGTTCAGGAGCTGGCCGGGGACGGGCGCCATCTGCCAGACGCCGCGCGCGATTGGGTCATGCTGAACGAGGTCGCCCTCGGCGAGCCTGCCGGACAAGATGGCGATGCCAGTGACGACGGCGCGGGGCCGGGGAGCGGCTCGGGGTCATTCCGGGTAAGCGACGAGACCTTTCCCGTCGGGCAGGATTTCGACGTGCTTGCCGCGCGGCTGTTCGGACAAGGGCATGCCCTTGCATCCTGGGAGGACGTAAAGGCCCGCTATGCGCGTGACGGCGGCGGCTTCCTGCGGGCTGCCGGCATGACCCCGCGCGGTGAGGACGGTCCAAGCAGCGCAGCTGTGAGTCGTGATGGCAGCCACGCGCGGCAGGGCGGTCCACGCCATTATTTCATTGCCTGGGGGGAGGTGCCGCCCAGCTTTCTGGTCCATGACCGCGCCCTACACGGCAACGTGCCGCTGAACCTCGGTTCATGGACCACACCGCAGCGGGTTCTGGCCCGGCGCATCGATCCTGTCCAAGAGGATGAGCAGCGCGCCGATCCCGCCCCCGGCATCCTGTTCCATTGCAACACGGAGGGTGAGAAGCGCGTGGAGGTTGGGCGTTTCAATGGCATGCTCCGTTATCGTTTCATCGACCGTGCCACCGGGCGCGTCGAGCTGGAGCTGCAGCAAGCGCTTGACGCAACCGAAATCATGCTCCATGCCCGTGGGGCCTCGGTGGTTTTTACCAACCCGCCGAACTACGAATACGTGGTGGGTGGCAGCTATCCAGGTGTACGCATCGCTGGCGGCGCAGGCGTGACTGTCAAGCGCGGTGGGGACCGTATTGCCAGTAGAGAATGCCTCGGCGCTTCTGATCTGATGGGGCTGGTGGAACTCGCCCAGGGACATGGCGGCGGCAGCGAGCCGGTGCAGGACGGCCCTGCCGATCATCGGCTGGTCACCCGCTCGAATCTGCAAGACGGCAACCTGCATTTTCGCGGCCCTGGCGCAGTGCGGCTGCGCGATGGCGCTTGGCACACGCTGGCCAGCTGGTCACAGATCGCCGAACGATATGCGCGTGAGGGTGGCGACTTCCTGCGCGCCGCGGGGCTAGAGCCAGACGGCAGAGCGCGCTTTGCGATCATCGATGGCGCAGGCTCGGGTTATGGCGAATACGTGACCCTGCTGGCCTGGGGGGCGGCCCCGTCAGACGGGGTTTTACACGAAACGGTGCACAGCTCTCAGGAAGGTGCTGCCTTGCATCGCATCAGCAATTTCCCCGACGATCATCCGCTTCTGGTTTTGGCGCAGCCGCTGCGCGGGTCCGTGCCGGCGCAGGTTGTCACGGCCGGGCAACTCAACGTCCGAAGCGGTCCAGGGACCGGGCACGCGGCTTCCGATGTCTTGCTGCTCGGCGATCAGGTTCAGGTGCTGGATCGCTTTGATGGCTGGGCGCAGATTGGTGATGGGCAGTGGGTTTCGGGGCGTTTTCTAGCCGATCCCGGCGCCCACAGTGTCATCCTGGGCTATGGCGAGACCGAGATTGAGGGCTTTCACACCGATTTGACCTTTCGAATTCTCTTGGAAGACCAGCGCATGGAGCGGGCCGTTCTGGAAATCGCTGTCGATGGCATGGAACCTAAAGCCTATATCATCGAGGGGATCGCGGATCAGGATAGCGGGCAAATCACCTTCATAAGCGCCTCGAACGAGGTGGGAGTGCGCCGAACTCTGCGTGTCACAGGAGATTGCCTGGATCGCATGCGGCGCAGTGGTACCGCCCGGGGCGTGCGCGGATGCGCGCTGTCTGGCAGCTTGTCCAATGGTCGGCGAACCTATTCGGTCGGCGGCTGACTTTCTGTCATGGGAGAGCTTGCTGGGGCATAACGGCACAT
>SKYA01000153.1 GCA_007128135.1 Paracoccaceae bacterium | reverse complement strand
TCCTGGGCCTGCTCATCAGTGAGACCTGTGAACGACAGGTCGGTATTTTCAGCCATAGTATCCTCCGGATCATAAGACTGACGCCGCACACCCTGCGGCCGGGATGATGCGCCCCGTCATGAGGACGCACCGCTCCCGCAGGCCCATGCCCACGGGAAACCGGTGTCCGCAGCCTGTCAGCTGCGGAAGATGATCGGCGCGATCACATGGGCATCCTTGAGCGCGCGGCCAATCGGGCCGGTCGCAGGAAACCTGCCCGTGGATGCAAGGCGCCATGACCAGGTGATCAGGCCCGTCGCCAGTGCCAGCACGAAGATCACGCTGAAATAGAGCCTGTATTCCCATGTCTGCGCCCGCTCGTTGCGCGGACGCGGTGCATTGACCGTATAGTCTGCCATGGTGGTCCTCCTGTTATCAGGCGCGGGTCAGACCGGGGCGCAGGGCCACGACCAGATCGCTGTCAACTTCTTCGGCCCCGCGTTCGAGCGCGGCCTTCTCGACGGCATCGCGCAGCGTGCGCGCAGCCGAAATTCGGGTCAGGATCGGATGCTGTGCGACGATCCGGTCCAGTTCGGCCTTGGCGGCCTCGGACCAAGGCAGATCGCGCCTGAGCGTGGCGGGCGTGGCTTCGGCCGCGTCCATCTGGCTGCCCAGCGGCAGGATATGGAACAGCGCGTCGAACAGCCCGTTGCAGACCTCCTGCAGGACATAGGTGGCGCCCGCATAGCCCATCATCGGCGTGCCGGTGTGGCGCCGGATTGCGGCGCCCGGAAAGCTCGCCGGAATGAAGGCCGGTGCCGGGCCGTGCCCACCCTTGAGTTCGGCAAGATACATCTTCTCGTTGATCGAGCCGAAGACGATCAGCGGGCGCTTTTCGGCCATAAGCGCGCGCACGCGCTCATTGTCGGTCTTGGCGCCGCGCACGCGGGCGACCGCGAAGGCACATGGCATCCCGAGATCGTTTTCCAGATAGTTGCGCAGGCCGCGGGCATAGGTTTCATTCGCCACCACGGCAAAGCTGGCCGTTGCAAAGAAATCCTGCGTGACCGAGCGCCACAGATCCCACATCGGTTTCAGCGTCGAATGCTTCTCGCGCGCGATGAAGGGCTCGGGGTCCAGCCCCAGCATCTCGCCCAGCTTGCGCAGAAAGCGCGTAGTGCTCTCCATCCCGATGGGCGCCTGAAGATAGGGTTTGCCAAGGCATTCCGCGAGGCCACGGCCAAACTCGCGATACATGACGATATTGGCGTCGGCATTCACCAGGTTGCGCATCTCTGCCAGATGCGCGCCCAGCGGCATGACCATGTTGACCTCGGCCCCGATCCCTTCCACCAGACGGCGGATCTCGGCCAGATCCGAGGGCATGTTGAAGGTGCCATACATCGGCCCGAGGATGTTGACGCGCGGGCGCGCGCCCTCCTCGCGCTTCTTCTCGGGCGGCATGCGACCCTTGGTCATGCCGAATTCGGTGAAGATCCAGGTCATGGCGCGATCGGCGGCTTCCCACTGATCCTCGTCGATGGTGCGCGGAAGGAAGCGCTGGATATTCGTGCCCATCGGCGTCACGCCGCCGCCGATCATCTCGGCAATCGAGCCTGTCACCACCACTGCGGGCAGCGCCGGGTCGAGCGTCTTCCAGGCGCGCTTCATGGCACCTTCGGTCCCGTCGCGGCCCAGTTCCTCCTCGCCCAGCCCTGTGACCACGATGGGCAGCTCATGCGGCGGCAATGCGTCGGTATAATGCAGCACCGATGTCACCGGCAGGTTCTCGCAGCCCACCGGCCCGTCGATCACCACTTGCAGGCCCTTCACGGCGCAGAAGGCATAGACGGCCCCCCAATAGCCACCGGCACGGTCATGATCCTGAACCAGCATCAGATCATCTCCTGTGCCTTGGCGGCGCGTGCGGCCTTGTCGAGTTTCTTCTGGTGCTGCGCGCGGAAGTCAGGTCGCAGATTTGGCGACCCTTCCCAGATACCTGCGGTATCGCCCTCACCCACGCCCTCGAAGAAGTCACGCATCTTGTCCATGCGGTCCTTGCCCGCGATGGCGGCATTGACCACCTCGCCCAGGCTGCCCGCCCCGGCAGGCCCCATCAGGGGCCGGGCGGAAATCAGGTTGGTGAAATAGAGCGACGGCGTGCCCTTCTGTTTCGCGTGCTGCACCACCGGGGTCGTGCCGATCACAAGGTCGGGGTCCAGCCCGTCGGCTGCGGCCAGATCATCGGCCAGGGATGCGCGAAACTTCACCGCCACACCACGCGCCTCGAGCCATGCCTTGTCGGCGGCATTCCAGCGCGACCCCGCGCAGGCGGTGCCGACATAAGCCACGTCCGCGCCGCTCTCGACCAGCAGTCGTGCGACCAGCAATTCCGAGCCCTCATAGCCCGACAGCGTGATCCGTCCCTTGATGGGCGCAGCCGCCAGCGCGCCCCTGATCGCGGGAATAAAGGCGTTCTGCGCTGCCGCAATCTGCGCAGCAGGCACCCCATGGGCGGCACCAATCGCGGCCAGCCAGTCATGTGTGCCATCAGCACCCACAGGGGCCGAGCCGACGATGGGCCGCCCGGCGGCCTCGAACTCGCGCACGGAGGCGGCATAGAACGGATGGATTGCCGCCACCACGGAACAGTCGAGCGCGGCATAGAGTTCACGCCATTCGCGCGTCGGCACCACTGGCCCCGCTGCCAGACCCATGGGCGCCAGCATTGCCCCGATCATCATCGGGTCCGCAGGGAACATCTCGCCCAGCAGCGCCACGGTCGGGCGGTCGGAGCGGCCAGCGACAGGCGCCGGCACCGGCCCGGCCGCCACTTCCTGGCGCGCGTAGTTCAGCATCGCGCCGGCCAGCACATCCTTGGCCTCGGCATGGGTCGGCACGCCGAACCCCGGCACATCGATCCCCACGATCCGCACGCCGTTGATCGCTTTCGGCAACAGCCTGAGCGGCACGCCCGAGGCCGTCGGCACGCAGAGATTCGTCACCACGATGGCGTCATAGCGTTCCGGGTCAGCCATCTCGTGAACAGCATCGCGAATGTCCTCGAACAGCTTGCCGGTCACAAGGGTCTCGGAATTGAACGGTACATAGCCGACCGAACGCCGCGCCCCGTAGAAATGCGACACGAAGGTCAGCCCGTAGACACAGCAGGCCGACCCGCTGAGAACCGTCGCCACGCGGCGCATGCGCAGCCCCACGCGCAAGGACCCGAAGGCCGGGCACATGGATTCGGGCTTGTCATGCGGTCCGCGCGGATAGTCCTTCGCGAACTGATCCAGAACGGCGCCATTGCCGGCCGCGCGGGTCTGCGCTTCCATCTGCTCGGAGGGCGCGTGGCACCCCATGCCATCTGGCATGACCGATGCACCCTGCGCGCCTCCGATCACCTGTTCGACCGGCGCCTCTGCCGCGTCGTCATAAACCGCCTCACCCTTCATCTTGCCCGAAATACTCCGGGGGGAGGCCGCAGGCCGGGGGGCGGAGCCCCCTTCCTTCCCATGTCCGAAATCCTCAGGCATCGTCATACACCACTTCCAGCGAGGCTTTCACGACCGCGTTCTTGCCGCGCATGTCGGTATCGGTCGCAGGCTCGAGGACAACATCGCCGCCCGTGTCCTTGCTGTCGAACAGCGCCAGCAGCCCATCCTGGGTCAGCGGCGCAGGGCGCACTGGCGGGGCCATGCCCACGGCCTCGGCCAGCCCTGCAAAGAGCGGTCCCCACTGGCTTTTGTCAGTGCCGACAATCTGGTAGTTTGCGGATTTCTTGCGCAGGTCCTCGTCCGCCGGGATCGTGGCAAGGACCGGGATATCCACCGCATCGGCGAAAGCCTGCGCCTCGCCGGTGCCGTCATCCTTGTTGATCACCAGCCCGGCGACACCGACATTGCCGCCCAGCTTGCGAAAATACTCGACCGCCGAGCAGACGTTATTGGCCACATACAGCGACTGCAGGTCGTTGCTGCCGACCAGAATGACCTTCTGCGCCATGTCGCGCGCAATCGGCAGGCCGAAGCCACCGCAGACCACATCGCCCAGGAAATCGAGTAGCACATAGTCGAAATCCCAGTCATGGAAGCCCAGCTTTTCCAGCAGCTCGAACCCGTGGATGATGCCTCGGCCACCGCAGCCGCGCCCCACTTCCGGGCCGCCCAGTTCCATGGCAAAGACACCGTTGCGCTTGAAGCAGACATCGCCGATCGCGACCTCCTCGCCCGCCAGCTTCTTGCGGGTCGAGGTCTCGATGATCGTAGGACAGGCCTTGCCCGCAAACAGCAGCGACGTGGTATCCGATTTCGGGTCGCAGCCGATCAGCAGCACGCGCTTGCCCTGTTCGGCCATCATGCAGGACAGGTTGGCCAGCGTGAAGCTCTTGCCGATCCCGCCCTTGCCATAGATCGCGATGATCTGGGTGTGTTTCGTGGG
>SKYA01000214.1 GCA_007128135.1 Paracoccaceae bacterium | reverse complement strand
GCGCAGGGATCAGCGCTTGGAGAACTGGAAGCTGCGACGGGCCTTGGCCTTGCCGTATTTCTTGCGCTCGACCACGCGACTGTCGCGGGTCAGGAAGCCCGCGGCCTTGAGCGCTGCGCGCAGGCCCGGGTCATAGAGTTGAAGCGCTTTCGAGATGCCATGGCGCACGGCACCGGCCTGACCGGACAGACCGCCGCCCTTGACCGTGGCCTGCACGTCGAACTGGTCGACGACACCGGCCACCTGAAACGGCTGGCGCAGGATCATCTGGAGCACCGGACGTGCGAAATAGCTGTTCAGTTCCTTGCCGTTCACCATCACCTTGCCCGAACCGGGGCGGATCCAGACTCGGGCCACGGCATCCTTGCGCTTGCCGGTGGCATAGGCGCGGCCAAGCTCGTCGCGCACGGGCTCGCGGACAGGGGCTTCTTGCTCGACCGGGGCGACAGCCGATTTCAGATCGTCGAGGGTTTTGAGATCTTCAGCCATGCTCATGCACTCCGCGTATTTTTCTTGTTCATCACCC
Organism: Paracoccaceae bacterium; assembly: GCA_007128135.1. Taxonomy (GTDB): domain Bacteria; phylum Pseudomonadota; class Alphaproteobacteria; order Rhodobacterales; family Rhodobacteraceae; genus Roseinatronobacter. The sequence continues at coordinate 14,927 of SKYA01000214.1, read as the reverse complement.
GCACGTCCAGCACTTCGGGCTGCTGGGCCTCATGGGGGTGTTCCGCACCGGCATAGACGCGCAGATGCGTCATCTGCTGGCGCGAGAGCGGCCCGCCGGGCAACATGCGCTTGACTGCCTGCATCACGACGCGCTCGGGGAACCTGCCTTCGAGGATCTGGCCCGTGGTGCGCGACTTGATGCCACCGGGATACCCCGTGTGCCAGTAATTCGGCTTGTTGCGCTTGTTGCCCGTCAACTGCACCTTGTCGGCATTGATGACGATGACATTGTCCCCCATGTCCATATGGGGCGTGAAGGACGGCTTGTGCTTGCCGCGCAGGCGCGTGGCGATGATCGAGGCAAGACGGCCCAGCACGATGCCTTCGGCATCGATGAGGATCCATTTCTTGTCGATCTCTCCGGCTTTGAGAGAGTAGGTTTTCATATCGAGATCCTGAAATGCATGATCGGGATGGCGCAGCGACTGCGCGACAGAGTTGCCTTCTACCGATTTACCAGCGCAGGTCAAGGCGCGCATTGCAGAATAATTCCTTGTAAAACATGTACTTGAAAATAAGGTAACATGTTACCTCACTTTTCTCCACCCCGCGCACCTGTCCGGGCCCGTTCCCGGGCGGGACGGGTGTCAATGCCGGGTCTCGGTGCCCGGCCAGACCCGCGCCCGGCGCAGCCGTTCGAGCACCCCTGCGGGGACCGGCGTGGGGATCGTCTCGGGTGCGAGCCGGTCGGGAAAAGACCCTCCGACCGTGCTCCATTCGATCTGCGTATGGTCGAAGCCACGACTGGTCAGCGGCTTGACCACATCGAAATAGGGCGAGAGGTCGAAATCGCGCGGCGCATAGAGCGAATGGTGCCGGATATGCCAGACCTCGCGGCGCGAATAGGGTGTGCCATGGGCCTTGCTGGACCGGATATCGGGCAGGATCGGATAGCCCACGGACTGAAACGCCTGCGCGATCAGCGAGGAACAGATCGCCTTGGTCGGGTCTCCTGACCCCAGCGCCAGCATATGTCGGCGAAAGCGGACAGGCACCGGGGGTGCTGGCATCAGGAAACGCGCAAGGTCGATCACGTTGCGCAGGTCATATTGCAGGCCCACCTTGCCGATCATGAATTGCGCGACCCGCAGGCGCTCGCGCTCGGACAGGCCGGAGGCACGACAGATACGGGTGTTGTGGCTGGCATATTTCTCCAGCCCCGTCACATGGCAGCCTTCCTGTAACGTGACCTCGACCAGCGCGCCGCCCTCATGGCCGGGCACCTGGTCACCGACATACAGTGCCGCATGGGACCAGGTGCTCTGCGTCAGATACTTGATCGCCGAGGAGATCCGCGCCCGCCCCTCGACCAGCAGCACGTCGCCCAGCCGCATGCTGCGCGTGCGCCGTTCGAAATCCACCGGGATACAGGGCTGATAAGCCGAATTCTCGGCCTCGAGCCACCGCCCCAACCAATTGCCTAATCCATAGCCCATCCGACCGGGTCCCTGTTGCGGTCCGCGCTGAACCGGCATGACCATGCGCCCATGATGGTTTGCGAAAATGGCAGGATTGTGCAGCAGCGGTGACATTGTGTCGATCTGGTAAACAGAATCTCCGGGCTGGCGGGTCCCGGAGCGCTGCCCGTGGGGCACCCGGGACCCGCGCGAAGGGGCGCTCCAAGCCTTGACAAGCCGACACCAGCTTGCGACGGAGCGCGCGAGACATGCAAGAGGGCAGAACATGAACGCAGCCGGTGAGACTCCCCGCTCGGGAAAGCAGGCGCGATCCTGGTGGCGCAGGCAAAGGATCAATGCCTTGCGGCTTTCGGCGCTTGTGGTGCTGCCGCTTCTGGTCGCCGCGCAGCCGGTCATTGCGCCTGGCTCGCTGGGCCATGCGCTGATCGACAGCGCAGGGATCCTGCTGGTGATTGCGGGGGTGATCGGGCGGTTCTGGTGCATTGCCTATATCGGCGGTCGCAAGTCGCAATCCGTGTTTCAGGATGGCCCCTATTCGATCTGCCGTCACCCGCTCTACCTGTTCTCGACCCTTGCAACCGTCGGGCTGGGGCTGATGCTGGGAAGTCTGGTTTTCGCGGTGCTGATCGGCGGGATCACCTTTGCCATCCTGTCACGCACCGCCGCGCATGAGGAAGTCTTCCTGCGCAAGGAGTTCGGCACCGAATATGACGATTATGCCGCGCGTGTGCCGCGCATCCTGCCGGATGTGACGCTCTGGCGCTCTGCCCCCGAGGTTACGGCCAGGATCTCGACCCTTCACGGCAATTTCCGCGATGCGCTGGTGTTTCTGGGTTTCATCCCGCTGACACGGCTGATCATGTGGCTGCGCGAAAGCTATGACCTCGGGCTTTATGCCGTGATCTAGCGCAGGCGGGGCGGCTGGCCAGGGTCATTGGCCGGACCGTTGCGGGCGCGTTCTGGTGACGTCGGTCGCGGCAGATCGAACCGCAGTCCGACCCGCGCGAATTCCGCCGCGCGTGTCTCGGCAGCGGTGATGAAGGTCACATCAAGCGTCCCGGCCTCGAGCCCCGAAAAACTCAGCGCCGACTGCACTGCCCGCGCAAGCGCATTTTCTGCCCCCCGGGCCGCATCGACAAAGGCCAGCAGATGCCCGCGTGCGCCCGAGTCTGCCTCGGTCGCGACCAGATAGGCCATCGACGCCAGCCCCTCCATCCGCGCCAGTCGCTGGTCGAGCGCCAGAAGCAGCGCCTCGGGCAGACCCTTCGGCGGGGCCAGCCGGGCAATCCGCGCGTCCATCTCCTCGGGGCGCTGCGCGGCCATCCCTGACAGCCAGTCCAGCACCTCGGACGGGAACAGGCGCGACGACGGTGCCACCCCGAGATTGAGCCCGAGCCCCAGTGCCTTGCCGGCCAGCATCTCGACCAGTGCCCGCCCCGGCATGGCGGCATAGGGGGCAGGCAGGGTGGTGAAGTCGGTCAGCCGGTCTTCGCTGTCGAAGGCCAGCACGATGGGGCCATCTTCCAGATCGAAGACACGGGGCTCGATCTGCGCATCCTCGGCCTCGCGTTCAAGCAGCAGGAACAGTTCGGCCTCGATCAGCCGCGCATAATAGGCAAGCCGCAGTGCATCATCCTCGGGGGCGGCCTCGCTCGCCTCCCAGGCCAGGTCAATCAAACTGTGCTGCATCACATGCCCCCTCTGGCTATGTCCTGTCAGCTAAAGTGCAGCATGCACCCTGGCAAGCCCCCGCAGTGCGCTGCACTTGCAACCCGGCACCGTGCGGTTTATTGAACATGTGAAGCAGAACCGGAGTCCCCATGCTGTCCCGCGGAACCTCGGCCCGCCCTGTCATGGGCATCGCACTCAATCTCGGCTCGCTGCTGGTGCTGGTCAGCATGGCCGGCGTCGTGAAGTCAGTAACCAGCCATGTGCCGACCGGCCAGGCCGTTTTCGCCCGCGCCTTCTTCTCGCTGCCCTTCATCCTCGCATGGATCGCGATGCAGGGCCCGCTGATGGACGGGCTGCGGATGCGCAGGCCGAAACTTCACCTGCTGCGCGGGCTGGTGGGCTCGGTCACGCTGGGCATGAATTTCGTGGCGCTGTCGCTGCTGCCGCTGCCCGAGGTCACGACCATCAGTTTCGCCGCACCAGTTCTGACGCTCGTCTTTGCCGTGGTCCTTCTGGGCGAGAAGGTGCGGCTCTTTCGCTGGACGGCGGTGGCGATGGGGTTGATGGGCGTCATGATCGTGGTCTGGCCGCGACTGACCCTGACGGGCGATGCCGACGCGATGCTGCGCTTTGGCGCGCTGATGGCGCTGGGCTCGGCCTGCTGCGCGGCGCTGGTCAAGATCATCCTGCGCAACATGGTGGCCACCGAGACGACACCGTCAATCGTGTTCTGGTTCTCGGTGACGGCCTCGCTGCTGGCACTCGGCACCCTTCCCTTCGGCTGGGTCATTCCGTCGGGGCAGGTGCTGGCGCTGCTGGTGCTGACCGGCGCCCTGGGCGGCGTGGGGCAACTGATGATGACCGCGAGCTACCGCTTCGCCGATGCCTCGGCGCTGGCGCCGTTCTGGTATGTGCAACTCTTCTTTGCCAGTTTCATAGGATATGTGTTCTTCGGCGAGGTGCCGACCGGACCCATGATTGCGGGCGCGGCCCTGGTCATCGCCTCGGGTTTGCTGATCCTGTGGCGCGAATCGCAATTGGGCAAGCAACCGCCCGAGCGCCAGCCCATGGCATGACTCCCCTGCAAAGGGCGCGATATTGCCAGAATGCCGCGATCCGGCGAAACACCCCGCAAAGGGCGACTGTGGAAGTCGCGGGAATTCTGCTGGCAACCGCGCCGCTTTGATGTTTTCATGCGGTGGAAATGTCCTTCAGCGGAGTTCCTGCCATGCGTGCCCTTCTGTTCACCCTGCCCGCCGTTCTTGCCCTGGCTGCCTGTGTCGAGGTGGACATGACGCTCGACATCCTCGGCGAGGACGAAGCACGCGTCAGCGGCACCATGCAGATGCAGCGCCAGATCTACGAGATGTCGGGGGGCGACGATTCGTTCTGTACCGAAGAGGATGGCGGGACGCTCACCCTGACCGACGCGCATGCCATCTGCAGCTTCGAGCGCAGCGGCAGCTTTGCCGAAATCATGGTGTCCGACGAGCAGAACGAGGGCGCGGGGCTCGAGATGCAGGGCGAGATCGTGTCGCTGGGCGATGGGCGTGTGCGCGCGCTGCTGCCGCTGGGTGACATGAGCGGCGATCTCGAGGAGATGGAAGAAGATCCGCAGATGATGGCCATGATGAAGCAGATGATGACAGGCATGTCGATCAGCTTCACCGTCAGGGGTCGCGAGATCGAAAGCTCGAACGGAACGATCTCGGATGACCGCACCAGCGCGAATATCACCCTTGGCGTGGACGAGATCTTCGCCCCCGCAGAGGAACGCATCGAGGTGTTCGAGACCGTGCTGCGCTATTGATCCGACACCGGCTTGCGCCCTGCACGCGCCTCAGCCGTGATGCGCGCGCAGATAGGCGACAAGCGACCGGGTAGAAGGGTCCTTGCCCGAGGCATCCGCCCCGTCCAGCAACGGCCCGAGCGCCGAGGCCAGTTCCTTGCCCAGTTCCACCCCCCACTGGTCGAAGGAATTGATCCCGAGGATAACCCCTTCGACAAAGACCCGATGCTCATAAAGCGCGATGATCTGGCCAAGAGTGAAAGGGGTCAGTTGCGGATAGACCAGCGTGGTCGAGGGCCGGTTGCCTGGAAAGACACGGTGCCGCGCCTGCCGGTCCATCTCGGCCCCCTCAAGCCCCTTTGCCGACATCAGCGCACGCGCCTCCTCCAGTGACCGCCCGCGCATCAGCGCCTCGGACTGGGCGAGGCAGTTCGCGGCAAGCAACCGGTGCTGATGCGCCAGATGCGGCTCGTGTCCCTTTGCTGCCAGCAGGAACTCGCAGGGAACGACCCGTGTGCCCTGATGGATAAGCTGATAGAAGGCGTGCTGACCGTTGGTCCCCGGCTCGCCCCAGACCACAGGTCCGGAATGGCGCTCCAGATCGCTGCCATCCATCGCCACGCGCTTGCCGTTGCTCTCCATCTCGAGCTGTTGCAGATAGGCCGGCAGGCGGCTGAGGCGCTGGTCATAGGGCAGCACTGCGCGGGTTGCATGGCCACAGAACTGGTTGTGCCAGATCCCGACCAGAGCAAGGATCACCGGCATGTTCACATCCAGCGGGGCCTCGCAAAAATGCGCGTCCATCGCACGACCGCCGGCAAGGAAAGCCTCGAACCGCTCGGCCCCCACGGCAATCATCAGCCCCAGCCCGATCGGTCCCCACATCGAGTAGCGCCCGCCCACCCAGTCAGCGAATCCGAACACCCGCTCGGTCGAGATGCCGAAAGCCGCCGTCCGGTCAAGCGCTGTTGAGACCGCCGCGAATTGCGCCCCCGGATCGGCCACCGACCGCGCCATCCAGTCGCGCGCGCCCTCGGCATTGGTCATGGTCTCGATGGTGGTGAAGGTCTTGGAGGCCACGATCACCAGCGTCGTCGCCGGATCGAGCCCCTTCAGCGTGTCGGCCAGATGCGCGCCATCGACATTCGAGACATAATGCAGCCGCGGCCCGTCATGAAAAGGCGCCAGCGCCAGTGTCGCCATCGCTGGGCCCAGATCCGACCCGCCAATGCCGATATTGACCACATCCGTGATCTTACCCCCCTGTCCCCGGAACCGCCCTGCGCGCACGTCCTCGGCAAAGGCACAGGCGCGCGCGCGCACGGCGCGCAATTCGGGCATCACATCGGCGCCATCTACCTCGATGACCGCCTCCCCGCCTGCCCGCTGCGCGACATGCAGCACCGCGCGCCCCTCGGTCTCGTTGATCTTCGCGCCTGCGAACATCGCCGCGCGCACAGCTTCCAGCCCGGCCTGCCCGGCCAGCCGCACCAGCAGCGCGCGCCCCTCGGTGTCGATATTGGTCTTGGAATAATCGAGCACCATATCGCCGCAGGCCACCGAAAACTCTCCGGCCCGCGCGGGATCCGCGAACAGGTCCAGGATATGCCGGCCCTCGCAGGCACGTTGATGCTTCGCCAGATCGTTCCAGATACCCATCCCTACACCCTTGTTCATTCTGTTGCCGGAAATACTCAAAAGGACGCCAGCGCCGCAGCGCTTCACTCGGCCCAGTGCACCATCGCCTGGTCCAGAACCAGCGCGATCGGCGCCTCGCGCGCGGGCAACCTGACCGCGCGCTCGATGGCCGCGCGCTTCTCGGCCCCGGTGATCAGAACATGCACGCGCAGCGCATCGCGCAGCACTGGCCCGGTTAGGGTGATGCGGGGCTCGCCTGCGGCCTCGGCGCGCAACGCCATGATCGGGGGCGCGTCTGCCGCGAGCGCCGCCTCCAGCCGGTCGGCACCGGGAAAGAGCGAGGCCGTGTGCATGTCCACCCCCATTCCCAGCAGCAGCACCGAGACCGGCAGATGCGGGCGCAGCCCCTCGGAAAGCTGGTCCAGCGCCGCTTCCGGCGTCGCGGTATCCGCGCGCATCGCAAGCAGATGCGCAGCCGCCGCGCGCCCAACCAGCAGCCGTTCGCGCACAAGCCGCGTGTTCGAGCGCGGACTGTCCTCACTGACCCAACGCTCGTCATTGAGCACGACCGACACGCGCGACCAGTCCAGATCGGCCCCCGAGAGCGTATCGAATACCGGCCCCGGGGTGGTTCCGCCGGGCACTGACAGCGTTGCCCGCCCGCCCGAGCGCAGGTTCTCGCCCAGTTCCGATGCTATGCGCTGCGCCACGCGCAGCATCATCATCTCGCGATCAGGATATTCGTGCAGATCCATCAGCGTATCTCCCGCCAGCGCCGCCCGTCCCTGTGCATCAGCATAAGCGCCCCTTCCGGCCCGGTCGAGCCCGGATCATAGGCTTCGGGCCGGTCGCCGCGCGCCTCCCATCCGGCGATGACCGGGTCCACCCAGGCCCAGGCGGCCTCGACCTCGTCGCCGCGCATGAACAGCGTCTGGTTTCCCCTGATGACGTCCATGATCAACCGCTCATAGGCATCCGGGATGTCGAGGTCGTTGCCCAGGGCCTCGGCAAAGCTCATGTCGAGCGCCACATCCTTGAGCCGCATCCCGCCCGGCCCCGGTTCCTTGATCATGACGCGCAGGTCCATGCCCTCGTCCGGTTGCAGGCGGATCACGAGGACATTCTCGCGCCACTGGTTCGATTCGCCAAAGATCGAATGCGGGGGCTCCTTGAAGGTGACGGCAATCTCCGAAACGCGCGATTTCAGCCGCTTGCCGGTGCGCAGGTAGAAGGGTGTCCCCTTCCAGCGCCAGTTCGAGATCTGCAGCTTCATGGCGACGAAACTCTCTGTCCGGCTGTCCGGATTGCCCGATTCCAGCAGATAGTCATCGCCATCCCGCCCCCGATACTGCCCGCGGATCAGATCGCCGGGCGCAAGCGGGTCGAGCGCGCGAATGACCTTGAGCTTTTCGTCGCGCATGGCGTCGGGTTCGAAATGATGCGGCGGCTCCATGGCGATCAGGCACAGAAGCTGCATCAGATGGTTCTGCACCATGTCCCGCATCGCGCCCGAATTGTCGTAATACTCGCCGCGACCGCCAACGCCGACCGTCTCGGCAACGGTGATCTGCACATGGTCGATGAATTGTGCGTTCCACAGCGGCTCGAACAGGATATTGGCAAAGCGCACCGCCATCAGGTTCTGGACCGTTTCCTTGCCCAGATAATGGTCGATGCGATAGATCTGATCCTCGTGGAAATGCTCTGCAAGGGCCGAGTTCAGCGCGCGCGCCGAGGCCAGATCCTTGCCGAAGGGCTTTTCCACGACGATCCGCGAGTCGCGGTTCGCGATACCGCGCTGGTGAAGGCGCTGCGCGATATCGCCAAAGAGCGCGGGCGCGACCGAAAGGTAGAAGGCGCGCACCATGCCCGGACGGACCCTGTCCGCGAGTGCCTGCCATCCGCCATCGCCGCGCGCGTCTATGGCGACGTAATCCACCATTGCGAGAAAACGTGTCACCATGGCGGGCTCGAGGTCGCGCGGGGCAAGAAATTCCTCAAGGGCCGCGCGCGCCAGTTCGCGAAATCTCTCGGCATCCATGTCGCTGCGCGCCGCGCCGATGATCGCTGCGCCCTCGGGAATCTGCCCTTCCTTCCAGCGCCGGTAGAGACCAGGCAGGATCTTTCGGCGTGCCAGATCGCCCGTGGCACCGAAAATGACCAGATCGAAACACTCTACCGGAATGACGCGCGCGACCATGTGGGGCCTCCGAGAATGGGACATGCTGCTGTTAGCGCTACCAGCGTTTAACCTGCAAGCCCGCCCCTGTCCAGTGGCAGGCTGCATTCAGGCGTCGAGTTCGGTATCCCAGTACAGATAGTCGAGCCAGCTTTCATGCAGGTGATTGGGCGGAAAGCGGCGGCCAAGATTGCGCAACTGTTCGGCTTCGGGGCGCGTGGGTTGCTTGCGCAGCCTGAGCCCGGCTTCGCGCAGGGTCTTGGACCCCTTGCGCAGATTGCAGGGCGCGCAAGCCGCAACCACGTTTTCCCAGCTGGTCACACCACCAAGCTTGCGAGGCAGCACATGGTCGAAGGTCAGATCGTGCCTTGCACCGCAATACTGGCAGGAGAACTCGTCACGCAGGAACAGGTTGAAACGGGTGAAGGCCACGCGCTTGCGTGGCCGGACATACTCGCGCAGCACCACCACCGAAGGCACGCGAATCTCCATATGCTGGCTGCGCACGACATGGTCATATTCGGCCAGGATATCCACACGGTCGAGAAACACCGCCTTGATCGCATCCTGCCATGGCCAGAGCGAGAGCGGATAATAGGACAGCGGGCGGTAATCCGCGTTGAGCACAAGCGCGGGGTAGTGGCGCAGTCCGACAGGGTCGCGCACGAATTCGGTTCTGAAATCACCATCCATCAGGTGCCGCCTCCGATCTGGCTGGCCCTGCGGGCGCCCTGACTCACGCACCCGCGACGGGCCGACAGGATGCTGCGCCACAGCATCACTTGTGTTCGCACTATATATTGCGAAAACCATCTGGCAAGCTTTTCGAACGCACCAGATGTCGCAGCGCGCATGCTAGACAGATTTCGCGACAGACAGGTGACAAGCGGTGGTCAGAGAGCACTGAAGCGAGGCGCTGTTTTCGGAATCAAAGGTTCAGGATCCGGGCGCATCCACGGGACGCGCGGCGGTGGCGGCGCAATTGTTCACGATGGGCGTGCCCGGGCTATCGCGTCCCCTGCGTCTGGTCGCCGTCAAGCTCTGACAGCGCACGCTCGGCCTCTGCCTCGCGCTCGTTGTCGGCCTGTTCCGCAGACCATTCCACCGCCGCCTGCACGACAACAGCCGATGTCGAGGGCAGAACCGCAACATAGCTCTCGGTCTCCTCGGCGGGAGTTCCGGCGCGACGCGTCATGCGCCAGAGCGCATAGAGCGCGATCACCGAGAAGGTCGCGGACATGACAAGCCAGAAGGCAAAGGGACCGAAATCCGCCATCGCCCAGCCTGTTGCCAGCGGCCCCAGAATCGCGCCCAGCCCGAACGTGAACACCAGCCCGCCCGAGGCTGCGGACATCTCATCCTGCGCCAGCCAGTCATTGGCATGGGCAAGAAACAGCGCATAGAGCGGTGTCGTGACGGCCCCGGCCAGAAAGGCCGCAGCCAGCAGGCCCCATTGCACCTCCTGCGCGACCCAGCCGCCAAGGCAGAACACCAGCCCCGCCAGCGCGCAGGAAAAGACCAGCCATCGGCGGTCCACCCGGTCCGAGACCCAGCCGATCGGAAACTGAAACACCAGCGCGCCCGTGAACAGCGCCGCCACGAACAGCGCGACCTGCGCCGCCGACATCCCGATCTGGCCACCAAAGACCGCCCCCATGCCCGTTTGCGTGGCATAGATGCCGCCCAGAAGGAAGATGCCGATGGTCGAGAGCGGCGCGCGGGTGAAAAGTTGTCGCAGGGACATGGCGCGCGTGATCTCGGCAGCGGGAACGGGCGTCGCGGCCAGCAGGATCGGGGCAAAGGCCAGCGAGACCATGATCGAGGCGCCGATGAACAGGGTCGATGTGGTCTCGTCGCCAAGGGTCAGCAGCCCCTGGGCGCCGATCAGCCCCAGTGTCTGCATGATCATGTAGGCCGAAAGCACCTTGCCCCGCGTCTCGTTGGTGGCGGCATTGTTCAGCCAGCTTTCCGCCGTGACATATATCCCCGACATGCAGAACCCGATCAGAATGCGCAGAAATGTCCAGCTTATGGGCTCGATCAGCAGCGGAAAGGCAATCAGCGCCGCCGACATGAAGCTGCCCAGCGCCGCAAAGACGCGGACATGTCCCACATTGCGGATCAGCAGTGGCGTCAGGCGCGCCCCGGACAGAAAGCCGATGAAATATCCCGAGGTGACGATGGCGAGGGCCGTGGTCGAAAACCCCTCCAGGCCGCCGCGCACGCCGATCAGCGTGAAATGCAACCCGTTGCCCAGCATGATCAGAAGGATGCCAAGCATCAGCGGCCAGACGCCAGAGAACACCTTGCCCATGATCGACCACCTGCCTTTTCGGCTGAGTCCTCCCTCTTTCCCATTCCCACGGACTTTGCTGCAAGGCAGCACCCGACACGTCGCATCGACGTCTGAAAGCGACGCCCGGCGCAAACCGAAACGCCCTTCCCGGCGGGTGTGTGGGGATAGGTCCGGTCGGTGGCGCGGTCTTGCGCAGGGCCTGTGGTCTATGCGGGCAGTTTCTCGCGCAGGAAGGACAGCGCCAGCGACAGCCCGTCATGGGCAATGCCATGGCCTGTGCCCTTCGAGACATGGCTGTAGGTCTCGAAGCCGGCAGCCACCAGCGCATCGGCGGCCTCGGGCAGCGAGGCGAGAGGCACCACCTCGTCCTGATCGCCGTGGACCAGCAACACCGGCAGGCGCGAGACAGTCTCGGACTCCAGCCGTTCGGGTTGCATCAGCCGCCCGGAGAACCCGACCAGCCCTGCGAGCGGCGCCGGGCGGCGGGGCGCCACATGCAGGCTTGTCATGGTCCCCTGCGAGAAGCCGACCAGTGCCAGAGCACCCGGCACAAGCCCCTCATCGGACAGCACCTGATCGAGAAAGGCGTTCAGGTCGTCGCTGGCCTGTGCCAGCCCGGCCAGCGCCTGCTCCTCGCTCGACCCGTCGAGCCAGGGAATGGGGAACCACTGATAGCCGAAAGGGTTGCCCGAACATCTCTCGGGCGCGTCAGGCGCAAAGAAGACGGTATTGGGCAGATGCGGGCCCAGCGGGTCGGCCAGCCCTAGCAGATCTGCCCCGTCCGCGCCATAGCCATGCAGGAACACCACCGCAGACGACGGCTTGTGCCCCGAGTGCGGCCCCCTGCGGCCCGAATTCAGCTTGCGTGTCATGTCACCCCTTCCCTGTCGGTTTCGACGCGGTAATACGCCCAGAGCAGCCCCGCTGCAACGGTCCGCCACGGTGACCATGCCTCGGCCATGCGCCGCAACGCAGCCTCGCGCGGGCGCTCCTCCAGCGCAAAGAGTCGCCGCGCCGATTCCTGCAAGGCAAGATCGGCCGGCGCAAAGACATCTGCCCGTCCAAGGCTGAACATCGCATAGATCTCGGCCGTCCAGCGTCCGATACCCGGCACGGCGACCAGCACGCGCACGACCTCGTCATCGGGCAGTGCGCGCAGCGCTTCGAAATCGATGCCCGCCGCGGCCAGCGCGCGCGCATAGCGCATCTTCTGCACCGACAGGCCGGGCGCGCGCAGCACCAGATCATCTGCTGCCAGCACAGCCTCGGGCGTGGTCAGCCCTGCCGCCTCCATCCGCCCCCAGATGGCGCGGGCCGCATGCGTGCTGACCTGCTGGCTGACGATCGCGGCCAGAAGATGCTCGAAGCCATCCGGCCTGCGCCGCAAGGGTGGCAGGCCCGTCATGTCAAGCGCCCGGGCAAAGCGCGGCTCGGCCCTTGCGAGCCACGCGCAGCCCTCGGCCATGCAACCCTCCGAGACCAGGATACGCCCGACGCTCACCGCTGCGTCCGATTGCTGCACATGTAAAACGCCTCTTTCTTTCACCCTGCAGTCGCGCTAACCCTGCCCGCATGAGCAATATGGTTGCAACCCCCGATGATACCCGCGCCTGGCGCAATGTGCTGGTTCTTGTCGCCGCGCAGGCGGTGGTGGGCGCGCAACTGCCGGTGATGTTCATCATCGGCGGGCTGGCCGGGCAGATGCTGGCGCCCAATCCCTGCTGGGCAACGTTGCCCATCTCGATGATCGTGCTCGGCTCGATGCTGGCGGCAACGCCGCTTTCGGGCTTCATGCAGGCCTACGGGCGGCGCGCGGGTTTCTGGTTTGCCTGCGGCGCAGGCGCTGTCGGTGCGGGCATCAGCGCCTATGCGCTGATGCTTGGCTCCTTCACCCTGTTTCTCGCAGGCTCGCTGCTGACCGGCATCTACATGTCCGCAAATGGCTTCTTCCGTTTCGCCGCGACCGATACCGCCAGCCCGGAGTTTCGCCCCAAGGCCATTTCCTACGTGATGGCGGGCGGGCTACTGTCGGCCATTCTCGGCCCGCAACTCGTTTCCTTCACGGCCGAGGCAATGCCGATCCCCTTTCTCGCCACCTATCTGGGCGTGATCGCTCTCAATATCGGTGGCATCGCGCTGCTCAGCCTGCTGGACATCCCCACACCGGCAAGGCCCGACAGCAGCGCGCCGCGGGGCCGCCCGCGGCTCGAATTGCTGAAAAGCCCGGTCATTGCCGTTGCGATCATCTGCGGTACGGTCTCCTATGCGCTGATGAACCTCGTGATGACCTCGACCCCGCTTGCAGTGGTGGGCTGCGGCTTTGCCACATCGGATGCAGCGAATATCGTCTCGGCCCATGTTTTGGCGATGTATGCGCCCTCTTTCTTTACCGGTCATCTGATCGCCCGGTTCGGCGCGCGCATGATTGTCGGCACCGGGCTTGCGATCCTTGCCGCCGCCGGGGCCGTGGCGATCTCGGGGGTGGAACTCACCCAGTTCTACCTTGCCCTCATCCTGCTCGGCATCGGCTGGAATTTCGGCTTCATCGGCGCAACCGCCATGCTGACCGCCGCTTACAGCACCGAGGAACGCGGCCGGGTGCAGGGGCTCAACGACATGATCGTCTTCGGCGGGGTTTTCCTCGCCTCGCTCAGTTCCGGCACGCTGATGAACTGCGCGGGCTCCACCACCGAAACCGGCTGGCAGATGGTCAATCTCGCCATGCTGCCCTTTCTCGTGCTGGCTGGTGCCGCGCTGATCTGGCTCGCCCTGCGACCCCGCGAGGCCTGACCCCGACCCTCGTTTTCCTGCTGCAAATCCTCACTGCCCCGCAGCGCCCCGCCTGCGACGGCTTGCCCGGGAGCCTATTCAATGGTCTGATCGCAGTACGGACGAGAGGAAGCCCCGCCATGCGAGAGTTCAGCACCAATGCAGATCTGAGCGCGATCGAGGCCGAGACCCCATGGCAGGCACGCAATATCCCCGTCACAGTCCATGCGGCGCTGCAACAGACAGCCGCGCGCCATGGCAGCCGCCCGGCGATCTCGTTCCAGATGTTCTCGACCCCCGGCGCCAGGGCGCAGACGCTGACATGGTCCGAGCTTCTGGCGCGCGTCACCCAGGCGGCGAACCTGTTTCGCAGCCTCGGACTCAATGAGCAGGACACGGTCGCCTATGTCCTGCCCACGCTGAACGAGACCGCGATCACGCTGCTCGGAGGCATGACGGCAGGGCGCGTCAGCCCGATCAACCCGATGCTCGTACCCGAGAAGATCGCGGCACTCCTGCGCGAGACCGGCGCGAAGGTGGTGGTCACGCTGCGCGCCTTTCCGAAAGCCGATGTGGCGCAGAAAGTTGCTCAGGCCGTGGCGCTGGCCCCTGATGTCAGGACGGTTCTGGAACTGGACCTGCTGCCTCATCTCAGCCCGCCGAAAAGCTGGATCGTACCGCTGATCCGGCCTCCGGTGCAAGTCGCACACAAGGCGCGCGTGCTCGACTTCCACCGCGAACTGGCGCGCCAGCGTTCGGACGCGCTGACATTCGACGCCCCGCAGTCAGACCGCGTCGCGGCCTTTTTCCATACCGGCGGCACCACGGGCATGCCCAAGATCGCGCAGCACCGCTATTCGGGCATGCTCTACAATGGCTGGCTGGGGGCAGAGATCCTGTTCACCGAGAAGGACGTGCTGCTTTGCCCGCTGCCGCTGTTCCATGTCTTCGCCGCCTATCCGATCCTGATGTGCTGCCTCATGTCAGGCGCGCATGTGGTCTTTCCAACCCCCCGAGGCTACCGCGGCGACGGCGTGTTCGACAATTTCTGGAAACTGGTCGAGCGCTGGGCGTGACCTTCATGATCACTGTGCCGACCGCGCTGGCCGCGCTCATGCAGCGCAAG
>SKYA01000117.1 GCA_007128135.1 Paracoccaceae bacterium | reverse complement strand
GCCGGTACGGGGCAGGGCGGGCGCCGCGCAACGGCGCTTGTGGGCCTGCGCAACTGCGCCTAATCTCGCCCCATGCGACGGCTTTCCCTCAAGACCTTCTTTCCGGCCAGTTTCTACGGGCGCGCCGTCCTGATCCTGATCGTGCCGATCATCGTCATCCAGATCGTGCTGTCGGTCGTCTTCATCCAGCGCCATTACGAACGCGTCACGGCGCAGATGACCACCAATGTCCTGCGCGACATCCGCTTCCTGTCGGACCGGATCGAGGCCAGCGACAGGCCGCAAGAGGTGCTTGCCGATATGGCCGACCTGATCGCCTATCTCGAGATCGATATCGGCCTCGGCGCTCCGGCCCCGCCCTTCGACACATCCCGGGTCGCGCGGCTCGATATTGCCGGACGCGAGATCCTGCGCGTGCTCGATGCCGAATTGTCGAGGTTCCGCATGGCCGACCTGATGCAGGAGCGCAGGCAGGTGCGGCTCTGGCTCGATTCGCGCCACGGGCTGATCGAGATGCGCCTGCAACGAGGGCTGGTGACCACCTCGAACCCGCATCAGCTGCTGGTCATCGTGTTCCTTGCCTCGGTCGTGATGACACTGATCGCCTTTCAGTTCCTGCGCCTGCAAATCCGTCCCATCCGTCGCCTGGGCGCCGCTGCCGAAGCCTACGGGCGAGGTGAGAGCCTGCCCTTCCGCGCCTCGGGCGCGCGCGAGATGCGTGCCGCAGGACAGGCCTTTCTCGACATGCGCAACCGGCTGGAGCGTCAGCGCAGGCAGCAGCGCATCATGCTCTCGGGGGTGAGCCATGACATGCGCACGCCGCTGACCCGGATGCGCCTGATCCTGTCGATGATGGACGTGAGCGAGGACCGCGTGGCGCTCGAGACCGAGATCGACGATCTCGAGGCGCGGCTGGAGGGGTTTCTCGACTATACGCGGGGCCAGATCGCCGAGCCGCTGGCCGAGGTCGATCTGGCCGTCCTGGTGACGGATCTGGTCGAGCGCTACCGTGCGGCGGGGCATCCGGTCGAACTGATCCCCTGCCCGCCCCCCCCCCGCCCGTGCGCACTGCAACCCGGCCAGATCACCCGTGCGCTCGACAATCTGATCAGCAATGCGCTGCGCCATGGCAACAGGGTCGTGATAGGTCTCGACTGCGCGGGGGTCGGAACCGCGATCACGGTCGAGGATGACGGCCCCGGCATCGCGCCCGAGGATCGCGCACGGGCCATCGAACCCTTCGTGCGGCTCGATGCCGCACGCGGGGCGACAAGTGGCGGGGTCGGGCTGGGCCTGGCGATCGCTGCCGAGGTGACGCGCAGCCATGGCGGCACCCTGCGACTGGAGGAAAGCCCCGCGCTGGGCGGGTTGCGGGCGGTGCTGCATCTGCCCCGGCACGCAGTGCAGGGCGACCCGGGTGGGTGAACCTGCCCCTGCCGGGGCAGAACCACACCACCCTACCTTGTGCCGGGCGCGCGGCGGGGTCGGGGTCAGAGCTGGTAGAGTTCGGAGAACTTTGTTTCCAGATAGTTCAGCAGCGGCTCCTCATCCGGCTCGAAGCCGCAGGCATGGGCGATGGTCGCGCGGGGGGCGCGCAGCGCGCCGAAACGTTGCAGTTTTTCCCTCAGCCAGCCCGTGGCCGCCGAGGTATCGCCCTGCGCGAGTTGCGCATCCAGATCCGGCAGGTCGGCACGCAGCGCCCGGTGCAGGCAGCCGGCATAGATATTGCCCAGCGCATAGGTCGGGAAATAGCCGAACAGCCCCACCGACCAGTGCACATCCTGCAATACGCCATGCGCGGGCTGATCGACCGGATAGCCGAAATCCGACGCGAAGCGCGTGTTCCAGGCTTCCTCGATATCCTCGGCCTCGAACTGGCCGCGGATCAGCGCGCGCTCGAGGTCAAAGCGCAGCATGATGTGCAGGTTGTACTGCACCTCGTCCGATTCGGTACGGATATACCCCTTGTCGACGCGGTTCACCGCAGCATGGAAGGCATCGGCATCGCGTGCGCTGAGCGCGCCGAATTCCTGCACCATTGCCTCATGGAGCCAGCCGGTGAAGGCGCGCGAGCGACCGAGCTGGTTTTCATAGATGCGGCTCTGGCTTTCATGCACCCCCATCGACACGCCGCGCCCGATCGGGGTCAGCAGGTGCGCGGCGTCCACGCCCTGCTCGTAGGCCGCGTGGCCGATCTCGTGGATGGTGGAATAGAAGCAGTTGAAGGGTTCCTCCACCGCGACGCGGGTGGTGATGCGCACATCGGTGCCCGAGCCGGAAGAAAAGGGATGCACCGCAAGGTCGATCCGCCCGCGGGTGAAATCATAGCCGAAATGCCCGGCCAGACGGCGCGCGACGCGCAACTGTCCCTCTTGCGGGAAATGCCCGGTCAGCGCGGGCGGGCTGTCCGCGCCCAGCACGGCCTCGCGCAGCGCGACCAGGCGCGGGCGCATCCGGGCAAAGGTGGCGGCGACTGTCGCGGAATCGGTCTGCGGTTCGTAATCGGCCATCAGCGCATCATAGGGGTCGCCGCCATCGGCGACGGCCTGCCCCTCCTCGCGGCGCAGCGCGATCATCCGTTTCAGCCAGGGCAGGAAGGAAGCGACATCACCTGCCAGTCGCGCCTCTTCCCATGCGCTTTGCGAGAGCGGCGTAAGCCGTGCAAGCTCGGCGGCCAGCCGTGCGGGCACGCGGGTGTTGCGGGCATAGGCGCGCGCGATCTCGCGCAGATTGGCCTCGGCCACCTCGTCGGCAGGTTCGGCCTCGGCGAGCCATTCGCCGATGCGCGGATCGGTGCGGCGGGCGTGCAGCACCTCTTCGAGCGCGGCCATTTCCTCGGAGCGCTGCGCATTCGCGCCGCGCGGCATGACGGTCTGCTGGTCCCATCCCAGCCGCCCCGCGATCTGGGCCAGCGCCTCGGTCTGGCGGGCATGGGTCATCAACTCGCTAAAGGCGCTCATGCTTTGGCTCCTTTCGGGCGCAATGTGTCAAATCGCGGAAACTGCGCCAGATGCCTTAGGCGGATGACGAGCACCCACAGCACCACCGCAATCGCCTGGTGGGCGATGCCCAGCTGCCAGGGCGCAGCATGGATCACGGTGACGATGCCCAGGACCACCTGCGCAGCCATCACGAGGATCATGGCATGTGCCGCCGCGCGGGTGGCCGAGTGGCTGGAGCGGTGCCCCGCAAGCCAGACGACCAGCGCGACCAGGCCAAGCAGATAGCCCAGCTTGCGATGCAGGAACTGCGTGGTGGCGGGGTTCTCAAAGAGATTGACCCAGAGCGGTCGCATGTCGAACATCTCGGGCGGGATGAGCACGCCATGCATCAGCGGCCAGTCGATATAACTGCGCCCGGCATCGATGCCGGCCACGAGTGCACCAATCAGGATCTGCAGGAAGGCGAGATGCATCAGCCCGGTCGAGAGCGCGGCCAGCCTGCCCTCGCGCGCACGACGCGCGGCGAGCAGTTCGGCCTCGGAGCGGTTGAGCAGGAAGGCATACCAGGCGATCAGGCCGAGAATGACGAAGGCCAGCCCCAGATGGGTGGCCAGCCGGTAGGAGGCGACGGTGACCATGCCCTCGGTCAGGCCCGAGGCCACCATCCACCAGCCGATCGCGCCCTGCAGGCCGCCAAGCCCGCCCAGCAGCAGCAGGCGCGGGGTCCAGCCTGACGGGATGCGCCTGCCGAGCCAGAAGGCCAGGAAGCCCACCGCCCAGACCAGCCCGATCACGCGGCCAAGCTGGCGGTGGCCCCATTCCCACCAGTAGATGACCTTGAACTCCTCCAGGCTCATGCCCCGGTTCATGATCTGATACTGGTCGATCTGGCGGTATTTCTCGAATTCCTCGGCCCACATCCCGGCCGTGTAGGGCGGAATCGCGCCGGTGACCGGGCGCCATTCGGTGATCGAGAGCCCGCTGTCGGTGAGCCGCGTCATGCCACCCACGACGATCATCACGCAGACCAGCGCGAAGAGCGAGAGCAGCCAGAGCCGGATGGCGCCGCGCGCGGCCGTGCGGGCGCGGTCGATGCCGCCGGGCCGGGGGGCGGGGTCGGGCTTGCTGTCCTTGCCCACGTCCTCGAAAATCGCTCTGTGCCGTGCCATCGGGGGCTCCTGTCTCGTCGCGCCGCAAGCTAGTCGCTGCGCCGCCCCGGTTCAAGCACTGCCTCTGCGGCAAAATGCGTGCGGGGTGTGATGTGCTGGTCGTTCAGGTCGGCAAGCGGGCACCGCCCGGGGTGCGTGAACCTGTGGCTTCGCCACAGAACCACACACCCTACGGCGCAACGCGCGCCTTGTTAGCGGGGCTTTGGTCCCCTTCTGGCAGGGTTCGGGGTCAATCGCTCTTGTCCCGAGGTGTGACAGATGAAGACCGTGCGCAAACTGGCCGAAGAGATCGTCGCCCGCGAAGGCGGTTTCGTGAATGACCCTGACGATCCGGGCGGGGCCACGAATTTCGGAGTGACCATCCATACGTTGCGCCGCCTGCGCCCCGGGCAGAAGATCGGGGTCGAGGAGGTCCGGCGGCTGACACGGGAG
>SKYA01000190.1 GCA_007128135.1 Paracoccaceae bacterium | reverse complement strand
TGCGCGCGCCTGCGCCCGCGCCACCCGAGGCCCCGCCCCTGCTGTCGCCCTCGCAACTGGGAGGGGCCAAGGCGCTGCCGGGCGAGGCGGGCGAGAGCGCCGAGGAGGCCGTGCTGCGCGGCACGCGGCTGCACCTGCTGCTCGAACACCTGCCGCACTGGCCCGCAGCAACGCGCGCCGCGCACGCCCGCAACCTGCTGGCCGTCAGCGAGGCCGGTGCGCCAGCCGATCCCGATGCGCTTCTGGCCGAGGCCGAGGCCGTGCTTGCCGCGCCGTCGCTTGCAAAACTGTTCGCCCCCGGAACGCTGGCCGAGGCCGAGATCACCGGTACGCTCTTCGGGCAGGCCTTCCACGGGGTGATCGACCGGCTCGTGTTCGGCCCGCACGATGTGCTGGCGGTCGATTACAAGTCCAACCGCGTCATCCCGGCGCGGCCCGAAGATGTGCCCGAGGGCCTTTTGCGCCAGATGGCGGCCTATCGCGTGTTGCTGGCACAAGTCTGTCCGGGGCGTCCGGTCCGGGTGGCGCTGCTCTGGACAGTGACGGCAGAGCTGATGGATCTGCCGCCCGCGCTGCTTGATGCCGCGCTTGAACGCGCGGCGCTTGAATCCGGCGCGCGACGGGCATAGGTAGGGCGGGAACGAGAACCTGAGTGGAGGGGCCCATGCCCACGATTGCTGTCACCGATTCCTCTTTTGACGCCGAAGTGCGCCAGTCCGACATCCCCGTGGTGGTCGATTTCTGGGCCGAATGGTGCGGCCCCTGCAAGCAGATCGGCCCCGCGCTGGAGGAACTCTCGGCCGAGTATGCAGGCCGGGTGAAGATTGCCAAGGTCAATGTCGACGAGAACCCCAACACGGCCGCCTCGATGGGCATCCGCGGGATTCCGGCGCTGTTCCTGTTCAAGGACGGGCAGGTGGTGTCGAACAAGGTCGGCGCGGCGCCCAAATCGGCGTTGCAGAGCTGGATCGACGGCGCGGTATGATCTTGCGGGGGCGTGCGGGTTGCGCGCCCCTTCGGCCTTCTGCCGGGAGGCGAGCTGCGCCTCCGGCGGGAGTATTTGGGGCAAGATGAAGAGGGCAGGGTGAGCGATTTTCCCGGCTGGCATGGGACCACCATCATCGCGGTGCGCCGTGGTGACACGGTCGTGGTGGCGGGTGACGGGCAGGTGTCGCTGGGCCAGACCGTCATCAAGGGCTCTGCGCGCAAGGTGCGCAGGCTCGCGCCCGGCGGGCATGAGGTGGTGGCGGGCTTCGCCGGCTCGACGGCGGATGCCTTCACGCTGCTCGAGCGGCTGGAAGCCAAGCTGGAGGCGAGCCCGGGGCAGCTGGCGCGCGCCAGTGTCGAACTGGCCAAGGACTGGCGCACCGACAAGTATCTGCAGAAGCTGGAAGCCATGCTGATCGTGACCGACGGGCGCGATCTATTCGTGATCACGGGGGCGGGCGATGTGCTGGAGCCCGAGCATGACGTGGCCGCCATCGGCTCGGGCGGGAATTTCGCGCTGGCGGCGGCGCGCGGGCTGATGGTGTCGGATCTGTCGGCGGAAGATGTCGCGCGGCAGGCCATGGCGATTGCCGCCGATATCTGCGTCTATACCAATGGCAACCTGACGGTGGAGACGATCAGCGCCTGATCACCGCTTGATCTGGGCCTCCATCCAGGCGCGCAGGACCGCGTTGATGCGGGTCTGGTAGCCGGGGCCTTGCGACTTGAAGAACTCCAGCACATCGGGGTCGACGCGCAGCGAGATCGCTTTTTTCGGCTCTGGTGTGACGAGGGTGGCGCGGGCCCAGTCCACTTCGAATTCGTCCTGTCCGGGTTGCAGCCCCGATACCTCGTCACGGCGCAGGCGGTTCCGGTCAGTGCGGGATGTCATCTGGCGGATTGCGCCGGTGTATAGGTCTTGACAGTGCTTTCGTTCATCGGTGCGCGCCGTTCTGCCCAGTTCTGTATATACATAACGCCCATACAGATCGCAACCCCTTCAATTCCGCCCCTGCAACCTCTATCTCTGCGCCAGATCAAGAAGGGACACCCCATGACCGACCTCACCCCGCGCGAGATTGTCAGCGAACTGGACCGCTTCATCATCGGCCAGAAAGAGGCCAAACGGGCGGTGGCCGTGGCGCTGCGCAACCGCTGGCGGCGCAAGCAGCTGCCCAGCGACCTGCAGGAAGAGGTCTATCCGAAGAACATTCTCATGATCGGCCCCACCGGCGTCGGCAAGACCGAGATCAGCCGGCGGCTGGCGAAACTGGCGCGCGCGCCCTTCCTCAAGGTCGAGGCCACGAAATTTACCGAAGTGGGCTATGTCGGCCGCGATGTCGAGCAGATCATCCGCGACCTTGTGGACAGTGCCATCCTGATGACCCGCGAGCATATGCGCGAAGAGGTCAAGGCCCGTGCGCACAAGGCGGCCGAGGATCGTGTCATCGCGGCCCTTGCCGGGGAGGGCGCGCGCGAAGGCACGCGCGAGATGTTCCGCCGCAAGCTGCTGGCCGGAGAGCTGGACGATACCGAGATCGAGATCGAGCTTGCCGATACCTCGAACCCGATGGGCGGCATGTTCGAGATACCGGGCCAGCCGGGCGCGGGGCAGATGATGAATTTGGGCGAGATTTTCGGCAAGGCCTTTGGCGGGCGCAAGACGCGCAAGAAGGTCACGGTTCTGGAGAGCCATGATCTGCTGATCGCCGAGGAAGCCGACAAGCTGCTGGATGACGAGGCCGTGAAGGCCGCAGCGCTTGAAGCTGTCGAGCAGAACGGCATCGTGTTTCTGGACGAGATCGACAAGGTCTGCGCGCGCGCGGATGCACGCGGGGCCGATGTCAGCCGCGAAGGCGTGCAGCGCGACCTGCTGCCGCTGATCGAGGGCACGACCGTCAGCACGAAGCACGGACCGGTCAAGACCGATCATATCCTGTTCATTGCCTCGGGGGCGTTCCACATCGCCAAGCCCTCGGACCTGCTGCCCGAATTGCAGGGCCGCCTGCCGATCCGGGTGGAGTTGCGCGCGCTCACCGAGGGCGATTTCGTGCGCATCCTGACCGAGACCGACAATGCCCTGACCCGCCAGTACACGGCGCTGATGGCGACGGAGGAGGTCACGGTCAGCTTTACCGACGACGGGATTGCCGCGCTGGCCCGGATTGCCGCCGATGTGAACCAGGCGGTCGAGAATATCGGCGCGCGCAGGCTCTATACCGTGATGGAGCGCGTCTTCGAGGAGCTGTCCTTCCACGCTCCCGACCGTTCCGGCGCGCGCGTCGAGATCGACGCCACCTTTGTCGAGCAGCATATCGGCGATCTCTCGCGCTCCGCCGATCTGAGCCGCTATGTGCTCTGAGCACCGAGGCGGGCAGGGGCACTGGACGGGGCCGGGATAATTCTTATATAACTGCTCAGGTATTGGCGCGCAGCCCTTCTGCGCGCGTCTGGACAGGGGGCCGACATGAGCAAACCCGAAGAAGGCGATCTGCTGATCAAGCCCTCGAGCACCGATCATCCGCTCTACGAGCCGGTCGTCGAGGCGTGCAAGTCGGTCTATGACCCGGAAATCCCCGTCAATATCTTCGACCTCGGGCTGATCTACACGGTCACCATCTCGGACGCGGGGGAAGTGGGTATCGTCATGACCCTGACTGCGCCCGGCTGCCCGGTCGCGGGCGAGATGCCGGGCTGGGTGTCGGATGCCGTGGGCGCGGTGCCCGGCGTGCAGTCGGTCGAGGTCGAGATGACCTTCGACCCGCAATGGGGCATGGACATGATGTCCGACGAGGCGCGGCTGGAACTGGGGTTCATGTGATGGATGGTGTTCTGTCCGAACGCGACAAGATGCTTGCGGGCGCGCCCTATGACCCGGGCTGCGCAGCCCTCAGGGCACAGCGCAGGCGCGCGCAGGACCTGATGCGCGCCTATAACCGGACGATCATGGACGACCCCGAGCGCGCGACGATCCTGACCGAACTGCTGGGCACCTGGAACGGGGCGGTCATCCGCCCGCCCTTCCAGGTCGATTATGGCACGCAGATCCATTTCGCCGAAGGCTGCTTTGTCAATTTCGGCTGTGTGATCCTGGATGTCTGCGCGGTGCGGATCGGCGCGCGCACGCAGATCGGGCCGAATGTGCAGATCCTGACCGCAGATCACCCGCGCGCGGGTGCCGAGCGCGCGCAGGGGCTGGAATGGGGGCGCCCAATCACACTGGGAGCGGATGTCTGGATAGGCGGCGGCGCGATCCTTCTGCCCGGAGTGACCGTGGGCGACGGCGCGGTGATCGGTGCGGGCGCGGTCGTCACCCGCGACGTGGCGGCAGGCACGACAGTGGCAGGCAACCCGGCGCGCGTGATCGCGCCGAAAGCGGCACAACAAGGACTCTGAGATGTTTGCAATACCCGGAAAATCCCCTGTCATGCTCACTCCGGCGGCCGTGCGCCAGATCCGCCGCCTGATGGAGCGCGAGGGCGCGCAGGGTCTGCGCGTCGGCGTCAAGAAGGGCGGCTGCGCGGGCATGGAATACACGATGGAGACCGCGCAGGAGGTGCGCGACCACGAGGAGGTGGTCGAGCAGGACGGCGCGCGGGTCATCATCGCGCCGATGG